>JAISIZ010000098.1 GCA_031261785.1 Mediterranea sp. (in: CFB group bacteria)
AAAGCCCGAGCTTTTGTAATCAGATTTCGGGAATGGAGAAAAAAGCCCGGGCTTTTGTAATCAATCTTCGGGAATGGAGAAAAAAGCCCGAGCTTTTGTAATCAATCTTCGGGAATGGAGAAAAAAGCCCGAGCTTTTGTAATCAGATTTCGGGAATGAAGAAAAAAGCCCGAGCTTTTGTAATCAGATTTCGGGAATGAAGAAAAAAGCCCGGGCTTTTGTAATCAGATTTCGGGAATGGAGAAAAAAGCCCGGGCTTCTCGTCTCATGCGGATTCGCATGGAGCTTTCGCGTCTCCGCGATAGGTCCTCGCGCGACGTCTCTTCGGGAAGTGAAAAAAACAGGGTGGCGCATTGATGAGGTCGGGCGCGGCGATCGCCGCTTTTTTGTGCGGTTGAGTGTCGTTACTTTAATGATTATCACTATATTTGTCGCGGATAAACGATAAGGATGATTATGGAGCAGCGCCCAGACATACGATGGAAACAAAGGTTCTCCAATTACCGCGAGGCATTGGCGAAGCTTGACATGGCGATAGCGGTAGCGGCCGGACGCGATATGGGTATGGCCGACGAGGTGGACGAACTGTTGCGGGAGGGACTGATTCAGCGTTTTGAGTACACGCACGAACTCGCCTGGAACATGATGAAGGACTACCTCGAATACCAAGGATATACGGATATACGAGGACCACGGGATGCCATACGCAAGGCGTTGGAGGAAGACTTGATCAACGACGCGCGTTGGATGGAGAGCATCTCCGATCGCAACCTCACGTCCCACGATTACGACGAGGACGTAGCCTCCGGGATATACCGCAAGATTGTGGACGTCTATCAACCGTTGTTCGCCCAACTGGAAGAAAAGATGCGATGCCTATAAACTACGGACTGGAAAAAAAGGAATTGGGACTGCTCGGCGCGCTGTTCGCCCGCTATCCGGACATCGAACAGGTGATCTTGTACGGCTCGAGAGCCAAAGGAACCAACAAGCCTTTCTCGGACGTTGATATCACGCTGACGGGCGAACGGCTGGTCCGTTCCACCCTTAGCCGGTTGCTCGTCGATCTTGATGACCTGCTGCTTCCTTACCGCTTCGATGTCTCTATCTTTCACCAGCTGACCAATCCCGACCTTGTCGACCATATCCGTCGGCGAGGCATCGTGATCTATTATCGGGAGGGGACCTCTCAAAAATCGGAACTATAAATGGAATAACATATCATATCATCATGGAAGAACAGAACAACAATCAGTTACAGATCGAGTTGAAAGACGACGTGGCGCAAGGCACCTACGCCAACCTGGCCATTATCAGCCATTCCAGCTCCGAGTTCATCGTCGACTTCGTGCGCATGATGCCCGGCCTGCCCAAGGCGGGCGTGCAGTCGCGCGTCATCCTCGCGCCCGAGCACGCCAAGCGCCTGTTGCGCGCCCTGGAAGAGAACATCATGAAGTACGAGCGCGTCTTCGGCCCCATACGGGTGAACGACATGCCCCCCATGCCTCCGCTCACCAACATACAGGGCGAAGCCTGACGGACGCGGGCAACGACGAGAGCGTGCCCCCCCCACCACGCGCTTCGGAAGCGCGCGGGGGGGGGCACGCTCTCGTCCGTAAACGTTTGCCACCTTCCTTTGGTTCTCCAAGAATCCCGAGAATGCTATAAAAAAAGACGTAGCGTGTTGATAATTCAATTCTTATTCGTATCTTTGCACCCCAAAATGTACAGTTGAGAAATTAAATATAACAATAATATAAATTAAAAGACTATTAAGAAATGCCTACAATTCAGCAATTAGTAAGGAAAGGGCGCGAAGTCTTGGTGGATAAGAGCAAATCTCCCGCCTTGGACTCATGCCCCCAAAGACGTGGCGTTTGCGTGAGAGTGTACACTACCACTCCGAAAAAGCCGAACTCGGCTATGCGTAAGGTGGCTCGTGTGCGACTGACCAACCAGAAAGAGGTGAACTCCTACATCCCGGGTGAGGGGCACAACCTACAGGAACACTCCATCGTGCTGGTGCGCGGAGGACGTGTGAAGGACCTTCCGGGCGTGCGCTACCACATCGTGCGCGGAACGCTCGACACGGCCGGCGTGGCTGGCCGCACCCAACGCCGCTCCAAGTACGGAGCCAAGAGACCCAAGCCGGGACAGGCAGCCGCCACCACCGCCAAGAAGAAAAAGTAAGCGGTAGACGGAGATACGTAGAAAAATGGAGATATATTAATCATGTAATAACGACGTTTTAGTTCGTTGGAGATGCTAAAGGTTGAGTAAACGACCCGGTGGGGAAGTTGAAGAAGTCAAGAAGTAGACAACCAGGAACGAAACATTATTTGTCAGAACAAATGAGAAAAGCAAAACCAAAGAAACGCGTGATCCTGCCGGATCCCGTGTATCATGACCAAAAGGTGTCGAAGTTCGTCAACCACCTGATGTATGACGGCAAGAAGAACACCTCGTACGAAATCTTCTACGCCGCCCTGAAAACGGTGGAGGCCAAGCTGGCCAACGAGGAGAAGACGGCGCTGGAAATTTGGAAAAAAGCACTGGACAACGTCACCCCGCAAGTCGAGGTGAAGTCGCGCCGGGTAGGTGGAGCCACCTTCCAGGTGCCCACGGAAATTCGCCCGGACCGCAAGGAGTCCGTTTCAATGAAGAACTTAATATCGTACGCACGCAAGCGCGGAGGCAAGACGATGGCCGACAAGCTGGCCGCCGAGATCATGGACGCCTACAACGAGCAAGGCGGAGCCTATAAGCGCAAAGAGGACATGCACCGCATGGCCGAGGCTAACCGTGCGTTCGCCCACTTCAGATTCTAAGTCGTACCACGGAAAACCAGTAGTAATAAACCACATTAAGTGAAGGAATAAAAAAGAATGGCTAAGCAAGATTTGCATTTGACGCGTAACATCGGCATCATGGCTCACATCGATGCCGGGAAGACTACCACCTCGGAGCGCATCCTCTACTACACCGGCTTGACTCACAAGATCGGCGAGGTTCACGATGGCGCCGCCACCATGGACTGGATGGCGCAGGAGCAGGAGCGTGGTATCACTATTACGTCGGCTGCGACCACTACCCACTGGAAGTACGCGGATAACCTGTATAAGATCAACCTAATCGACACTCCGGGACACGTAGACTTTACGGCCGAAGTGGAACGCTCGTTGCGCGTGCTCGACGGGGCTGTCGCCACATATTGCGCCGTGGGAGGCGTGGAGCCGCAGTCGGAAACGGTGTGGCGCCAAGCCGATAAGTACAAGGTGCCGCGCATTGGCTACGTGAACAAGATGGACCGCTCGGGCGCCGACTTCTACGAAGTGGTGCGCCAGATGAAGGACATCCTGGGCGCGCATCCGTGCCCCGTGACCATACCCATCGGCGCCGAGGAGAACTTCAAGGGGTTGGTGGACCTGATCAAGATGAAGGCCATCTACTGGCATGACGAGACGATGGGCGCCGATTACGAGATCGACGACATCCCCGCCAACCTGGTTGACGAAGCGCACGAATGGCGCGACAAGATGCTGGAACAAGTGGCCGAGTTCGACGAGGCCCTGATGGAGAAATACTTTGAGGACCCCTCTACCATTACCGAGGAGGAGATCCTGCGCGCGTTGCGCAACGCCACCATCCAGATGGAGGTAGTGCCGATGCTGTGCGGGTCGTCGTTCAAGAACAAAGGCGTGCAGACACTGCTCGACTACGTCTGCGCCTTCCTGCCCTCTCCGCTGGATACGGAGAACATCATCGGGGTCAACCCCGAGACGGGCGCGGAGGAAGACCGCAAACCCGACGAGGCGGAGAAGACCTCGGCGCTGGCGTTCAAGATCGCCACCGACCCGTATGTGGGCCGACTGACCTTCTTCCGCGTCTACTCGGGCAAGGTTGAGGCGGGGTCGTACATCTACAACTCCCGCTCGGGAAAGAAAGAGCGCGTGTCGCGCCTCTTCCAGATGCACTCCAACAAGCAAAATCCCGTGGACGTAATCAGCGCCGGTGACATCGGCGCCGGCGTGGGCTTCAAGGATATACACACGGGCGACACGCTCTGCGACGAGACGGCGCCCATCGTGCTCGAATCCATGGACTTCCCCGAACCGGTGATCGGTATCGCCGTGGAGCCGAAGACCCAAAAGGACATGGACAAGCTGGCCAACGGACTGGCCAAGCTGGCCGAGGAAGACCCCACGTTCACCGTGAAAACGGACGAGCAGACGGGCCAGACCGTCATCTCGGGCATGGGCGAGCTGCACTTGGACATCATCCTCGACCGGCTCAAACGAGAGTTCAAGGTGGAGTGCAACCAAGGAAAGCCCCAGGTGAACTACAAGGAGGCCATCACGAAGACGGTCGACCTCCGCGAAGTGTACAAGAAGCAATCGGGAGGCCGTGGCAAGTTCGCCGACATCATCGTGAAAGTGGGACCGGTAGACGAGGACTTCAAGGAAGGCGGGCTGCAGTTCGTCGACGAGGTCAAGGGTGGCAACATACCCAAGGAGTTTATCCCCGCCGTACAGAAGGGATTCACCTCGGCCATGAAGAACGGCGTGCTGGCCGGCTATCCGCTCGATTCGCTGAAGGTTGTCCTCGTGGACGGTTCGTTCCACCCCGTGGATTCCGACCAGCTGTCGTTCGAGATCTGCGCCATACAGGCCTACAAGAACGCTTGCTCGAAGGCGGGACCCGTGCTGATGGAACCCATCATGAAGCTGGAGGTCGTTACTCCGGAAGAGAACATGGGCGACGTCATCGGTGACCTGAACAAGCGTCGCGGACAAGTGGAAGGCATGGAATCGAGCCGCTCGGGCGCCCGCATCGTGAAGGCCATGGTGCCGCTGGCCGAGATGTTCGGCTACGTCACCGCCCTACGTACCATCACTTCGGGACGGGCCACCTCGTCGATGACCTACTCACATCACGCCCAAGTCTCCTCCTCTATCGCCAAGGCCGTACTGGAAGAGGTGAAGGGACGCGCGGATTTGCTATAAACAAGGAAGTATAAGGCGACAGGCTAGCGAATGACTCTTAGCCTGTCCTTTACTTAGTATAAATTGATTAAATAATAACAGTAACAATGAGTCAGAAGATTAGAATTAAATTGAAATCGTACGACCACAACTTGGTAGACAAGTCGGCCGAGAAAATCGTAAGGACGGTGAAATCGACGGGTGCCATCGTGAGCGGACCAATTCCACTCCCCACGCACAAGCGCATCTTCACCGTGAACCGTTCGACCTTCGTCAACAAGAAGGCGCGCGAGCAGTTCGAACTCTCTTCGTACAAAAGGCTGATCGACATCTACAGCTCGACGGCGAAGACAGTCGACGCGCTGATGAAGTTGGAATTGCCCAGCGGCGTGGAAGTGGAAATCAAAGTTTAATGCTTTAACAATTAGTGAAATGCCAGGATTATTAGGAAAGAAAATCGGAATGACATCCGTATTCAGTGCCGATGGTAAGAATGTACCATGCACTGTTATCGAAGCAGGTCCTTGTGTTGTTACTCAAGTAAAGACTGTCGAGAAAGATGGTTACGCGGCTGTTCAGCTGGGCTTCCAGGATAAGAAGGAGAAGCACACGACCAAGCCGATGATGGGCCACTTCAAGAAAGCCGGGGTAACGCCCAAGAGACACTTGGCCGAGTTCAAGGAATTTGAGAATGAGCTGAACCTGGGTGACACCATCACCGTGGAGCTGTTCAACGACGCGTCGTTCGTCGACGTCGTGGGAACCTCCAAGGGAAAAGGCTTCCAGGGCGTAGTGAAACGCCATGGCTTCGGCGGTGTGGGCGAAAGCACGCACGGCCAGCACAACCGCGCCCGCAAGCCGGGTTCTATCGGCGCTTGCTCGTATCCCGCGAAGGTGTTCAAGGGAATGCGCATGGGCGGACAAATGGGTGGCGACCGGGTGACGGTCCAGAACCTACAGGTATTAAAGATAATCGCGGACCACAACCTCCTCTTGATCAAAGGCTCGGTTCCCGGTTGCAAAGGTTCAATCGTTATAATTGAAAAATAATGGAAGTTAACGTATACAACATTAAAGGTGAAGACACTGGAAGAAAGATTACGTTAAACGAATCTATCTTCGGGATTGAGCCCAACGACCATGCCATTTATCTGGACGTGAAGCAGTTCATGGCCAACAGGCGTCAGGGAACTCACAAGTCGAAAGAAAGAAGCGAGATCAGCGGCTCGACCCGCAAGATCGGTCGGCAGAAAGGGGGCGGAGGCGCCCGCCGTGGCGACATGAAGTCGCCGGTACTGGTCGGCGGAGGCCGCGTGTTCGGACCCAAGCCCAGGGACTACTCCTTCAAACTGAACAAGAAGCTGAAGGCGCTGGCTCGCAAGTCGGCCCTCTCCTACAAGGCGCAGGAGAACGCTATTGTCATTGTCGAGGACTTCAACTTTGAAGTTCCCAAGACGAAGGAATTTATCGCTATGACAAAAAACCTTAAAGTTTCTGATAAAAAGCTACTCGTAGTCTTGCCAGAGGCTAATAAAAACGTATATTTGTCAGCCCGTAACCTAAAGGGTGCCAACGTACAGACTATCTCGGGGTTAAATACTTACAGGGTATTGGACGCCGGGGTTCTCGTGCTTACGGAGAACTCGTTGAAGGCTATTGACAATATCTTAATGTAAAAAGGAGGCTTGAATATGGGATATATTATCAAACCGTTAGTGACCGAGAAAATGACCGCCATCACCGACAAAGAAAATAAGTTCGGATTCGTGGTACGTCCTGAAGCTAACAAGCTGGAGATTAAGAAGGAAGTCGAAGCACTCTACGGGGTCACGGTTGTCGCCGTGAACACGATGAAGTACGCCGGCAAGAACAAGAGCCGCTATACCAAGGCGGGGCTGATCAAAGGTCGCACAAACGCATTCAAGAAGGCGATTGTGACGCTGAAAGAAGGAGATACTATAGATTTTTATAGCAATATTTGATAGAAATGGCAGTACGCAAATTTAAGCCCACTACACCGGGGCAAAGACATAAAATTATTGGTACTTTCGAAGAGATTACTGCATCAGTACCAGAAAAGTCTCTTGTATTTGGCAAGAAGTCGTCGGGCGGTCGTAACAACACCGGCAAGATGACGATGCGATACATCGGCGGCGGACATCGCAAGATGATCCGTATTGTTGACTTCAAGAGAAATAAGGACGGTGTGCCGGCGGTGGTAAAAACAATAGAATACGATCCGAATCGCTCGGCGCGTATCGCTTTGTTGTTTTACGCCGACGGTGAAAAAAGGTACATTATCGCTCCCAATGGATTACAAGTTGGAACGACGTTAATGTCAGGCGAAACCGCCGCGCCGGAAATCGGCAACGCGCTTCCTCTTCAAAACATACCCGTGGGTACGGTGATCCATAACATCGAGCTTCGCCCCGGACAAGGCGCGGCTCTGGTTCGCTCGGCTGGCAACTTCGCGCAGCTGACGTCTCGTGAGGGACGCTATTGCGTCATCAAGCTCCCCTCGGGTGAAGTAAGGCAAATACTGAGCACGTGTAAAGCTACTATCGGTAGTGTAGGCAACTCGGACCATGGGCTGGAAAGCTCGGGCAAGGCCGGACGCTCTCGCTGGTTGGGCCGTCGCCCCCGCAACCGTGGCGTCGTGATGAACCCCGTCGATCACCCGATGGGTGGTGGCGAAGGTCGCGCCTCGGGCGGTCATCCGCGTTCGCGTAAGGGATTGTACGCTAAGGGCCTCAAGACAAGGGCACCGAAGAAACAATCCTCGAAGTACATTATCGAGAGAAGAAAAAAGTAACCTGATTAATTGAGAAAATTATGAGTCGTTCATTAAAAAAAGGTCCATACATTAGTGTGAAGCTGGAAAAGAAAGTGCTTGCCATGAATGAATCGGGTAAGAAGACGGTCGTGAAGACTTGGGACAGGGCTTCGATGATCTCTCCCGACTTCGTGGGGCACACGGTTGCTGTACACAATGGTAACAAGTTCATCCCTGTTTATGTCACCGAGAACATGGTGGGACACAAGCTGGGCGAGTTCGCCCCGACACGTACGTTCCGCGGTCACGCCGGCAACAGGAAGAAGTAAGCGCATTGTTGAAATAAAAAGTAATAAATATAATGGGAGCAAGAAAGAAAATATCGGCTGATAAAAGAAAAGAAGCCCTTAGGACCATGTATTTCGCGAAACTGCGAAACGTGCCCTCGTCTCCTCGCAAGATGCGTCTGGTCGTAGACATGATCCGTGGCATGGAAGTGAACAGGGCGCTTGGCGTTTTGAAGTTCTCCTCCAAGGAGGCGTCCGCCAAAGTGGAGAAACTACTCCGCTCGGCCATCGCCAACTGGGAACAGAAAAACGAACGGAAGGCGGAAAGTGGCGAACTGTACGTGACGGAAATTTTTGTGGATGAAGGTGTCACGCTCAAGAGAATGAGACCGGCGCCCCAGGGTAGAGGATACAGAATACGCAAGCGTTCGAACCATGTCACGCTGTTCGTTGGTTCTAAAAGTAATAACGAAGATCAAAATTAAGATAGATGGGACAAAAAGTTAATCCAATAAGCAACCGTTTAGGAATCATCAGAGGATGGGATTCCAACTGGTACGGTGGGAACGATTACAGTGATTCTCTGCTGGAAGACAGCAAGATCCGTAAATATCTTAATGCGAGACTCGCTAAAGCCAGCGTCTCGAGAATCGTTATCGAACGCACGCTGAAGCTCGTGACGATTACCGTCTGCACGGCGCGCCCGGGAATAATCATCGGAAAAGGTGGCCAGGAAGTGGACAAGCTGAAAGAGGAGTTGAAGAAGATCACCGACAAGGATATCCAGATCAATATCTTCGAAGTGAAGAGACCGGAACTGGACGCGGTGATCGTGGCCAACAATGTCGCCCGCCAGGTAGAAGGCAAGATCGCCTATCGCCGGGCCATCAAGATGGCCATCGCCAACACGATGCGTATGGGTGCCGAAGGCATCAAGATTCAGATCTCGGGACGTTTGAACGGCGCCGAAATGGCTCGCTCCGAGATGTATAAGGAAGGAAGGACTCCGTTGCACACCTTCAGGGCGGATATCGACTATTGCCACGCGGAAGCGTTGACGAAGGTGGGACTGATCGGTATCAAGGTTTGGATCTGCAGAGGCGAAGTGTTTGGGAAGAAGGAACTGGCTCCGAACTTTACGCAAAGCAAGGATGGTGCCCGTGGCGGCAATAGCGGCGGCGGCGGACGGAACTTCAAAAGGAAGAAAAATAATCGCTAAACGAATTGAATTTTAGAAGTTATGCTACAACCGAAGAAGACTAAATACAGAAGGCAGCAGAAAGGTCGCCAAAAGGGGAACGCCCAACGCGGCAACCAACTGGCCTTTGGCTCTTTTGGCATCAAGGCCTTGGAGACCAAATGGATCACCGGCCGCCAGATCGAGGCCGCGCGTGTCGCGGTGACCAGATATATGCAACGTCAAGGACAGATATGGATCCGCATCTTCCCCGACAAACCGATTACCCGCAAGCCCGCCGACGTACGTATGGGTAAGGGTAAGGGCGCGCCGGAAGGATTCGTGGCTCCCGTTACCCCGGGACGTATACTCATCGAAGCCGAGGGGGTTTCTTACGAGATCGCCAAAGAGGCGTTGCGCCTCGCCGCCCAAAAGCTTCCTATCACGACGAAGTTCGTTGTGCGACGTGATTATGACATTCAAAATCAAAATGTGTAGGCGGTATGAAAATTGCGGAAATTAGAGAATTGACGACTACCGACTTGGTAGAACGGGTAGAGGCTGAAGTGGCCAACTATAACCAAATGTTGCTGAACCACTCGATCTCCCCCCTGGAAAGCCCTGCAAAGATCAAAGAGCTACGCAGGACGATTGCGCGTATGAGAACGGAATTACGCCAGAGAGAACTTAACAATAAATAATTAGTTCGATGGAAGCAAGAAATTTGAGAAAAGAAAGAATGGGCGTGGTCGTGAGCGACAAGATGCAGAAGACGGTTACCGTGGCTGCCAAGTTCAAGGAGAAGCACCCCATATATGGAAAATTCGTCAGCAAGACGAAGAAGTATCATGCTCACGATGAAAAGAATGAGTGCAATATCGGCGATACTGTACGCATCATGGAAACTCGTCCCCTGAGCAAGACGAAAAGATGGAGAGTAGTTGAAATCATTGAAAGAGCTAAGTAATTATGATACAAGTAGAATCCAGACTCACAGTATGTGATAACAGTGGGGCGAAAGAGGCGCTGTGCATCCGCGTGTTGGGTGGTACGCGCCGTCGTTACGCTTCCGTGGGCGACGTGATCGTGGTCTCCGTGAAGAGTGTCATCCCCTCGAGTGACGTGAAAAAAGGCGCGGTATCGAAGGCGTTGATCGTACGCACGAAGAAGGAGATTCGTCGTGCCGACGGCTCTTATATCCGGTTTGACGATAACGCGTGCGTGTTGTTGAACAACGCGGGCGAGATTAGGGGTAGCCGTATCTTTGGCCCGGTGGCCAGAGAGCTGCGCGCTACCAACATGAAAGTGGTCTCGCTGGCGCCCGAAGTACTTTAATCTTGTAAAAAGTCAGAGTAATGAGTAAGTTACATATCAAGAAAGGCGACATGGTTTACGTAAATGCCGGCGAAGACAAAGGCAGGACCGGTCGGGTATTGAAGGTTCTCGTGAAAGAAGGACGCGCGATCGTGGAAGGTATCAACATGGTATCGAAGAGCGTCAAGCCGAGCGCGAAGAGCCCTCAAGGTGGCATCGTGAAGCAAGAAGCTTCCATCCACCTGTCCAACTTGAATCCCCTTGACCCGAAGACGGGGAAAGCGACACGCGTTGGACGGAGAAAGAATGACGAAGGCACCTTGGTGCGTTACGCTAAAAAATCAGGTGAGGAGATCAAGTAATGAGTAATACTGCAAGTCTTAAGAAAGAATATGCGGAGCGCATCGCCCCGGCATTGAAATCACAGTTCGAGTATTCTTCCGCCATGCAGATTCCCGTGCTCAAGAAGATTGTGATCAATCAGGGCTTGGGCATGGCTGTGGCCGACAAGAAGATTATCGAAGTGGCTATCAACGAAATGACGGCTATCACGGGCCAGAAGGCAGTAGCTACCATTTCGCGCAAGGACATCGCCAACTTCAAGTTGCGCAAGAAGATGCCGATCGGCGTGATGGTCACGCTGCGCCGCGAACGGATGTACGAGTTCCTCGAGAAGCTGGTGCGCGTGGCCCTGCCGCGTATACGCGACTTCAAGGGTATCGAAAGCAAGTTCGACGGGAGGGGCAATTACACGCTGGGTATCCAGGAGCAAATCATTTTCCCCGAGATCAATATCGATAGCATCACGAGAATTCTCGGCATGAATATCACCTTCGTGACTTCCGCGCAGACGGACGAGGAGGGGTATGCCTTGCTGAAAGAATTTGGACTACCTTTTAAGAACGCTAAAAAAGATTGATATATGGCAAAAGAATCAATGAAGGCACGCGAGGTTAAGCGCGCCAAGTTAGTGGCCAAGTATGCCGAGAAGAGGGCTGCCTTGAAGAAGATCGTCCAGACCGGAGACCCCGCCGACGCTTTCGAGGCCGCGCAGAAGCTGCAAGCGCTGCCGAGGAACTCGAACCCGATTCGTCTGCACAACCGTTGCAAGCTCACGGGCCGTCCCAAAGGATACATCCGCCAATTTGGGCTCTCGAGAATCCAATTCCGCGAGATGGCTTCCAACGGCTTGATACCCGGCGTACGAAAGGCAAGTTGGTAAATTCTTGTTTTAAATATTGTCAGGGAAGTCCTGATTAATTTAATTTATTTTATAATGACTGATCCAATAGCAGATTATTTGACGAGGTTGCGGAACGCAATTGGAGCGAAGCACAGGGTTGTGGATGTTCCTGCCTCGAATTTGAAAAAAGAAATCACGAAGATTCTTTTTGAGAATGGCTACATTCTTAATTATAAGTTTGTAGAAGATGGACCGCAAGGCACCATTAAGGTGGCCTTGAAGTATGATCCGATTAACAAGGTTAACGCGATCAAGAAATTGCAGAGGATATCTTCTCCCGGTATGCGTAAGTACACCGGATACAAAGATATGCCGCGCGTGATTAATGGGTTGGGTATTGCCATAATATCTACTTCCAAAGGTGTAATGACTAACAAGAAGGCCGCGGAACTGAAGATTGGTGGCGAGGTCTTGTGTTATGTGTATTGATTAGGAGGAATTCGTAATGTCAAGAATAGGAAAATTACCCATTAGCATCCCCGCTGGAGTGACGATCGCCCAGAAGGATAACGTGGTCACCGTGAAGGGACCGAAAGGAGAGTTGAGCCAATACGTGAACCCGGCCGTCAAGATCGCTCTTGAGGACGGACAAATGACGTTGGCCGAGAACGAGAACGAGATGATTGATAATCCGAAGCAAAAGCACGCTTTCCACGGCTTGTACCGTGCCCTGCTCAACAACATGGTGGTAGGTGTATCCACGGGATACAAGAAGGAGCTGGAGCTGGTCGGCGTGGGTTACCGGGCGTCAAACCAGGGTAACATCATCGAGCTGTCCCTGGGTTATACGCACAATATTTTTATCCAGTTGCCCCCCGAGGTGAAGGTGGAGACGAAATCCGAGAGAAACAAAAGTCCGCTGATCATCTTGGAGTCGTGCGACAAGCAACTGCTGGGGCAAGTTTGCGCTAAAATACGTTCTTTCCGTAAACCCGAGCCGTACAAGGGCAAAGGTATCAAGTTTGTCGG
Organism: Mediterranea sp. (in: CFB group bacteria); assembly: GCA_031261785.1. Lineage (GTDB taxonomy): Bacteria > Bacteroidota > Bacteroidia > Bacteroidales > Bacteroidaceae > Bacteroides. The sequence goes on from JAISIZ010000098.1 coordinate 12,746, forward strand.
TGAGATTATTCGCAGGAAGTCGGGTAAATCGGCTGGCGCTAAATAATAGAACATTTAATTGGATAGTGTTATGACAACGAAAATAGAAAGACGTATCAAGATCAAATATAGAGTACGCAATAAGATCTCAGGCACGGCCGAGCGTCCGCGTATGAGCGTGTTCAGAAGCAACAAACAGATCTATGTGCAGATCATCGACGACCTGTCGGGCAAGACGCTCGCCGCCGCCTCGTCGCTGGGCATGACCGAGAAGGTCGCCAAGAAGGAACAGGCCGCGAAGGTTGGCGAGCTGATCGCCAAGAAGGCGCAGGAAGTGGGTATCACTACTGTCGTTTTCGACCGTAATGGATACTTGTATCACGGAAGGATTAAAGAGGTGGCTGACGCCGCACGTAACGGTGGACTTAAATTTTAATCATTATGGCAGAAATTAAGAATAGGATTAAGGTCTCTAATGATATAGAGCTGAAAGATAGACTGGTCGCCATCAACCGTGTGACGAAAGTGACGAAAGGTGGTAGGACGTTTAGCTTTTCTGCCATTGTCGTGGTAGGCAACGAAGAAGGCATCATTGGCTGGGGCCTGGGTAAAGCGGGCGAAGTGACGGCCGCCATCGCCAAAGGCGTGGAAGCCGCGAAGAAGAACCTGGTGAAGGTGCCCGTACTGAAGGGTACGGTGCCCCACGAACAGTCGGCGAAGTTTGGTGGAGCGGAAGTGTTTATCAAACCGGCTTCCCACGGAACCGGTGTCGTGGCCGGCGGCGCTATGCGTGCCGTATTGGAGAGTGTTGGCGTGACGGACGTTTTGGCGAAGTCGAAAGGTTCCTCGAATCCGCACAACTTGGTTAAGGCTACCATCTTGGCCCTGAGCGAGATGCGCGACGCGCGTACCATCGCCCAGAACAGGGGTATCAGTATTGAAAAAGTTTTTAGAGGATAAAGGAGGAGAATTTATGTCGACTATAAAGATCAAACAGACCAAGAGCCGTATAGGCGCTCCGGCCGATCAGAAGAGAATCTTGGACGCGCTGGGACTTCGGAAGATGAACCGCGTGGTTGAGCACGAGGAAACTCCTTCGATTATGGGTATGGTGAACAAGGTGAAGCACCTGGTTACCATCATTAAGTAAATAAGTAAGTTGAATAATAAAACGATTACACTATGAACTTAAGTAATTTAAAGCCTGCTGAAGGATCTACCAAAACAAGAAAAAGAATCGGCCGCGGTACCGGTTCCGGCTTGGGTGGCACTTCCACGCGTGGCCATAAGGGAGCCAAGTCAAGGTCTGGATACTCGAAGAAGATTGGTTTCGAAGGCGGCCAGATGCCCCTCCAACGTCGGGTACCTAAATTTGGCTTCAAGAACATCAACCGTGTGGAGTACAAAGCCATTAACCTGGATACCGTCCAGGAACTCGCTACCGCCAAGAACCTGACGAAAGTAGGCTTGGGCGACTTCAAGGCGGCTGGCTTCATCTCGACGAAGCAGAAAGTGAAGATATTGGGTAACGGAACCCTGACAAGCAAGCTGGACGTAGAGGCGAACGCATTCTCCAAGTCTGCGACCGCCGCTATCGAGGCTGTTGGTGGAACTGCGGTAAAACTCTGATTCGATGAGGAAAGCTATTGAAACATTAAAGAATATATGGAAGATTGAGGACCTGCGCCAGCGGATCCTCATCACCGTATTGTTTGTGGCAATTTACCGTTTCGGTTCGTACGTCGTGCTGCCGGGCATCAAGCCCGACATGCTGGCGGCATTGCATAAGCAAACAAGTGAAGGCCTTCTTGCCCTGTTAAACATGTTCTCCGGAGGAGCATTCTCCAATGCTTCTATCTTCGCGTTGGGAATAATGCCTTATATCTCCGCGTCTATCGTTATCCAGCTGTTGGGAATAGCTGTTCCTTACTTCCAGAAGATGCAACGCGAGGGTGAGAGTGGCAGGAGGAAGATGAACCAGTACACGCGGTATCTCACGATAGCCATCCTCTTGGTTCAGGCTCCCTCTTATTTGCTCAATCTGAGAGCGCAGATAGGTGCTAACACCTTCAATGCTTCAGTAGATAATTGGACGATGTTCCTGGTAACTTCCACCATCATCCTGGCGGCAGGCAGCATGTTCATCTTATGGCTTGGCGAGAGGATCACGGACAAGGGTATAGGGAACGGTATCTCGTTCATCATCCTGATTGGTATCATCGCGCGCTTCCCCGATTCGTTGATACAGGAAGTGGTATCGCGTACGGCAAGCTCTGCCGGTGGACTGGTGATGTTCCTCGTCGAGATCGTCTTCTTGCTGTTTGTCACCGCCGCGGCGATCATGCTGGTGCAAGGGGTACGCAAGGTGCCCGTGCAGTACGCGAAGCGCATCGTGGGCAACAAGCAAGTTGGAGGCGCCCGGCAATACGTCCCCCTGAAGGTGAATGCCGCTGGCGTGATGCCTATCATCTTCGCGCAGGCGATCATGTTTATTCCCATCACGTTTATCGGCTTGGCCGAGGATCCCAGCCAGATGAGCGGATTCGTCCGCGCGCTGACCGACCATACCAGCTTCTGGTATAACTTTGTGTTTGCGGTACTGATTATACTCTTTACGTATTTCTATACCGCGATCACGATTAACCCCACCCAGATGGCCGAGGATATGAAACGCAACAATGGCTTCATACCGGGCATCAAGCCGGGGAAGAAGACGGCGGAGTATCTGGACGACATCATGTCGCGCATTACCCTTCCCGGATCTTTCTTCCTGGCGTTGATCGCCATCTTGCCCGCTTTCGCGGGCGAGTTCAAGGTGCAGGCCGGTTTCGCCCAGTTCTTTGGTGGTACGTCTTTGCTGATCATTGTGGGTGTCGTTCTGGATACGCTCCAGCAGGTGGAAAGTCATTTGTTGATGAGGCATTATGACGGCTTGCTGAAATCGGGCCGTATCAAGGGACGCGCCGGTGTGGCCGCATATTAATCCTTTCAGTCTTAGAAATGATATTTCTTAAAACAGAGGATGAAATAGAATTGCTCCGCCAGAGTAACCTGCTCGTCGGGCGCGCCTTGGGAGAGATCGCCAAGGTGGTGAAACCCGGCGTGACTACACGGGAGTTGGACAAAGTCGCCGATGAGTTCATTCGTGACCATGGCGCGACGCCAACTTTCAAAGGGTTTCCCAATCCGAACGGCGCGCCGTTCCCCGCTTCCATCTGTACCTCCGTCAACGACGAGGTGGTGCATGGCATACCGGGCGACATCGTGCTGAAAGAGGGCGATATCGTATCCGTGGATTGCGGTACGTACCTGAATGGTTACTGTGGCGATTCGGCTTATACGTTTTGCGTGGGCGAGGTGAGCGAGGATGTTCGCGAGCTGTTGAAGGTCACTAAGGAAGCGCTCTATATCGGCATCCGGAACGCCGTTCATGGGAAGCGGATAGGTGACATCGGATACGCCATACAGCGACACTGCGAGGCTCACGCTTATGGTGTGGTGCGCGAGTTTGTCGGTCATGGCATCGGCAAGGAGATGCACGAAGATCCCCAGGTGCCCAATTACGGGAGCAGGGGAACGGGGCATCTGATGAAGCGAGGTCTTTGCGTCGCGATAGAGCCGATGATCACGCGGGGCACCCGTCAAATCATGATGGATGCCGACGGATGGACGGTCAGGACACGCGATGGCCTCTGCGCCGCGCATTTCGAGCATACGGTGGCCGTGGGAGTCGACAAGGCGGATATTCTGTCTTCATTCGAGTTTATAGAAGAAGTATTAGGAGATAAAGCGATATAAGTATGGCAAAACAGTCTGCAATAGAGCAAGATGGAGTTATCGTCGAGGCATTGTCGAACGCGATGTTTCGGGTAGAACTGGAAAATGGACATGAGATTACGGCGCATATCTCGGGCAAGATGCGGATGCATTACATCAAGATCCTGCCGGGTGATAAGGTGAGAGTCGAAATGTCTCCTTACGACTTATCGAAAGGAAGAATTGTGTTTAGATATAAATAAAAAATAGATATGAAAGTAAGAGCATCATTAAAGAAACGCACGCCCGATTGCAAGATCGTTAGACGTAATGGCCGTTTGTATGTTATTAACAAGAAAAACCCTAAGTTCAAGCAACGTCAGGGCTGATTCTTATTTACGAAAAAAATAATTTAGTATATGGCTATAAGAATAGTTGGTGTAGATTTGCCCCAGAACAAGAGAGGCGAAATCGCGTTGACCTATGTATACGGAATAGGTCGCAGTAGTTCAGCTAAGATTTTAGAAAAAGCTGGCGTGGACAAGGATATCAAGGTGAAGGACTGGACGGACGACCAGGCCGCCAAGATTCGTGAGATCATCGGTGCCGAGTACAAGGTCGAGGGAGACCTTCGCTCGGAGATTCAGCTGAACATCAAGCGATTGATGGACATCGGTTGCTACCGTGGGGTGCGTCACCGTATCGGCTTGCCGGTGCGCGGACAGAGCACGAAGAACAACGCCCGCACGCGCAAGGGGCGTAAAAAGACCGTCGCTAACAAGAAAAAAGCTACTAAATAATAATTGTTGATATGGCAAAAAAAACAGTTGCAGCTAAGAAGAGAAATGTGAAAGTTGACGCGAACGGGCAGTTGCACGTTCATTCATCCTTCAACAACATCATTGTTTCTCTCGCTAACAGTGAAGGGCAGATCATCTCTTGGTCGTCTGCCGGAAAGATGGGGTTCAGGGGTTCCAAGAAGAACACTCCCTACGCGGCCCAAATGGCTGCCCAGGACTGCGCGAAGGTGGCGTATGACCTTGGGCTGAGAAAGGTAAAGGCCTACGTGAAAGGTCCGGGCAACGGACGCGAGTCAGCTATCCGCACCATCCATGGCGCGGGTATAGAGGTCACCGAGATCATCGACGTGACACCGCTGCCGCACAACGGTTGTCGTCCTCCCAAAAGGCGTAGAGTTTAATATACCTTGTAACTACAGAAATGACCTTGATTTTGTTTTTGGATTGCATCAATTTTCTCTCTGTAATCGCGGCTGCAACAAATTGAGTTCATGAATAAACAATTAAATATTTAAAAAGAAATGGCTAGATATACAGGACCAAAATCAAGAATCGCCCGCAAGTTTGGTGAAGGCATCTTTGGAGCTGATAAAGTTTTGTCGAAGAAGAACTATCCTCCCGGACAGCATGGCAATTCGAGGAAGAGAAAGACTTCGGAGTATGGCGTGCAACTTCGCGAGAAGCAGAAGGCGAAGTACACGTATGGAGTCTTGGAGAAACAGTTCCGCAACTTGTTCGACAAGGCGGCGACCTCCAAGGGCATTACCGGTGAGGTGTTGCTTCAGTTGTTGGAAGGTCGTTTGGACAATGTCGTGTTCCGCTTGGGCATCGCTCCCACGCGTGCCGCTGCCCGCCAGCTGGTTAGTCACAGGCATATCACGGTGGACGGCGCGGTGGTCAATATCCCCTCGTACGCCGTCAAGCCGGGTCAATTGGTTGGTGTTCGCGAAAAGTCAAAGTCTCTGGAGGTTGTTGTCAACGCGCTCGCGGGCTTCAACCACAGCAAATACCCTTGGCTGGAGTGGGACGAGACCTCGAAGGTGGGCAAGTTGCTGCACACCCCCGAGAGAGCCGATATCCCCGAGAACATAAAAGAGCATTTGATCGTTGAGTTGTATTCTAAATAATAATTAATTCCATGGCGATATTAGCATTTCAAAAACCTGATAAAGTTTTAATGTTGGAGGCGGACGCCAAATTCGGCAAGTTCGAGTTTCGTCCGTTGGAACCGGGGTTTGGCATTACCGTAGGTAACGCCCTGCGCCGCATTCTTCTCTCTTCATTAGAGGGTTTTGCTATCACGACCATCCGTATCGAGGGCGTGGAGCACGAATTTTCTAGTGTACCCGGAGTGAAAGAAGACGTTACCAACATTATCTTGAACCTGAAGCAAGTAAGGTTCAAGCAGATCGTTGAAGAGTTCGAGAGCGAAAAAGTGAGCATCACTGTCGAGAATTCGAGTGAATTTAGAGCAGGTGACATAGGTAAGTATTTGACTGGATTTGAAGTGTTAAATCCGGAATTGGTTATTTGCCATTTAGATTCCAAAGCAACCCTGCAGATCGACATCGCTATCAACAAGGGACGCGGATACGTGCCCTCCGACGAGAATCGTGAATTCTGCGGCGAGGTTAATGAGATACCGATCGACTCGATCTATACGCCGATACGTAACGTCAAGTATGCTGTCGATAACTACCGCGTGGAGCAGAAGACCGACTACGAGAAACTGATATTCGAGATTACGACCGACGGTTCCATACATCCGAAGGAAGCTTTGAAAGAGGCTGCCAAAATCCTGATTTACCACTTCATGCTGTTCTCCGACGAGAAGATCACGCTCGAGACGAGCGATGCCGACGGCAACGAAGAGTTCGACGAAGAGGTGTTGCACATGCGCCAGCTGCTGAAGACGAAGCTCACCGACATGGACCTCTCCGTTCGTGCCCTCAACTGCCTGAAAGCCGCTGATGTGGAAACCTTGGGCGACTTGGTACAGTTCAACAAGACCGACTTGCTGAAGTTCAGGAATTTCGGAAAGAAATCGCTCACCGAGCTTGATGATTTGCTGGCGAGTCTGAATCTGTCGTTTGGAACGGATATTTCTAAGTATAAATTGGATAAAGAATAAGAAATGAGACATAATAAGAAATTCAATCATTTGGGTCGTACTGCTTCTCATCGGGCAGCCATGCTGTCGAACATGGCTTGCTCGCTGATCAAGCACAAAAGAATCACTACGACCGTAGCCAAGGCGAAAGCGTTGAAGAAATACGTGGAACCCCTGCTGACCAAGGCTAAAGAGGATACCACCCACTCTCGCCGCGTGGTATTCAGCAACCTGCATGACAAGTTCGTCGTCACGGAGCTGTTCAAGGAGATCTCGGTTAAGATCGCCGACCGCCCCGGTGGCTATACGCGCATCATCAAGACGGGACACCGTCTGGGCGACAATGCCGAGATGTGCTTCATCGAGCTGGTGGACTACGACGAAAATATGGCCAAGGAGAAGGTGACGAAGAAAACTACCCGTACCCGTCGTTCCAAGAAGAGCGGCGCCACTACGGAGGCCGCTCCCGTCGCCGAGGCTTCCGCTGTCGAGGAAGTTCCCGCCGCCGAAGCGGCGCCCGAGGCTCCCAAGGCTGACGAATAAAATCTCTCCAGCCGCGACATCAATAGTCGTATTTTTACTCAAATAAATGATAAAAGGCCGTTCCTCGCGAGGGGAGCGGCCTTTGTCGTCGGGCTTCCATATATACTTCGTACGGCCTATTTTTGTGCTTGGGGCGAGAGGCATGCGTTCGGACAAAGCGAGACTCATTAGACGCTGATGACACGGATAACACGGATCTAAAATATATAAATCCGAGTCATCCGTGTCATCAGCGTCTAAAAAATCATTGCACAAAACTATCCCGCACGAAGTATATATGCGTTATTCGATTCCGCGCCAATCACGTTTTCCCAATCACGTTTTTCCCTATCCAGAAAAGGATGACAAGGGTGAAAATCGTCCAGATGGCATACTTCCCGTAGAGTAGGTTCCTTATCCGCAGTCTCCGCGGCGTCTTTTCCAGCACGTAGTCCAGCAGGACGGCCAGCAGCAGATAGGGAATCGACACCACCACCAGCATGTTGGCACCCATGGCTTTGCCGATTTCCCCGTTCAGCAGATAGTGAATGGCCCTTTGTGAGCCGCAGCCCGGGCAGTCGTATCCCGTCAGTAGCTTGAACAGGCATTTTGGAAACAGGGAATACCCCATCGGGTTGTAGGTCTTGTACAGCCACACCAGCAGGACGATGCCCAAGACGATGCCTGCCCCCATCGCGTATCTGAGACAATTATGCCGCCAAGGGCGCGGGGAAAAGGGATTGTCAGAGGCCGCCAAAACCTGCGATACCGGCTACGCCAACCATGACGGCGAAGAAGAAGTAGATCACCAAAATGACAGCCCAGGATATCGCTGCCGCAATTGCCCATTTCTTGGCGTTGGCCGAAGCTCTCAAGGCTCCTTGTACGTCTCCGGAGCGAAAACGCGACTCCACGCTGGCCGCATTGACGATGCTCACGATGCCAAACGGCAGGCAGCAGAATATGGTCGTCAAGATGGCCCATACCAGATAGGATGGCGGAGGAAAGTTCTGGCTGTAACCTCCTTGCCCATAAGCGGCACCTCCCTGGTTGTTCGCACTCGACGAATCCCTAAGCAGACTCGCCCCACAGTTTCCACATACGACGGCGTTGTCGGCGACTTCCGCCCCACATTTTTTGCAATACATGTTTAATTCTGTTTTAAGGTTCATAACTATGGGGACAAAGTTATGAAAAATGCGATATTCATGGCGCTTTCCCCGGATTTATTTTTTCCCTCACCGCCCAATTTTAGCTGATACTCCGGGGCACCAGTGAGAACCTGTGTTTATCCTGTACCGTCTCCAGTGTAGAGACGCGGCGTGCCGCGTCTCACCATTCGAGAGCGGCTGGATAGATGGGTAAAAGAAGTGGTTAGTGATTGGTGGGAGGGAGTTCACCACAGATTACACAGATTCGCACAGATTTTGTAATGATCGGCAAGAGACTCGGCACGCCACGTCTTCTCCATTCGCGAGCCATTGAACTCGGGAAAGGCCCAAAAGTGGCTGAAAGCCTTTGCCTGAAAGGCTCTTAACCCAGCCCCACGCAGAGCGAGGAACGAGCGACACGTGGGGTTTCCCTTATTCCGCCACCGCTATCCCCATCTTCCTCATCAGGAAGCAGGCGTTCATGTTCCGTGCCACGCCGTCGCGCATGCGGTAGGCGAAGGTCAGCTCGTCGCCGGCGATGTCGGCCTCGAAGCAGTGGTTGCGGATGTTTTCGGGGAAGGCTTCGGCGAGTGTGCCCAGCAGGAGGTCGTGCGTGGCGATGATGCCGTTGGCGTCGAGCGCCATGAACTGTCGGATGAGTGCGAGCGAGCCTTTCTGCTTATCCATGGAGTTGGTGCCTTTCAGGATTTCGTCGAGGATGATGAAGAGCTGCTCGCCGGCCTCGAGCTTGTCGATGATGAGTTTCAGCCGTTTCAGCTCGGCGAAGAAGTACGATTCGTTGTCGGTCAGCGAGTCGCTGGTGCGCAGGCTGGTGACGAGGCGGGCGGGATATAGCTCCATCCGCTCCGCCCAGACGGGAGCGCCTACGCAGGCCAGGAGATAGTTGACGCCCACCGTGCGTAGGTAGGTGCTCTTGCCCGCCATGTTGGCGCCGGTGATGATGATGAAGTAGGGTCGGCGGTCGATGTCGATGCCGTTGCGTACGCATTTGCGACGGTCCATGAGCGGATGTCCCAGGGCCACGGCCTTCAGGCGGAATGGCGTAGTGGTGAAGGTGGGGTAGACGTAGTCGGCGTGGTTGTAGGCGAAGGTGGCGAGCGAGCAGTAGGCGTCGATTTCGCCGATGGCCTCTATCCAGCGCGTCAGGTGCGCGGCGTGCTCCTCTTTCCATCGCTCTATGCGCGTCACTTGGCGTAGCTCCCAGAACGATAGGCCGTTGAGGACAGATGCCATCAGGATGTTTCCTCGCTGGTCGAGCGAGTTCATCAGTCGCGCCAGGCGCCTCACGGCTTGCGAGGCGGTTTGTCCATCACTGGTCCATTCGGCTTTCAGCGCCCGCAGAGCCGGGCTGCGCATTTCTTTCCGCTCCGCCAGCAGGATTTGGTCGGCGTAGGTAGCGAGCACTTTCAGCTTCTTGCCGTAGATGCTTTGCGTCTTGCTCACGCCATTCGTGAAGGCGAAACTGGCCACGAGGAAGCCCACGAACACTCCCCCCGCCAACGTGGCTGGCAGCCAGCCGGCGCAGGCGGCCCCTATGCAGGCGATGTTGACGATGAGCACCGCCGGGGGCAGCATGCGCAGGAAGCGGCTGGAGTGGTATCGGGTAGGGCTTGCGGCCCATGCCGCGATCTCGGCGATGTCGGTCGGCTCTCCTTTGTAGAGCAGGCCGAGCAGGCGAAACTGCTGGCGGAACTCCAGCTCGGGCGTCAGCTCGCGTACGGCTTCCTGGCGCGCCTCTATCTCCTCCTTGCTCTCCAGATGCGTGCCGAACCAATGGGCCAAGTGCCTTTTGCCTACCGGGGTGGCGGTGCGGTTGACGTATTGGAATAGCGAATGTGGCCCAAACACGTCGAGGTCGAACGCGTAGAGGTGCGTCGGGTCGGCAAACTCCTCTCCGCTGTCGAAGTCGGCGAAGTCGTACTCCAGGGCACGCAGTTCCTGCTCGTTGACGCGTATCTTCTCCTTGAGATACTCCTTTCGGCGGAACCATTTGTCGTGGCGTTTCACCAACCATACGTAGAGCAGCAACGGGATTCCCGCGGACGGAAGGATGACCGTCCATCCATCGTGTCCAAACACGATGGCAGCCACTACGGCTATCGCGAACAGGGCCAGCCTCATCAGGCTGATGCCGCGGATGCGTCGACGTGTTTGCCGCAGCTCGGTCTCGGATTGGGCGATGATCTGTCTATAGGGCATCATGGGCGGGTCGGTCATTCCACCAGATAGCGGTCTATGTTGCGCTTCTCCTTGCTGAAGCTCACGCCCACTTTGAACAGCTTACGTTCGTCGAGCCGGTAGGGAAGGAAGTACTCCTTGCTGTCGATCTGGCGGAGCGCCTCCTCGGCCGAGCCGTTCAGCTTGAACTCGAAGAGATAGATGTACCGGTCGGTCTTCACCACGGCGTCGGCCCGCCCGTCGGCGCCACGCACCTCGGCCTGCGTGAACTCGCCCATCAGGGTGAAGATGACGTAGAGGATGGCTTGGTAGTGCCGCTCGGTGTCGTCGCTCAGCTCGTAGGGCATGCCGGCGAAGAAGACTTTCACACGCTGGAGGAACTTGTCGATTTCGCCCGCCTCGAGGTCGGACGAGAATCGGGCGATGTGCAACGGCGCGTCGTCGTTTTTCACCATCGTATAGGAGGGCGAGAGGAAATTCCTGAATCCGTAGCGCACCTCGTCGTTGGGGAACCCCAGCGTGTAAAGCCTGAATCGTTTGTCGTAACCTTGGATGGTGAGGTATCCACTTTGGTAAATGAGGGGGATGGGGTTGGCTTTCTCAGCCCGGTATTCGGCGAAGCTGGATTCGGCCATCTGCACGCCGTCGACGATGAGGCGCAGGTCGTAGTCGCTTTCTTCCAGCAGCTCGGCGAGGAACGTGGGCGTGCCCGTCTGGAACCAATAGTCGCGCAAGTTCAGGTAAGTGAGGGCGTTGAGCACGCTGAAGGGGTTGAACATCCCCTCGGTGTCCGAGGCGAAATGGTAGCCGTCGTATCGTCGCGTCATCTCGGCGACGACACTGTCGAAATCGAGTTGCTGTTCTATAGCCAGAGCTTCCAGTTCGGGACGAAACACCTGCGTCAGCTCATCCTGGGTGATGCCGCAGAGCGTGGAGTATTGTTTCATCATACTGATGTCCGACAGCTGGTTCAAGTCACTGAACACGCTCACTTGCGCGAACTTCGTCACGCCGGTGAGGAAGACGAAGCGCAGGTAGTCTCCCGCACTTTTCAGCACGCCATAGAATGCTTTCAGAGTGCGGCGCATATCCTCGCCGACCTCCTTGTTCAAGATGTTTTCAAGCAGCGGCTTGTCGTATTCATCGACAAGTACCACTACGCGTTTGCCTGTCTGTCGATAGGCGTGCTCGATAACGCTTTCAAAACGTCCCGCCAGCGTATCCGCATCTTCACTCTTACCGTAAACCGATTCCCACTCGCTTAGCTTGCGCGAGAGAATGGCTTCCAGAAACACGACATCCTTGTATTTTTCCGCGTTCAGGTCGAGATGCAGCACGGGATACCGTTCCCACCGCGTCTCCAGCAGTTCGATGTCCAATCCCTTGAACAGCTCCTTCCGGCCCTCGAAATAAGCCTTCATGGCCGATACGAGCAAGCTCTTGCCGAAGCGGCGCGGGCGGCTCAGGAAGTAGGGACTATAGGTAGACGTGAGCCGATACATCAGCGCCGTCTTGTCCACGTACACGTAGCCGTTGGTGCGCAGCACCTCGAACGACTGTATGCCTATCGGCAATCTGCGAAGCTGTTCCATAATGTCTTGATCCGTTTGATTACGGCACAAATATAGGCAAACCGCGGCAATGGCGCAAGCGATAGGCGAGTGGATGAATGAAATTACGCAGCTCACTTGCTCGAAAATTAGCGGGAATTACCTATTTTTGCGTCTGCATAACCTTTATACGGAATAATAGATGAAATACTTGGACCCGAAATCAGACATGGCTTTCTATCGGGTATTCGGTGAGCATCCCGATTTGGCAATGAGCTTCCTCAACGCCCTGCTCCCGCTCGATCCGGATCAGGAGATCAAGGAGATAGAGTACCTTTCTCCCGAGATGGTGCCCGACAATCTATTGTGCAAGTATAGCATTGTCAGCGTGCGCTGCCATGACAATTGGGGACAACATGCCCAACTGCTTGGATACGAGAAGTTCCGGGATATCATCAGCGTGGAGAAGACGCTGATCGGTAGCCATGAGAGGAAAGGAAGAGCGGAAGGAGAGGCAATAGAGGCCAGAGGAAGAGCGGAAGGGGAAAAGGAGGCTATTCACAAAATCGCCCTCTCGCTGATCGCCAACGGCATCCCTTTCGACACCATTTCCCAATCCACAGGGCTGCCGGTGGAGGAAATCAAGAATTAAAGTTTCCCACCCCTTCGCTCACAGGTTAGACCTGGTTACAGATCCGCGGGGGGTAACTCTG
>JAISIZ010000088.1 GCA_031261785.1 Mediterranea sp. (in: CFB group bacteria)
GTCGTCATCCTCATCGACGAGTACGATTCGCCCCTGCTCGATTCCACCGGCGACGAGAAGTTGCGCAAGGAGTTGCGCCTCATCACCCGCGAGTTCTTCAGCCCGCTGAAGGACAACACCGAGATCCTCCGCTTCCTCTTCATCACCGGCATCACCAAATTCAGCCAGATGAGCATATTCAGCGAGCTGAATAGCCTGCAGAACATCAGCTTATGGGAACAGTACAGCGGCATCTGCGGCATCACCGAAAAGGAGTTGCTCGCCAATTTCAAGCCCGATAACGAGGCGTTGGCCAGGCGCAACAAGGAGACGTTCGAGGAAGCGTGCGCCCACTTGGAGCGGATGTACGACGGCTACCACTTCTGCGAGGAGAGCGAGGGCGTGTACAACCCCTTCTCGATCATCAACGTACTGGCCGGCCAGCGATACGATAGCTACTGGTACTCCACCGGCACCCCCACGTTCCTCATCGACCTGCTGCGCGTGCGGAACATGCCGCTGATGGACATGGAAGGGTGCAAGACCATGCCCGCCGCGTTTGACAAATCGACGGATACGCTCACCGACCCCATCCCCGTGCTCTACCAAAGCGGATACCTCACTATCAAGGATTTCCAGAACGGCATATACACCCTGGGCTACCCCAACGAGGAGGTGCGCTATGGCTTCCTGAACTCGTTGCTTCCCGCCGTGCTGGGGCATAGCGAGATGGAGAACGGTATGAACATCATCGCCATGAAGGAAGCGCTCGACACGGGCGACATCGACGGCTGCCTCACGCGCCTGCGCGCGTTCGTCGCCTCCATCCCCTACGAGAAGAAGAGCGATAACGAGTCGCGCTTCGAGACCATCTTCTACATCATCTTCACGCTCATGGGCCAACTCACTCGCACGCAGGTGAAGACCTCAGCCGGCCGTGTCGACGTCGTGATCACCAACAAGGACTACGTCTACCTCTTCGAATTGAAGGTGGATTCCACCCCCGAGGAGGCGTTGGCGCAGATCGACGCGAAGGGTTATGCCATCCCCTACGAAGCCGACGGGCGGACGATAGTGAAAGTGGGGATCAATTACGACAAGGAGACGAGAGGTATCGCGGAATGGAAGGCGGAATGACGCGGGACGGCCGTACAGTTCAAGGCACGGCTTTGTACAACGGGGGTTATCCCTCTTTATCTTGCCCCATTCGACCGATCAGTTCCAGACACATCCGCCCGTTGTGATACGGGCATTTCCAGAAGCCGGCCTTGTCGTCGTCGGTGTTCACGGTGCCGTTGGCCCGCAGGCTCCAGTGCCACTCACCGCGAGCCGTGTCGACCAGGTGGCGCTTGATGAACGCCCATCCTCGCAAGGCGGTGCGTAATGCCTCCTCGTCGGCGAAGTGCTGGTAGAGGTTGACGTGCCCTACCACATTCTCCGCCTGCACCCACCAGTGGCAGTCGGCATCGGTGATGTCGCTGTCGGGGAAGCGCTCGTACATCATTCCGCCTTCGGCGTTCAGTCCTTCGGCAGCGGCGGCTGCAATCCTCTTCACCACGGGTTCCACGCGCCGGAGCAGGGCGTCGTCACCCAGCGTTAGCGCTGCTTCGTGCAGCAGCCAGGAGGCCTCGATGTCGTGCCCGTAGGAGATGGTGTTGGAGCGGGGCGTCCAGTCGTCGCTGAAGAAGAGTCCGAGGTGCCCGGTGCGGGGGTCGACAATCTTGTCGACAAAAAGCTCGACTAATCCCCGCAGCTGCCGCTCCAGCCTCTCGTCCCGGCATACCCGGTAAAGGTTGGTGTAAGGCTCCAGGATGTGCAGGTGGGTGTTCATCGTCTTCCGTTCGTTGGCGTCTTTCTCGCTCAGGCGCATGTCGGCCAGCTCTTGCCACGAGCGGGTGAGCGCCTCGCGATAGCCGCCCCACACGAGGTCGTAACAGTGCCGTTCGATGTCGACGGCGAGGTGTATCGCGGCTGTCAGCGCCTCCGCGTCGCCCGTGGCCCGGTGGTATTCGCTTAGGCCGTAGATGGCGAAGCCGATGGCGTACGTCTGCTTCTTGGCCTCGAGCGGATCGCCCGCATAGTCGACAGACCAGCACACGCCGCCGAACACCGGATCGACGAAGCGATCCAAGAGGTACCGCTTCGCCCGTGTCGCCATCACGAAGTATTCCTCCTTGCGCAGCAGGCGATAGGCTGCCGAGAAGGTCCACAGGATACGGGCGTTGAGCACCGCGCCTTTCGCCGCCTCGGGCACCAGCATGTCGGTGCCGGTGACGCGTCCGTAGAAGCCGCCCTCACGCTCGTCCACCATCCTGTCCATCCAGAACGGCAGGATGTTGGTGGTCAGTTCCGCTTCCAGTTCTTTGCGTAGAGTCGATAAATCCATATTCTTTAGTTGTTAGTTGACAAGGGCCTTGTCCCCTTGTCCCCTTGTCAACTCTGTTTCCTCACCGTGCGCAGCCGTTCGTTGATGTCGGCCACGCGTTGCTTCGTGAGGGGATAGAAGTAGACGATGACGACAGAGGCCAGCGCCACGACGGCGGGAATCCAGCTCATCAGCGTCTTCAGGCCTGTAAGGGCTTCGGGGGTTTGCGTGGCGTCCGAGGCCGTGCTGTACCCGAAGGCGGCCAGTATCCACATCACCGCGGCGCCGCCGAACGCTCCGCCAAACTTCTGCGCCATGGACGAGGAGGAGAAGATCAGTCCCGTGGAGGCCGTGCCGTCTTTCAGCTCGGCGTAGTCGGACACGTCGGCGTACATGCTCCAGATGAGCGGCGAGACGATGCCCGTACCCACGGAGATGACCACCTGCAACAGCAACATGATCCAGAAGCCCGTGCCCGTGGCGGGTACGTAGAAGAAGAGGACGCTCAGCACAGCCAGCGCCGCCATGGTGCCGATGTAGGTGTTCTTCTTGCCGAAGGCGTGCGAGAGGGGCACGGCGAGCACCACGCCCACCATGTTGGCCACCTCGCCCACACCGAGAAACAGTCCGGCGTAGAACAGGAACGAGAAGTCGCCCAGCGACAGCATGGCGTCGGCGCCGACGTAATCCTTGAAGAAGTAGGCCGCCGTGGCGCCCCGTACCGTGTTGAACAGGTTGGAGCAGAGGGCGGCGCCGATGAGCAGCCACCAGGGCACGTTGGCGAGCAACGACCGGAAGTCCTTCCCCACCGAGACGGTGGAGACGCTCTTGACATGCTCGCGCGTGAGGCCAAAGCAGAGCAGGAAGATAAGGAAGCAAGCGGCGGCGATCACCATCATGGCATATTGCCAGCTTTGCGTGTCGGTTCCCGTCATCCCCTTGAAGGCGTCGCAGAGCGGCTCCCAGGCGAAGAGGGCGATGAAGCTGCCGCCGTAGGCGAAGAACATGCGGAAGGAGGAGAAGATGGTCTTCTCGTCCGACTCCGCCGACACCACGCCCAGCATGGCGCCGTAGGGTACGTTGATGGCGGTGTAGACCGTCATCATCAGGATGTAGGTGACGTAAGCCCACACCAGCTTACCCGTGGTGCCCCACTCGGGCGTGGTGAACAGCAGCACGCCGCAAACGGAGAAGGGCAACGCCATCCACAACAGGTAGGGACGATACTTGCCCCAACGGGTGTGGGTGCGGTCGGCGATGATGCCCATCATGGGATCGGACACGGCATCCCAGACGCGTGTCACCAGCAGCAGGATGCCCGTGTCGGCCAGGCTCAAGCCGTAGATGTTGGAGTAGAAGATGGGCAGGTAGTACGAGAATATCTTCCAGAACATCGACGACGACATGTCGCCGAAACCATAGCCTATCTTCTCTTTGAGGTTTTTCATTTCCTTTTCATGTTTTTATCGATCAGTCGTTTCAGCGTCTCTACCGAGGCCGACGTGGAGAGTCCGTCCTCGGGCGTATGCAGGCAGTAGTCCACCAGCTTGTCGATGGTGGAAACGGCCACGTGCATTCGCGTGTCCGACGAGGCATAGTAGATGAGCACCCGTCCGTCGTCGTCGGCTATCCATCCGTTGGTGAAGAGCACGTTGCTCACGTCGCCCACGCGCTCCATGCCTTCGGGCACCATGAAGGCTCCTCCGGGCGAGGCCACGCGGCAGGTGGGATCGTCGAGCGCCGTCATGTACAGGTAGAGCACGTAGCGCAGACCCGCCGCGCAGCCGCGCACGCCGTGCGCCAGGTGCAGCCATCCCCGCGGTGTCTTGATAGGCGCCGGCCCCTCGCCGTTCTTCACCTCCTTGATGGTGTGGTAGTAGCGCAGGTCGATGATGGTCTCCTCGCATACCTCGGCGCGGGTGATGTCGTCGACCAGCGCCCAGCCTATCCCTCCTCCCCGTCCGGCGTCGATGAATCCGTCTTGCGGGCGGGTATAGAGGGCGTATTTCCCCTCCACGAACTCGGGGTGCAGCACCACGTTGCGCTGCTGGAAGCGGCTCTTCAGGTCGGGTAGCCGTTGCCACGTCTTCAGGTCGCGGGTGCGGGCGATGCCGGCGGTGGCCGTGGCCGACGAGAGGTCGCCCGCGGGGGCGTTGTCGTCGTGCCGCTCCACGCAGAAGATACCGTATATCCATCCATCCTCATGCGCCGTGAGGCGCATGTCGTACACGTTGGTGGCGGGCACCGTGTCCTCGGGCATCGTCACGGGGTAGTCCCAGAAGCGGAAGTTGTCCACGCCGTTGGGACTCTCGGCCACGGCGAAGAACGACTTCCTGTCGGCTCCCTCCACGCGTACCATGAGTAGGTAGCGTCCGTTCCACTTGATGGCGCCCGAGTTCATCGTGGCGTTCATGCCGATGCGTTCCATCAGGTAGGGGTTGGTACGCTCGTCGAGGTCGTATCGCCAGAAGACGGGCGTGTGCTCCGCCGTCAGCACGGGGTATTCGTAACGGGTAAAGACACCGTTTCCACCGGCCACCGGCATGTTCTTTCTCGTGATCAGCTCTTCGTGTTTCCGCAAGAGCGTCGTCACTCTCTGCTCGAATGTTTCCATAATCTCTTCTATTTTAAATATCTCCCGCGAACAACGTGCGGGGATCGTTATAAAACTCCACGAAATCCTCCGCCGACACTTGCCCCGGATAGGGCGCGTAGAAGTGCGTGGGGCGCTCGCGGGCGTTGCGCCACACCAGCACGTAGGCCACGGGGTATTTCGCTACGGCGGGTAGCAGCGTGCCCGTCCACCAGCGGGCGTCGGGTACGCCCTCGTAGCCCGTCTCGGTGACGGCCGCCACCTTGTCGTGCGCCCGGGCCACGTCGGTGGTGAGGCGCAGCATACGTTCCATATTGGCTAAGTATTCGTCGCGGTCGAACTGGTAGGTGTCGAAGCCCACCACGCTGATGAGGTCGTCGCCCGGGTAGCGTGCCAGGTACTGCGTCGTATCCCGCGGCTCGGCTCCCGGCGAGTAGGCATACAGCACGTTGTCCACTCCCCTCGCCCGCAGGCTGTCGGCCGTCATTCGCCACAACGCTTTGTACTCGTCGGGCGAGCAGAGCTTCTCGCCCCACCAGAACCAGCTACCCGTATGTTCGTGCCAGGGGCGGAAGAGCACGGGCACCTTCACCCCCTCCGCGGTGCGGAGCGAGCCGATGAAGTCGGCCACGCGCGCCAGCCAACCGCCGAACTTGGCGTGGTTGGTCCCTCCGGGAAGGATGGAGCGCACCACGGTGCTATCCGACACGTCCCAGGCGTCGCCTCCCGTGAGAGGGTTGCGGGCATGCCAGCTGATCGAGGCGATGCCGCCCCGTTCGTATTGATTGATGATTTCTTTCCGGATCTTGTCGAAGGCGACCTTGTCGAGGCTCTCCGTCCCGCCCAGCTCCAGCTCGCCGAGGTCGAAGCTGACGACGGCCGGATAGTCGCCGCAGACGCTCCGCACGTCGGAACGTCCCTCGTCGCCCTCCCACCCGATGCCGTACATCGTATCGTCGTGGTGGCCGAACATGATACCTTTTTGATGAACGGTACGCAGCTCGCCGAGCAGCCGCTCCGTCTCGGGCGTACGCTCGGGAGGTGTCGCCGTGCAGGCTGTCAATGTCGCTACCAGTGCGGCAGCCAGCCCGATGGTATTTTTCACTCTTTTCATGTCTTTCAAGTTATGCAAGTCGATGTTCCACCGCAAAGATAAATGTTTTCGACATGCGAAACTAATACTATCTTATCTTATTGTTATATCAAGCTGATCCCTTGTCACCACATACGGTTGGTTCATGGCATCCTGCCACCACGCGTCGGTGGCGTGCGCGTTGGCCGCTCCGTCGTTGTCGTACCACGGCATGAACCACATCCACCGGGCGCCCGCCGTCCATTGTTCGGAGATGGGACCCACGCGGCTGTTGGTGTAGTCCGACCATCCGCACTCGGCCAGGGCCACTAATTTGTCGGCGTACGTCTGGCTGATGAGCCGATACTGCGAGACGCAGCTGGCTGTGGTGTTGCCATAGAGGTCGCGGCCGATGATGTCCACGTAGCCGTCGCCCGGATAGAACGCGTCGTCCTTCGTCTGCGTGGTCCACACCCAGACGAGGTTGTTGAGTCCCTCCGCCGCGAAGTAGTCGAACATGTATCTCCACAGCTTGACGTAAGCCGCTCCCCCATCGTTTCCCCACCAGAACCACGACGTGCCGCCCGTGTATTCGTAGATATTGCCCGAAGCCTCGTGCAGCGGCCGCCACAGCACGGGTATGCCGGCGTCGCGCAGCAGCTTGAGGTAGCCGGCGAGCTTCGCCAGGTCGGCTCGTACCCAGTCGTTCTCCCACGTTCCCTCCACGGTGGCGTTGGCGGTGCGGAAAGTCGTCGCGCCCGTCTGGTACGTCAACGTGGCGGGGTCGACGGTCGCCCCCTCGGCGGGTTGCGTGGATGGCACGCACCAGTGCCAGCCGATGTAGACTATCCCGCCGGCGTCCCACCACTCGCTTACGGGCGTGATGTCGCCGTAGTCTATCCAGTTGGCGGGCGACCAGGCGAGGTGGATATAGTCGTATCCGTTGATGGCGGGATACTTGCCCGTGAGTTGCGCCACGCGGTCGGACTCGGTGTGGTTCCACGCCACGTCGGCCATCATGCCCGAGAGCGTCTTCTGCCCATAGATGCCGCGGAGGTAGGCGTAGAGGCTCACCGCCTCGGCCGATGGGTTCGGCACGGCCAGCGTGGCCTTGATCTGTGGCTGCTCACGTTCGCTGGTGCTGAAGGCGAGCGTGTACTCCCGCTTGTTGAATCCCTCCTCCTCGAAGCGCAAGGCGTACGTACCGACACGCAAGGTGTAGGCGGTGCTTCCCTCGAGCCGCCCCGTGGGTACGGTCAGCATCCGTCCGCTTGCCGTAGCGGTCGCCACGGCGTCGCCGTTCAGCGTGATGGATTGCGCCATCACGGTGGTGATGGCCTGGTCGAACGTCAGCGTGAGCGTCGTCGTGCTCTCAGGGTCGACGGTGTCGCCGTCGCCGGGCACGGAGGAGACCAATGACGCAGGCAATGGCTCATCTATCACGGGGTCGTCGGCTCCGCCGCCTCCGCAGGAGGACAAGAAGAGCGGTGCCGCTCCGCACAGCAGTGTGGCGAGGCGGGCAAGTAGGGAAAGCTTTTTCATCAATATAAAGAGATAAAGGGGAAGAAAGAGACAAGGAGACAAGGAAGATAGCTTGGGCGCAGACCCGCAAAGTCCTTGTCCCCTATCTCCTTGTCTCCTTGTCAAACTACTTATTCGTACACGTAGACGCGCTTGACGATACAGCCGTTGCCCACGAACAGTAATACATTACCTTGCGCGGTAATCAAATCAATATCCGCCTGCGCCAATGTAAACTCGAAATTCGTGTCGGTAGCGTCGAAAGGCCAATCCGTGCCATTTCCGGCAGACGGAAGGTTACCCCACCAACCCGCGCAGAAACGTAGCGTCCAATATGTCTGACTGGGATCGCACACAAAGTCTATTCCCATCGTACTTCCAGCGACCAATTGCGAGGGATCTATCGGTGCGACATGGCTTCCACTCCAATCGCACGGACCTATCGATCCCGTCCACAGCACATTGATCACCTGGATGATACCCTCGCTAAGGAATTCCGCTCCCTCGTAGTTCACCATCTTGATTTTGTAAGCCAACGGGTCAAGCCCTTGCGGCACCTCGAACGTGACGGAAGTCGCGCTACGCTCCTCGAAGTACGTCACCTTTGTCGTACCGAAATAGAACGCCTCCACATAGTTGAGGTTCTTGCCGGTAATGGTGATCAGCTCTCCCGATACCGTAGTCGTAGGCATCACGGAGATGGCGGGATCGGTAGCGGGCGTGATGGTCATCGTGAAGCCCGTGTCTATCGTCATGCCGTTCTTCAGCACGAGTTGCAGCGCCCCCGTTTCGGCCACGAGGGGCACGGTAATCTTTATCGTACTGGCATCGACGAGATTCTCCTCGGCGACAGCGACGGTAAGGTCTCCCTCGCCAACGAATACGACACCACTCACGAGGTCAAAGTCCGTACCCGTAATCGTCACTTCCGTGCCCGCGAGCACCGGGTCGGGCGTATAGCTCGTGATGGTCGGCCGCTTGATCGCGACGCTTTCGGTCAACGACAATCCACTGGCCGTGTGGAACAGCACGTCGCCATCCTGCGCCAGAGCGAGCAGCGCCACGGTGAGTTGCGTCTCCGTTTGGCTGGCGGGTGTCGCGCCGGTGGCGTTGGTGAAGTCGATGGTGGTGATAAGGTCGAGGTCGGTGCCCGTCACGGTAATCACGTCGCCGGGACGAAGGTCGGCCACGGGCGTGATGGTCGTGATGACGGGAGCCACGAGGCTGAACGAATCGGTGAACGCGATACCCGAATAGGCCGTCACGGTAGCTCCGGCCAGATTGTTTGTCCCCAGCTTGGTGTCGGCGGGCACGACGACGGTAAATGACGTCTCACCCGGATTCTCCACCGGCACGGTAAGGCCGGTGCTGAACACTACGAATTCGATGAGGTCAAGGTCGGTACCCGTCACGGTCATCTCCTGCCCCGGTTTCACCAGCTCGCTGATGGAGGTCACCGTAGGCGCCACCACGTCGGCTTCCATATCGCCCGAGTACACTTCCATCGGGATCTCGGCGCCGTTGGTCACCTTGATCACGCCCGAGCGGGCGCCGATGGGCACCAGCACCTCTATCTTGTAGCGGGTGTGGGTGATGAGTTCGGTGGTGGCGGCATTCTCCTGGAACACTACGGTGTTCATCAGGTTGAGGTAGTCGCCCTCGATGGTGAACAGGTCGCCCGCCTTCACCCTCTCGGTGGTGATGGAGGTGATGGTCACCGGCTCGGAGAAGCTGAGCGGGGTCAGCGTCTCGATGTCGCCCTGCGCCGTTTGCAGCGTGGGGTATCCGGGCAGGGTCTCCTGCGGGATGTTGATCACGATCTCTGTGGGGCTTACCGACACGAAGTCGGTGATGGGGCCAACGCCGGGCAAGGTGATGGAGGTCACCTTGTCCATGTTGGTACCGATGAAGCGGAGCGTTCCGCCACGCAGGGCGGGGCTGGGGCCGTAGGAGCGGAGCACGGTGTTGCCGCTACCCATCTGCTCGGTGCTAAGCTCGTCTTGCGACTCGCCGCAGGCGGCGAGCGCGAACATGCCGACTGTCAGCACGAGACCCATCAAATAAGTATATATCTTCTTCATAATCGAATACTACATTATATATATTGTCTATTCATATCGTTCGCCTATTCCATGCTGATGACACGTACGTTGTCGAGGAGAATGACCGGGCTGCACACCGATCCGCCGGCATAAGCCTCCGCTCCAAAGTTGTGCAGGGCTATGCAGAGATTGGCGTAAGACGTGGTGAGATCGATCGTAGCACCGGAATTCGAATACTTGAAGTCGGCAATCGGAATCGTCACCGTCTCCCAGCCGTCTGTCACGTACGAACCCGTAGCCTGCCACGGCGCGTAGAACGCGCGCGGGTGTCCGCCGGCACCATCCCAAAGGCAATTTTCGGCATCGCCCGGAGGGATGAAGAAGATGCTGAACGGCACCGCGCTCCAAGCCTGCAACACGTTCATGTCGAACTTCAGCGCCGCCGTCTCGGGATTGAACGAGAACATCGGGTTGGGTATGTCGGCATTGGGGTTATTCGTGTCGGCGCTACCCCAGATGTTGACGTTCCAGCCGGTGGTGTACGAGGTGGTAGCGTTGATATTGATTTCCTTGCGCACATACGTGCCCTTGATGGCCAGTGCGGGATCGTTCTGCAATTCCTGCGCGGCGGGGCGTCCCCATCCGCCCACGAATCCTGTCCCTCCGTTCTCCGTCGGCTCGAATCCGGTGATGAACTGCACCTTATCCGGGTCGCCGTCGCGGAACAGCGTGCGGTACGAGCGGGTGTTGCTTCCGTAGGTGGTGGTGACGGTGATGTATCCGCTCACGTCGTCGGGCGGCGCGACGAACGACATCGACGTCTTGTCCACGCTCAGTATGTCCTCGTAGGGCACGGTATAGTTGCCTATGGAGATGGAAATGTGGGCGTTGGGATAGTCGAGCATGTAGTCGCCCATCAGGGTGACGGTGCCTCCGGCGGGGATGTTGTCGCAATAGATGCGCGAGATGGTGGGGTTGGGCACCTGCGTCACGAAGTCGTAGCCCACGGTGTCCTTGGCCTCGGTCACCATCCATATCTTGTTGGTGATCTCGGTAGGCAACGTGTTGGGCACGGTGGCGTATAGCGTGTTGGGGGTGATGAAGTTGATGTTGAGCACCGCCTTCACGTCATTGAAGAACAGCTCTTGCACGCTGGTGAGGTTCTCGCCTACCAGCACCACGCTGGTGCCCATATAGGCTCCGGTGAGCAAGGAGTCGGCCTTGGCGGCGTCGGTGGGCCGCACGTAGTAGACGGTTGGCGTGCCCTTGCTCATCTTGTACTCGCCCGTGTAGTTCTCGCAGCTCGTCACGGCGAGACCGGCCACCAAGAGCAGGCCGAGCGTTATCTGTTTGATTCTTGTTTTCATATCTGTCGGGGTGTTATCATTCATACGTATATTGGCTGACGTCCACGTCCTGCGGGTCCTCGCGCAGGTGGGGGTTCATCTGCAGGTCGGTCTCGGGGAAGTCGATGGTGAGCTGCGAGGCGGCGTAGGGCTGTCCCGTGGCTTCCTGGTCGTTGATGCGGGGGAGCTTCTTGGTCGCGTCGTTCGGGTCGGCTGTCGGCTCGGTGTCCTCGGACTTGTAGTAATCGCTCAGCCCCATGTAGGTGTGGCGTTCCTGCGTATTCAGGCGCGTCAGGGCGTCGGAGGGGTTGTAATACGCCAGGCGGACGAAGTCGTACCAGAAGTCGCCCTCGCAAGCCAGCTCGAGGCGGCGTTCCTTGAAGATGTCGTCGAAGGTGATGGTGGTCTTCTCGTCCACGCCGGCACGGCTACGTACGGCGTTGAAGGCGCGTAGCGCGGTGGCGTCGGAGGTCGACGCGCCGTTGCCGAGTATGGCTTCGGCCAAGACGAGGTAGACATCGGAGAGGCGCAGGATGTGCGTGGCCAGTCCGGTCTTCATCTGCCCGTTGTTGGTGCCTATCTCGGCCATGTGGTCGGCGTTGTTGCCCACGAGATGCTTCACGCAGTTGGCGCCGGTGGCGCTGTCGAAGCTGCCCAGCACGTCCTCGCAGTACATGGTCCAGTCGAAGCCGTTGGAGAAGGTCACCTCGGCGCTACCGTCGGACGTTGCCTTGGTGGGATGGTCACGCCAGAAGCTGGGACATCCGTTGCCGTCGTACACGTCACCGTACATCATCAGGGTCTGCTTGCGCCGCTTGTCGTAGTTGTTGCGCGTCTTGCTGGTGGCATCCTCGTCGAACGCCATGGCCAGGTCGACACTCGGGCCTGTCCAGTTGCCCCAGGCTCCGCCCGAGCCGTACTCGTCGAAGCCGGCCAATGCCAAGTCGGCTTGCAGGGAGTTGTAGGCCGTCCAGTAATTGTCGCTCGCCACCACCCAACGCCAGCTGATCAAGCCCTCGCGGGTGAAGTTGCCGCTTCCGCGGAACACGTCGGCATATTCCGGCTCGAGCCAGTAGGCGTAGTGGTCGGCCACCATCTTGGCGTACTCGGCCGCCTTGGCCAGGGCGTCGGGGTCGCGGTCGCCGTTGCGTCCGTAGCCCGCCTTGGTGAGGTACACCTTCGCCAGCAGCCCGTAGGCGGAGTATTTGCCGAGTCGTCCTTGATCGGGTTCTTCGGGCAGCCACTCCACGGCCTTCTCGAGGGTCATGATGATATAGTCGTACACGCTGGGGATGGAGGCCCGGTAGAGCGAGCTGTATTCCCCGCTGGTGAGCAGCTCGGTGTTGTTGTGCACGATGGGCACGGCGCCATATACGCGTACCATGAAGAAGTAGGCCATGGCTTTCCACACCAGCGCCTCGCCCTTGGCGGTGTTGCGCCCCAGCTCGGTGGAGCTTCCGCCGGCGTAGCGGTTGATGTTCTCGATCACCGTGTTGGAGCGGGCGTTCACGGCCCATAGCGAGGCCGACATATTGGCCAGCTGCTCGTCGACCGAGCCGTCCTTGGTGGTGAGTTTGTAGAAGCCGTTGCTACCCATGTAGATGTTGCCCGACATCACGTCGCCCACCTGTACCCAGCCGCGGAAGAAGTCGTACCAAGGCACGGAGTAGAGCAGGTTGGCCGCTTGCCGGCATTGCTCGTCGGACTGGTAGAAGTCCGACAGGGTATAGCTGGATTCGTCGGGGCGGTTGAGGAAATCCTCGCAGCCCGTCGTCAGTCCCAGCGTCATCGCCGCCGCGCACACGGCGAGCAGCGTCTTCGTTCGTTTTGCTATATAGTTCATATTGTCAGTCATTAAGATGGGGTTAGAAGGATATGTTAGCTCCGAAGGATACGGTGCGGGGCGAGGGGTAGCGTCCCATGTCGAATCCGAAAGTATAGCCCGTGGCATCCTGTGAGTTGGCGCCCACCTCGGGGTCGAAGCCGCTGTATCCGGTGATGGTCCACAGGTTCTGTATGTTGCAGTACACGCGCACGTTGCTCAGCCCGACCTTGCGCAACAGCGCCTTGGGCAGGGTGTAGCCCAGCATGATGTTCTTGAAGCGCAGGTACGATCCGTCCTCGATGTACTTGGAGCTGATGCGGGTATTGTTGTAGGGCAGTCCCTGTCCGGCGCGCGACATCATGGTGCCGGGGTTGGTCACCACCACGTTGTCGGCGTCCTCGAACCAGTTGTTGATGGTCACGCCTCCCGTGGTGACGGGATATTGCTTGTTGGGGTCGATGGGTGCCAGGCGGGCGTAATCCATGGCGTCGCGCAGCTGGTTGGTCCAGTAGCCCATGCCGGTAAGCTCGCGCCCGAGGGCGTTGAAGACATCGTTGCCCACGCTGCCTTGCAGGAAGATGGTGAGGTCGAAGCCTTTGTAGCTGAACGAATTGTTGAAGCCGAACGTGAAGTCGGGCAGCGGGTTGCCGATGATGGTGCGGTCGTGGGTGTCGATCACGCCGTCGGGCGTTCCGGCTGGCCCGGAGATGTCGCGGTACTTCATGTCGCCGGGGAACACGGTGGAGTAGCGGTTGAACGCCGCGGGCAGGGAGCCGTAGAGGTGGTCCATGATGTCCTGCTTATCCTTATATACTCCGTCGGCCACGTATCCGTAGAACTGGAAGAGCGGCTTGCCGATCTGCGAGAGCGACACCACGTCGCTCCACTGTCCGTAACCCTCGATGGCCGAGGCGTCGGTGCCCGAGAGGGCCACCAGCTTGTTGCGGTTGAAAGAAATCTGGAAGTCGGTGTCCCATGTCAGCTCGCCGGTGAGGTTGTGCGTGTTGAGCGAGATCTCGAGGCCGCGGTTGTCGATGGTGCCGTAGTTGCCCATCGGGGCGGTGAGCGCCGAGTTGCCGTTGCCCCGCGAGCCGAAGTAGGTAGGCAGCTGGAGGCGCATCAGCATGTCGCTGGCGCGCTTGTTGTACCAGTCCACGGTGAGGTTGATGCGGTCGTCGAGGAAGCTCAGGTCCAGTCCGATGTTCCATTGCTCCTGCGTCTCCCACTTCACGGCGGGATTGGCAATCTGCGCTTGCTTGAAGGCGGTGCCCAGCCCGGTGGGGAAGGAGGAGATGGTGGCTCCCCACAGTCCTTGCCCGATGTTGGAGTTACCGGTCTGTCCCCAGCCCACGCGGAGCTTACCGTTGCTCACGATGTGCTTGATGGGCGCCCAGAACTTCTCGTTGGTGAATCTCCACGAGCCGGCCAGGGAGTGGAACTTCGCCCAGCGGTTGTCGGGACCGAAGGCCGACGATCCGTCGTAGCGGAAGGTGTACGTGGCCAGGTAGCGGTCGTCGTAGTTGTACGTCTCGCGGGTGAAGAACGAGGCCATCGATCCGTCGCCGAATCCGTCGAAGTACGTCTGGTTGTCCTCGTTGGCCAGCTGCGGGTTCTTCACGATGTTGCTGCCGAGGTCGAGGCCGCGGATGCGGATGTAGTCCCAGTTACTTTCCGAGGCTTCCTGTCCCACCATGGCGGTGAAGCCGTGCTTCCCTATCTGCCCGGTGTAGGTGATGTAGTTCTTCAGGTTCCAGTAGCTGTTGGTATTCTTCTGCCAGGCGATGGAGTTGACGTCGCGCCTCACGCCTCCGCCGAAATCATACGTAGGCTGCCACGCCTCGCTGTGCGACCATCCGAAGTCGTATCCCAGCTCGGCGTGCCACGTCAGCCCCTTCAGCGGGGTGATGTCCCAGAAGAGGCTTCCGTTGAGCTTCTGCCGCTTCAGCGTATTGGTGTCGAGGTTGGCCATGGCGATGGGGTTGACGCGGGTATATCCCTCGCGCACTTGCGAGGCGAAGTTGCCGTACGCGTCGTAGATGGGTATGTCGGGTGGCGTCTGCAGGGAGTAGGTCAGGATGCCCTGCGTACCCTCGGCCACGTTGAGGTGCTCATTGGTCTGCGAGTACATCACGTTCATTCCGAGCTTGAACCACGACTTGAGTTGCGCGTCGAGGTTCATGCGGGCCGAGAAGCGGTTGAAGTCCGTGCCGATGATGGTACCTTCCTGGTCCATGTACGAGCCGGAGACGTAGTACTTCACCTTGTCCGTGCCGCCCTCGGCGGAGATGGTATGCTGGTGCATCAGGGCCGGGCGGAACACGGCGTCCTGCCAGTCGGTTCCCGCGCCCAATAGGGAGGGATCCTGGTACTCGGGCGTGCCCTGTGAGCCGCCGGTGGTGGCCGCGATGGCCGAGCTGTACTCGGCGTACTCGCGGAGGTTCATCATGTCAAGCCGCTTGTTCTGCTCCTGCCAGCCCACCATGCCCTCGTAGGTGAACCGCGCCTCGCCCGAGCGTCCGCGCTTGGTGGTAATGAGCACCACGCCGTTGGAGCCTTGCGCGCCGTAGATGGCGGTGGCGGAGGCGTCCTTGAGGATCTCCATCGAGACGATGTCCGAGGGGTTGAGGTTGGACAGGGGCGAGATGGAACCCGCGCCGTTGCCGAGGTTCAGTCCTAAGGAGTTGCCGGTGGTGGAGCCGCCCTGCCAGATCACGCCGTCGACCACGTAGAGTGGCGACGAGCTGGCGTTGATGGTGGCCTGTCCGCGGATGTTGATGGACATCGACGAGCCTGGCGCTCCGGAGGTCATCACGGTGGTGACACCCGCCGCCTTGCCCTGCAACGCCTGGTCGAGGTTGGTGGCGATGGTGCTCTTGATGGCTTTCTCGCCCACCGAGACCGACGCGCCCGAGAGGTCGCTCTTCTTCATCGTACCGTAGCCTATCACGACCACCTCGTCGAGCAGCTCGGAGTCTTCGTTGAGAATGATGTCCAGCGTGTTTTGGTTACCCACGCGGATCTCGCGCGTGGTATAGCCGATGTAGGAAATCACCAGCGTGGCACCCGGGCGGACGTTGATGGCAAACTGTCCGCTGGCGTCGGTGATGACACCGTTCGTAGTGCCTTTCTCCATCACGTTGGCGCCGATGATGGTGCCCGCGGCGTCGGAGACCGTACCTGTGACTCGCTTGGTTTGCTGTTGCTCCGCCGCCTCAGCGCCCGAGGAGGGAGCGGCCAGCAGAGAAGGGGAAACTCCCAGCAGGGAGCAAAACCCCATTAACAACACAGTCTTTCTGAAATGTTCCTTCATACCTTGTATTATTAGGGTTAATTGTTTTGTTTAGCAGCTGCCTTTTGCTTTGTGAATACAGCTATCATGATGCAAAATTAGCCCTTGCGGAGCACATAAACAGATACTATTTTATCCGATGCCGATACTATGGGGACAGGGGATACCTCGACGCATGACGTAGCCGGGTGGGCGACGGCGTGAATACATCCGTGAAATCGTTCGATGTCCCACACAGGGTAATTCCATTTAAGCTAAGACGAAAAGCTCGGGCTTTTTTCTCCATTCCCGAAATCTGATTACAAAAGCTCGGACTTTTTTCTCCATTCCCGAAATCTGATTACAAAAGCTCGGGCTTTTTTCTCCATTCCCGAAATCTGATTACAAAAGCCCGGACTTCTCGCTCCTCGCTAATCCGTGGTTGAAATTTGTAGGCCTCGCGAAACCTCCATGCGGCGCGTGAGGACTTCGCGGATCCGCGAAGATTCGCCCACGACGACGACAATGATAGGGCAGGAACCCTCCTTCTTCCCGCATACATACAGGACACAAAGTCGCGACTTTCTCGGCTCGCGTCATCCTACGCTACCCTATTTTAGGCTATAAGTAATCGATTATCAACGCGCGCTTTCCAATATCTCATAACAGAACGGTAAGGTACGCTCCTGATGATTCAAAAAGTAGTTGAAGGTCGATTTTTCCCTTTTCACCCTGTTGACATAAGGCTCTATTTTGCTTTGAAAGGCTTTGTACGAATTAATCTTGCTGTCGTTTTCCGAATGTTGGATAATGAATAGAAATTTGTTCAATGGATAGTCATGCATGGTCTCCCCGATCATTTGTCCCAGCTCTCCCGCGAAGCGAGCTGATATGTTAGAGAAGAAGTAAGAGAAATTAAAGATGATGAGAGTAGGAAGTTCGGAACATGAATCCCAGTATTTCTTGTTAAGCTCGGAGAAAGACTCAATCATACGTATCCTCAACTTCTCTCCCTGCGTAGATTGTAGAAACGCGCTGCCCATCTTCTTCATCTCCACCGATATGTCAATGCCTGTGTAAAGCATATTCGGAGCATCCGTTAGGAAAGCTTCCGTGAAGGCGATACCAGATGTCGCGGGGCCACATCCGATGTCGATGAATTGTAGACGGCCGCCGTAAGCAAGTATATAGGTTTCCATCCATTTCCGATACGTCGAAAACAGTGCCTTGCCGCTGCAATAATGCATTCTCATGATGTAGTAGCAATAAAGCAACACCTGTTCCCGCGGATTGAACTCTACGCCGACATCATCATTAAAAAGAGACAACTGATTCGAGAAATTGATACGGCCATAGCCTATCGCGTTGAGATTGGTTTGCATGTCCCTTCCCAAGACAAGGTCGGGCCATCCCTCCGATTCCGCCACGATAGGTTCCTGCACCAATCGACGGTATGCTTCGTTGTACTTCTGGCCAAGCGTATATGTCGCCCGGCTGAGATTCAAATCTCCGTCGGGTAAGTCGGGTACTCCGAATTCGCCTGTCACGTACTTAGAGGGGTCAATGGCGAAGTATCCATGTTTCCCCCGGATTAGCTCCATGAGCTTAAAGAAGGTGAAGTTGTTGGTAAGGAGTTCGGGGTTGCCTACCAACAAGAGATGCTCTCTGGCACGAGTCAGCGCTACGTTGAGCTTGCGGTCTATGATATCGCCATCCTCTTCGAAAGAAAGACTCGTCAGGAAGCTGAGTTGATAATACTTTTGGATAGTGAAGCCATAGATGATGTATTCGCGCTGGCTTCCCTGATAACGTTCGACGGTATCTATCGTAACGTGACGCAATACGTCGATTTCATATTCGCCTATGGCGCTACGTATAGCGGTAATCTGACTGCGATAGGGTACGATTACCCCTATCGTTTTCTTTGCATCAAAGCCTTTCCGGTGAAGTTCGTATATCTTAACGACGGTGGCGGCTATCACCTTCGCTTCGTTCAGGTTTACTTTATCCGATACGCTGTTTTCGGGCGAAGGTACAGCTATGAAAGCAACGCGTCTTGTCGTAAGGAGGTCTTCGATCCCATTCTCACCCCGGGTTTTGCCGTCTAGCTTCTTCCATTGCCGCTCTTCCGCCTCCGTCAAGGTATTGTGGTAGAAAGAGACGTTGGAAAACAAGGCAATGTCATGGTGCATCCGCCCTTGGGCGGTGAGCCGATAGACTACCCGCTTATCCGACTTGTACTTCTGGAGCAATCTCTCGAACAAGGAAAAGCGGCAGTCGGTCAGAAGTATCTTTTTTAAAAGAGGCTCTTCCACCCGCGACTCATCCGCGCTTTGTTGTACAACAGCTGGAAGTTGCTTATGGTCGCCTATCAGGACAAACTTACTGATAGCCGATCGCCCCTTTTCATACTCCGCGCTCAGCAAGCCCATGATTTGAGGTTCCGTGATCTGTGAAGCTTCATCGATAATAACCAGGTTGAAACATTTTAGTTTAAGCAGCTCGATATGCGAATTGATCGCCGTAGTTGTCCCTACAAATACCCTCTCGGCAAGAACGGCTTCTTTAAACCGTGATAAGGATTCTCCGGGTTGGAGCTTCTCGCTGAGCAAGTAGGGCTTATACGCGTCGGAGCATGAGAATTTGCTCCCAATGCGTATGAAGCCGTTCATGGCATCCTCTTTAACCAGATTAACTAACTTCTCGCAGATCTCATCCACCGCCCGGTTGGTATAGGCCAACAACAAAATGGATGAATCCGGGTTCGAAAGCTCTTCCTTGAGGGTGTTGACGAGACCGAACGAGGTTTTACCCGTTCCGGGAGGACCGATGATGAGGAAAAAGTCTTTCGCTTGCTTCACGCGTAAGGCCAATTCGTTGAAGCTTCCGTATTCACCGTTTAAGCTCAATGTTTCGTCTATTTCCGGCTCTCGTTGTGACAACAATAAGTCCTTGCGCTCCTGGGGAGCCGAGAGGAAAGCATACATCCCCCGATAGAGGGAATTGAAAGAGGATTCAAAGAAGTCGTGTTCGATAGCCCATAACGCGTTTTTGTTTTCCTGGTAATGGAAGATGTGAGGTCCGGTCTGCGATGAGCGGAGGTATAACGTTATTTCATCAGCTTTAATATCTTTGATGGTGCATCGAAGCACCATCGTTCGTCTGAGATCCGGTTCCTCCCCGTCTTTGTAGGGGTATAGCGCGACGATATCGCCTATCCGGAAGTTAGCGTTCTCGCCGCTCCCGCGTTCATCAAACCGCAAGCTCACCTCTTCCACCCAGCCTTGATGCCGGGGAGATGGGGACATAAGGGTCAGCCTATCGTATATATCGCCAGCCTGTAGCTTGCTCTCCAAGGAGTTGTACCATTTAGAGGCAAACCCCGAGTTTTCCTTCGTGTTGTTTCCGATCTTAGCGAGCAGATGCTCTGTCTCTAAAAACGTCATAAAACGATAATAATAGGCCTGCTCCAATGCGGAAGCGTTATGGATGGGAGATAGCAACTCTTCTATTTGAGGCTTTTGATAGTCATTCCACAGTCTATTGGCCGCACGCTTAGTGTTTAGCCCGTCCGCCGTGATGTCACCAAGGATTCGCGCGCCTCCGTCCGCATAGAGGTATTCTTGCCGCACGATGCCATTGCGAAGCTTGATGGCTTCGTAGACGAGTTCGGGGGCGGTATCCAAGGCTAATAGAGAATTCTTGTACTTGGAATAGAGCAGGAACTCGTATAGCTTCCTGTCGTTCCTTTCATAACGTTTCCTGAAATTGTAACGTATGAGCAGCATGTACAAGAGCATTTGCACATAGTGCTGCTCTTTCTTAACCGGAGTGTTCGGGTCATTTTGCGGAAAGCCACATTTCCCCGATTTCTGCTCTATAAGGAGCTTATAATCCAACTGTAACAGGTCCATACGTCCCTGCAATCCTAACATCTCGGAGAAGAAAGAGGGTTCCAATATGACCTTATCCTTATTGAATTGCTTTATACGTTTGGGTAAGTCCTCATGTATGGCATTGTGTATGTTTCGCATTTGGCTTTTAGCCTCGTCATGAAATCCCTGGTCAATGGATACTGGCAGGAAACTGAAAGCGTTATCTTTAAAGAATCTCCACGCATCTTCTCGATAAGAGTGCTCCTCCGGTCGCAGGTAGATCTCCGAATCGAGCATTTGGCTCGCGAAGTTTCCCAATAAGATGGCCTCCGTATGGGTATATGGCTTTATCTTGTTCAACAGATAGATGTATGGAGAGTGGCTATAGTTTTCAAAGCAGGAAGCGATGGAAGATATATCTACCAGGAAGTCCGGCTCAAGGATGATAAGCTCCGGGAGCACGGTGTCTCCCTCTTTTCTCGGCCTTATCAAGTTCAGTTGCGTCCCTCTATGAAGCGTGTCTTTTATATAAGTCCAATCATAATTATAATACAGGTTACTATAGAGGGAATTTGGCATACCGTCGTAAGCGTAGAAAACTTTCGTTTCTTCCAATCCGTCTATGTCGCCATAGATAAAGGCTTCATCCCAGCTATCGACAATCATACGCGCATACTCTTTGAGGAGAGCTGGTTGGCGGCTTTTCTTTTCTTCAAGTGGATAGAGACGCTTAAATGCTTCCGGCACGGGAGTTGACGTAACAAGGCTGATAAATTCGCAGAGTGCCCTGAAGTCGTATAGATAGTATTCTTCAAGCTCCTTGTCTTTTCTCTCATTACGCTCTCGAAATCTCACACGGGCATCATTTGTGATGCGTCGTAAATAAGGAGAGGCATGATGCTCCTTCAGCAAATAGTCCGTTTTTGGCCATGCCCCTCCAAATCGGACGCGAACAAAGTTGGTGTTCTGGTCGAGAAAAGACATGAACACTTGATTTAGCTCCTCGTAAATCTTGCGATAATTGGGGACAAGCCCTGATATACCCCGCAAACGTTCAAAGAAATTGGCCGCCATCTCTGGCTCATAGACCTTATCCTGGATATGGCCAGCCTTTTCATCCATCTGTGCGCTCATTGTTGTTGTTTACTTGTTATCATTTCTCCATAGGGATTCAGCAAATGTGTCCTGTAATTGAGCCTGGCCATCTCGCCTGAGGTGTTGGCGTAGCAATATTTGCAACAGTGGGGGCAAGTGTTATATGCGCCAATGTCCTTGCTCTGGATGCATCCACATAGCTTGCGTTGCCCTTTGTCTTTGTTACTTCGGCTCTTTATGGCAAATTGTCCATTCCTCAAAGTTATAAAGTCGGGCATCGTACCCAGCAGATCAATGGGGTGGACTTCGTCGACAACGGTAACTCCGAGAAATCTCATCAGTTCCTTGTCCGAGTGCCCCATCCTGATGATGAGGTTGTCGTCTATGCAACGATTATGGACAATCCCATACTTTTCAAGGTCTATCTGTTCCGAGCAGGTAGCCAGTTGGTAACCCCACTTGTGGTTTAGAAGGGAGAGAGTGGACGCAAATTGCTCCATTTGTCCCGCTGTCCACTCCCTATACGGAACGTGATCTCGCTCAAGATTCAGCTTTACCTTCTTGTATATGGCAATATCCACAAAGCTGAAAACCATCTTCTCGATGTAACCTTTCAATTGATCGCCAATGTCTTCAATTCTGCGAAGCAGGATTTCCGGCTCAAGCCGGTCCGTTACGATCAGAGGATCAAAGCGCCATATCACGGAGCCGAATCCCAGTCTATCCACCAATCTTTTGAAAGTATCCATTCGCTTTTGCAGCGATGGAACCCTCTCAAACTCCTCTGACGCATAATCATTCAATGTGTATTGGATGTAACATTTGATGTCGCGCCGTTCCAATTTCTCGAGATGCTTCAATAGAGGATATGGATTTTTGGACCAAAAGACGATGAAACGGGTATCGTGATAGGACACGTAGCTCTTTTGTCCGTTGAAGGGATTCGTCCAAGCGGAATACCCCACAGACAATCGATGAAAAAACCAATCCGCATAGAAAGCCGGTATATCGGTGCTTCTGCTTGCCGATACTATAACAGGGGCTTGCGCATTATCAATGACCTCACCGCTTTCAAGCTGTAATTTTACTCCTTTTATTTGATGATCCATTCGCCCGGATTCCTTGTCTTTTCGTCGAAACTGACTCAACTTTCGCAAGTATTCGAGTTCAGGGTTGACAAGCTGATGAATAGAAGGCCTGAAAGACCTGAAAGATTAGTGATGAGCGAATCGTTAGCTGAGTGCCCTGAAAGGGCTGAGAGGTGGCTGTAAGCCTTTGCCTGAAAGGCTCTTAACCCAGCCCAACGCAGAGCGAGGAACGAGCGGCACGTTGGGTTTCCTGTGGGCATATCACGTTGCGCCCTGTAGGGGCAACTTATCTCTACATCGTAAATCATGAGGGATAACCTGGGCTTACAGCCCGAAACGTCACACACCCGCGGGAACCCAACGCGTCGCTTCGCTCTGCGTTGGGCTGGGTTAAGAGCCTTACAGGCATAGGCTTTCAGCCACCTCTCAGCCCTTTCAGGGCATCCTGTCCAGCGATTGGTCAACCTTGCTAAATCCATACCATAATACTTGCGAAAGTTCAAAAACGGATGCCAATCAGGCCTATTTTTCGGCTTCCTCCCCCTCTTCTTTTTCCTCTGCCTTCTTCTTGTCCTTGATCATCAGTATGCTCATCTCGTAGAGCAGATAGAGAGGGATAGATACCACGCACAGCGTGAAAGGGTCGCTCGTCGGGGTGATGATGGCGGCGACTACCACGACAATGACGATGGCGTATCGGCGATACTTGCGCAGAAAGGAGCGGTTGACAAGCCCCATGAGCGAGAGCAACCATGTCACCAGCGGCAGCTCGAAGGCCAGCCCCATGCAGAGGTTGAGCATCATGAAGTTGTCCATGTAGGAGTTGAGCGAGAGGATGTTGTCGACCTCCGCGCTCAGTTGGTAGGTGGTAAGGAAGCGCAGCGTCAGGGGAAACACGATGAAGTAGCCGAGCAACATGCCCACGTAGAACATGACCGTGCCCACGCCGAGCGCTTTCTTCACCCCTCGCCGCTCCTTGGCGTAGAGGGCGGGGTCGATAAAGTTCCATACTTCGAAGAAGAGGTAGGGCATGGTGGTGATGATCGACATCCAGAACGAGGTGGATATCTGGATAAAGAAGGGGGCGGCCAGATTGATGTTGATGATCTTCACGTTGAATTGCTCGGTGAAGAAGCTGTCGGTGAGGTTCAGCGACTGGCCGATATACCGTAGTAAGTCGTATAGGATGAAATCGTCGTGGCAAGGTGCCAGAATGACGCGGTCGAACAGGTAGGGCATGGCGATGAAATAGCCTACGGCTACCACCATCCATATCCCTATCACCCGAAAAAGCACCCGGCGCAAGACTTCCAAATGATCCCAAAAGGACATTTCCGCCATTGCGATCCGTTATTTCTTCGTGTCAGCCGGTGGCGTGTCGATCTCGTCCTTGGCCTTGTTGATCTCTTCCTTGGCCTCGTTCACTCCGTCCTTGAAGCTCTTCACGCCCTTGCCCAGGCCGCGCATCAGTTCGGGAATCTTCTTCCCTCCGAAGAGGAGCAAGACGATCAACGCGATAATAATCAGCTCAGGTCCGCCTGGCAGGCCTATCAGTAATACATGTGTCATACAGCAACGGTTTTAAAATTTAATATTGAGGTTTCATGTGATTGTCGGGGGACAAAGGTAGGGGTTTTAAAATTAAAAATTGAGCATTGAGAATTAAAAAATGAACGCGGGGAGCCATTCCAGCCGCACGGCGGAGTCTCCTCTACATTCATTTTCTAATTCTCAATGCTCAATTTACGAAGTATACGCGCTTGACGCGGCTTGATACGCTGGTGAGCACTTCGTAGGGTATGGTGCCCAACGTGTCGGACAGCTCGGTGATGGGCAGCTCGTCGCCGAAGATGAGGGCGGTGTCGCCCTCCTGGCAGTCGATGTCGGTGACGTCGATCATACAGATGTCCATGCAGATGTTGCCCACGTATGCCGCCCTCTGGCCGTTCACGAGGCAGTAGGCGTTGCCCTTGCCGAGGTGCCGGTTCAGCCCGTCGGCGTAGCCGATGGGGATGGCGGCGATGCGCGACGGCCGTGCCAGATGGCCCATGCGGCTGTACCCCACGGTGTCGATGGCGGGTACGTCGCGAATCTGCAGGATGGTGGTGCGCAGCGTGCTCACGTTGTGCAGCATGGAGTTGTCCACGGGATTCACGCCGTATAGTCCGATGCCAAGGCGTACCATGTCGAACTGCGCCTCGGGGAAGCGTTGGATGCCCGCCGTGTTGCAGAGATGGCGCAGGATCTTGTGCCCGAAGGCGGCCTGTAGCTCGGCGGCGGCCTGCTCGAACCCCGCGATCTGCAGTCGGCTGAAGTCGTCGAACTCCGCCGAGTCGCTCCCTACGAAGTGGGAGAATACGGAGCGGGGAATGACGGCGTTCTGGCCTCTCAGGCGATCGGTCAGCTCCGCCATCTCGTCGGGGGCGAAGCCGAGGCGATGCATGCCCGTGTCTATCTTCACGTGTATGGGGTAGTTGGTGATGCCCTCTTTCTCGGCGGCGTGTACGAGCGCGTCGAGCAGGTGGAAGCTGTACACCTCCGGCTCCAGCTTGTTGTCGAACAGGGTCTTGAAGGTGGTCAGCTCGGGATTCATCACCATGATGGAGGCGGTGATTCCCGCCTTGCGCAGCTCGAAGCCTTCGTCGGCCACGGCCACGGCGAGGTAGTCGACGTGATGTTCCTGCAGCGTCTTGGCAATCTCGTACGAGCCGGCCCCGTAGGCGGCGGCCTTGATCATGCATACCGTCTTGGTGCTCTCGGGCTGGAGCAGCAGCGAGCGGTAGTGGTTGAGGTTCTCTATCATGGCGCCGAGGTTCACCTCGAGGATGGTTTCGTGCATCTTCCGCTCGAGGGCCTCGGTGAGCAGGTCGAAGCTAAACTTGCGCGCCCCCTTGATGAGTACCGTCTCCTGCTGGAGTGTCCGCAGCAGCCCCGAGGTGAGCAGCGACTGCGTGTCGGCGAAGAAGTGCCGTTCGGGCAACTCGTCGAAGCGTGCGGCGGCGGCCGTGATGGCGGGTCCTACGCCGATGAGCTTGTCCACCTCCCGCCGCACGGCCAGGCTGGCTACCTTGCGGTAGAGCGTCGCGGGACTTTGCCCCGTCTCCAGGATGTCCGAGAGGATGAGGGTGCGCTTCAACCCTTTCTTCTCCGAGCGCCTGACGAGGAAGTCGAGGGCGATGTCGAGCGAGGCCAGGTCGGAGTTGTAGCTGTCGTTTATCAGCACGCAGCCGTTCTTCCCCTCCTTCACCTCGAGGCGCATGGCCACAGGTTCGAGCCGTCGCATGCGTTCGGTGATCCGCCGCGGGGGAAGCATGAGGTAGAGGCAGGCGCCAAGGCAGTTGAGCGCGTTCTCTATCGACGCGTCGTCGACGAAGGGTATGCTGAACGTATTCTCCATGTCGAGGTATCGGTAGGCGATGACGGTTTGGTCGTCGAGTTTCTCCACCTGGCTGATATAGAGCGGCCGTTCGATGTCCTTCCGGCTCCACGCGATCTCGCGGGCGGTGAGCATGGACTTCGCCATGCAGCCGGCCAGCAGCTCGTTGTCGCCGTTGTATATCACCACTTCGCAGTCCTTGAAGAGGGTGATCTTCTCCATGCACTTCTCTTGCAGCGAGTGGAAGTTCTCCTGGTGCGCCCCGCCGATGTTGGTGAGGATGCCGATGGTGGGCTGTATCATACGTTTCAGCGCCGCCATCTCGCCCATCTCGGAGATGCCGGCCTCGAAGATTCCCAGCTCCGTGTCGTCCGCGAGTTGCCACACCGACAGGGGGACGCCGATCTGCGAGTTGTAGCTACGTGGCGAGCGGACGACGCGCGTCTGGGGCGAGAGCAGCTGGTGCAGCCACTCTTTCACTATCGTCTTCCCGTTGCTTCCCGTGATGCCGATCACGGGCACGCGGAACCGTTCCCGGTGTTTCTCGGCAAGCTTCTGCAAGGCTTTCAGCGGTTGGGCGACGACGAGGAAGTTGGCGTCGGCCATCCTTACCTTATCTATATAGGTGTCGAGGTCGTTCTCCGTGAGCACGAAGTTGCGCACGCCCCGCTCATAGAGGTCGGGGATGTAGCGCGCTCCATTGTTTCGCTTGGTGGCGATGGCGAAGAAGAGTGTCTCCTCGGGAAAACTTAGCGAACGGCTGTCCGTGAGCAGCCAGTCGATGCTGGCTCCGGCACTTCCCAGCCGACGCGCGTTTAGGTACTTTGCGATAGATTCAATCGTGTATGGCATACTTGTTTCTCCTTTTGGAGGTCTAAGTACGGGTATTTTTCGATAAGTCGTTCGATTTTTAACACTATTTGTTCTAAAAAGCGTTGATAGGCTTCGCCTTCGGGATGAAAGGGTTTGTGCGCCAACGCTTTTTCCACTTCCTCGATCTCGGCGAGAAGCCGCCTCGTGGCGGGCGTGAAGAAGGTGTCGCCAAAGCGTTGCCAGAGGTATCCAACGGCTACGGGCGAGGGGTGCGCCATGTCGTCGGCCGTGAAGCGATAGTCGCGCAGCTCGTCCAGCACGATCTCGTAGGCAGGGAAGTAGAAGAGGCGCGAAGGGTACGCGGCTCGCAGGCGTTCGATGGCCAGTAGCAGGGTGGCCTTGCTCAGCTGGTTGGCGTGCAGGCCGTCGCGGAGGTGACGGATGGGGCTTACCGTGCACAGTATCCTCACGCCGGGTGCCCGCCGGATAAGCTTCTCGATGAGTGGCACGCAGTTTTCCACGATCTCCTCCACCGAGAGGAGGCGGCGACAGAATTCCCGCTCGGGCAGCTTATGACAGTTGGACACCACCTCTCCCGACGCCTTCCCTTCGTACACGTAGGCCGTGCCGAAGGTGAGCATCAGCCAGTCGAGCATAGGCAACTCCTCCGTGGCTTGGCGCAGGCGAAGGTTGATGCCGCGCAACGCCTCCTCGGGCGTGGCGGCCGAAAAGCAGCCATGGTGCATCGGGCTGTGCCACAGCCCTTGGTGCGCGAAGAGGTCGGCGGCCCCGTACACCTTGCCGTCCAGCGTCTCGCCTATCGCCTTGGCCACGGAGAGCGGATTGTAGAGTGTCCCGAAAGGATTCACGTCCACGCGGAACTTGGCTTGGGTGAGCCTCTCGCCGATGTTCCCGGCGAAGCAGGAACCCATCAGCATCAGCCGCTCGTGGTGGCTCACGGGAGGCAAGCCGGTCGGCAATTCGACTATGGTCCGGAAGTTCATTTGCGTCTCTTTCTGCATATCGGCGGTAAAGATACGCGTTTTTTAGTGCCACAGCCATTGCCATACCAATAAAAATGGCGTACTTTGCCTAACAATTTGTTAAGCATAACACACTATGTACGGTAAAATGCAAGAATTCCTGGGCCAGACACTGGCCGAGATCAAGGAAGCCGGACTCTACAAAGAGGAACGGCTCATCGAGAGTGCCCAGCAAGCGGCGATCGCCGTTAAAGGGCAGGAAGTGCTCAACTTCTGCGCAAACAACTACTTGGGCCTGTCCAACCACCCCCGACTCAT
This sequence comes from Mediterranea sp. (in: CFB group bacteria), assembly GCA_031261785.1. Taxonomy (GTDB): domain Bacteria; phylum Bacteroidota; class Bacteroidia; order Bacteroidales; family Bacteroidaceae; genus Bacteroides. The sequence goes on from JAISIZ010000088.1 coordinate 27,560, forward strand.
CAAGGCGGCCACGGAGGCCATGAGCCGTCGAGGCTACGGCATGTCGTCCGTCCGCTTCATCTGCGGCACGCAGGATATCCACAAGGAGCTGGAAGCGGCCATATCCGACTACTTCCGCACGGAGGATACCATCCTCTACGCCGCCTGCTTCGACGCCAATGGCGGCGTGTTCGAACCACTCTTCACCGAGGAGGACGCCATCATCTCCGATTCGCTGAACCATGCCTCCATCATCGACGGCGTGCGCCTCTGCAAGGCCAAGCGCTATCGTTACGCCAACGCCGACATGGGCGAGCTGGAGAAATGTCTGCAGGAAGCGCAAGCCCAACGGTTCCGCATCGTGGTGACCGACGGCGTGTTCTCCATGGATGGCAACGTGGCGCCGATAGATCGGATCTGCGACCTGGCCGAGCGGTACGACGCCCTCGTGATGGTGGACGAATCGCATTCGGCCGGCGTAGTGGGCGCCACCGGCCATGGCGTGAGCGAGCTGTATGGCACATACGGGCGGGTAGACATCTACACGGGCACGCTGGGCAAGTCGTTCGGCGGCGCGCTGGGTGGCTTCACCACCGGACGCAAGGAGATCATCGACCTGCTCCGCCAGCGCAGCCGTCCCTACCTCTTCTCCAACTCCCTGGCTCCCGGCATCGTGGGCGCCAGCATCGAAGTGTTCAAGATGCTCAAGGAGAGCGACGCCCTGCACGACAAGCTGATGGAGAACGTCGACTACTTCCGCGACCGCATGACGGCGGCCGGCTTCGACATCAAGCCCACGCAAAGCGCCATCTGCGCCGTGATGCTCTACGACGCCAAGCTGTCGCAAGTCTACGCCGCCCGTATGCAGGAAGAGGGCATCTACGTCACCGGGTTCTACTACCCCGTGGTCCCCAAGGACCAGGCACGCATCCGCGTACAGCTCTCCGCCGCGCACGAGCGCGAACATCTCGACAAGTGCATAGCCGCCTTCATCAAGGTGGGCAAGGAGCTGGGAATAAAAATTAGGGATTAAGAATTAGGGATTGATAATAAAGAATTGAGTGCGGGTTCGCTGCCAGATCGTGGACTGGATGGCGGATCCGCATTCACGTTTTTGTGTGAGCCGACAATTATATAAAGACACAAGAACCGCACGTGGCTTGTGTATCTGGATGTTTTTGCCGAAGATTTGACCATGCCGTTTAAGCGGGACATCAACTGCTCCACGCGAATCCCTCATGCTATCCGCGAGAAAGCCTCGCGGCTTCGCGACACGTTCATGCTATCCGCGCGAGGGGTTCGCAAAGCTGATAAGTGCCCATGCTGTCCACATGAGGAGTTCGCGAAATAGGTAAATGTCCATGCTGTCCGCACGAAGGGTTCGCGGAGCCGATAAGTGTCCATGTTGTCCGCGCGAAGGATTCGCGGAGCCGATAGAGGCCCGTGCAATCCGCATGAGGAGTTCGCGGTCTTGGATATTCGTTTTTCTGTGGACACGGGGACTTCTCGTTTCACGCGGGTTTTCATGAAGGAAAAAACCACGACCAAGATTTGGAAAAACGACCACAGTGACTCTGTATACCCTGAATCCTTCCGTGCGAAGAAGTTTTTTGAGCCATACCTCAAAAAATGTCCCTTTCCTTTTTCCGCTTTGGATAAAAGCCGTATATTTGCACGCAATAAATTTTAAGCGCATTATTCATGTCTTTTATTGCTGATAAAATCGTAATGGATGGATTGACCTACGACGACGTACTGTTGATCCCCGCCTACTCCGAAGTTCTACCGCGAACTGTCAACCTCTCCACGAAGTTTTCCAAGAACATCGAACTGAAGATTCCCTTCGTCACGGCCGCCATGGACACGGTGACGGAAGCGAAGATGGCCATCGCCATAGCCCGCGAAGGCGGCATCGGCGTGATTCACAAAAACATGTCCATCGAGGAGCAAGCGCGCCAGGTGGCCATCGTGAAACGGGCCGAGAACGGTATGATATACGACCCCGTGACCATCAAGCGCGGATCCACCGTACGCGACGCCCTCGACCTCATGGCTGAGTACAAGATTGGCGGCATACCCGTGGTGGACGACGAACGCTACCTGGTAGGCATCGTGACCAACCGCGACCTGCGCTTCGAGCGCGACATGGACCGCTTCATCGACGACGTGATGACACCCAAGGAGAAGCTGGTCACCACCAACCAGTCGACCGACCTCGAATCGGCCGCGCACATCCTCCAGAAATACAAGATAGAGAAACTCCCTATCGTAGGCAAGGATGGAAAGCTTATCGGGCTGGTGACCTACAAGGACATCACCAAGGCCAAGGACAAGCCTATGGCTTGCAAAGACAGCAAGGGCCGCCTCCGGGTAGCAGCCGGCGTGGGCGTGACCGCCGACACGCTGGACCGCATGCAAGCGTTGGTCGACGCCGGAGCCGACGCCATCGTCATCGACACGGCGCACGGACACTCCAAGTTCGTCATCGAGAAACTGCGCGAAGCCAAGAGCCGCTTCCCGGAAGTGGACATCGTGGTGGGTAACATCGCCACGGGAGCCGCAGCCAAGGCTCTGGTGGAAGCCGGGGCCGACGCCGTGAAAGTGGGTATCGGGCCAGGTTCCATCTGCACCACCCGTGTGGTGGCGGGCGTGGGCGTTCCGCAACTCAGCGCCGTGTACGACGTGGCCAAAGCCCTCGAGGGAACGGGTGTACCGCTCATCGCCGACGGTGGACTGCGCTACTCGGGCGACGTGGTGAAAGCGCTCGCCGCCGGAGGATACAGCGTGATGATAGGCTCGCTGGTAGCCGGAACGGAGGAATCGCCGGGCGACACCATCATCTTCAACGGACGTAAGTTCAAGTCGTACCGCGGCATGGGTTCGCTGGAAGCCATGGAGAACGGCTCGAAAGACCGTTACTTCCAAAGCGCCACCACCGACGCCAAGAAGCTGGTGCCCGAGGGAATCGCCGCCCGCGTCCCCTATAAAGGCACGCTCTGCGAGGTAGTCTACCAGTTGGTGGGAGGCCTCCGCTCGGGCATGGGCTACTGCGGCGCGGCCGACATCATCCGGCTGCACGACGCCAAGTTCACCCGCATTACCAACGCCGGCGTGCAGGAGAGCCATCCGCACGACGTCACCATCACGAGCGAGGCGCCGAACTATAGCAGACCGGAATAAAGTACGGCGGCACATCAGACTTAAACATCTTCTATGACACGGATAGCCAGAACTTTGATCGATGCGTCTGCGCTATTCGTGTCTTTTTTTGTGTTCGCTATCCCCGCACCCGCCCAAGAAAGGGAGACGTCGCCGCTCTGGCGACAGAAAGTGGAGGCAGCCCGTGCCATCGGGATAGACACCACGGCGGCCTTCCGGAAACGACAAGCCGCCCACCGCGAGGCATTGCTGTGCTCCCGCCTGGCCGACCTCAGGACGACCGAGACGGACGACATCCCCCGCAAGCGCGTACGAATCCTCCAGATTCTTCGCCGACTGCCCCAACACATCGGTTCCGTGCGGCTCGAACGCGAGAAAGCCGCGATGGATTCGCTCTACCAAACGCTCGGGGGAGCCGACGACGCCACTTACCTCCGTTTGGCAAAGAGCCACTCCGACGATACGTGCAGCCAATGGATCGCCCCCGCCGAGACCGTGGCCGAGGTCGAACGGGTGGCGTTCGCCCTACGGCCCGGAGAGGTGTCGCCACCGTTCCTCAGCCCCGAGGGCATCCATATCGTGAAGCTGCTGGAACGCGAAAGCCCATCGGCCCGCCACGCCGAGGAAGGGATAGCGCCCGCCACGGTGGAACGGCTGAAGGCGAAACACCACTACTTGCCCCAAGCCGACGCCATGGCGGAGGCACGCCAGACAGGGCACACGGAGCAGACGCTGTTCACTATCGACGGCCGTCCCTATTCGGGCGCGCTGTTCGACAAATTCAGTTCCTCACATCCGCGGCCGGCAAGCTGGAGACTCGACGCTTTCGTGCTCAAGTCGTTGCTGGACGCCGAGCGTGACGCCCTGGAGAACCAAGATCCCGAGTTCCTCCAGACCTTGCGGACAGCCGACGAGAAGTACTTGGTAGACGAAGTGACAAGGATAAAGGTCGAAGAACCCGCCGAGAACGACCATGCGGGACAAGCCGATTACTTCCGCCGATACATCAAGGATTACCCGCTGAACAAAAAAACGGCCAAACGCGTGAAGAAGCTGTTGAAGAAACGGTCTAAGACAAAATGGGAAGAGGCGCTCGCCGAAACACTTCCAGAGGCCGAAGCCAAGGCCGTGGCCCGGCAAGTGCGGAAAGACTACCGCGCCTTCCTGGCAGCGCGCTGGGAGCTGGAGCTGGAAAAGGAGACCAAGGACGGAAAGCGCCAACGCAGACTTTAAAAACCGTTAATAATAACAGGCGTAACCGATTAATCACTATCTTCGTCCCTTAAATAAATAGATTTCACCAGCGAATGCGTAAAATCACTCTCTTATTCGTAGTCCTACTCGGCTGTACGGCATGCAAGGGCACGTACGACCACAAGGGCAAAACTCCCTTGGTAGAGGTGAACAATCATTTCCTATATAAAGAAGATTTGGCGGCCGTGCTCCCCGACGGACTGTCGAGGACGGACAGCGTCGAATTCGTGGAACGCTACGTCCGCGGATGGTTGGAGGAGACGCTGCTGTACGACAAGGCCGAAAAAAACATTCCCGACAACGCCGAGATCGACAAGCTGGTAGAGAACTACCGCAAGGCACTCATCATGCACATTTACCAGCAGGCGCTCATCAGCCAGCAAGTGACCAACGACATCCCCGAGCAAGAGATAGCCGACTATTACGAGCGAAACAAGCAAGTGTTCCGCCTCACCTCACCTATGCTCAAGGGATTGTTCATCAAAGTCCCTCTCACCGCCCCGCGCCTGAACGACGTGAGGCGATGGTATAAGGCACGGACGCCCGAGGCCGTGGATCATTTGGAGAAATACAACCTGCAAAACGGAGTGAAGTACGCCTATTTCTACGACCACTGGATACCCGCCACCGACGTGGTCGACCTGTTGCCACTCAACGTGCCCTCGCCCGAAACATACGTCGGCCAACGGCGACAGGTGGAATTGAAGGACACCGCCTTCTACTACTTCCTCGACGTTAGCGACTACCGCGGAACGGGCGAAGAGAAACCCTACGAGGCGGCACAGGAAGAGGTGAAAGAGTTGCTGGTGAACCAGAAACGCGTGCGCTTCATGGACGGGGTGAAAGAAGACCTCTACCAGCAGGCGGTGAAGAATAAAGAAATTATATACAACAATTAAATACCAAGAATGAAGAAGTTTGTAAGCTTTAGATTTGTAGCGGCCATACTCCTGGCCACGTTGGCCGGTACGGCGACACGCGCGCAGGACAACGTGATCGACAAGGTAGTGTGGGTAGTGGGCGACGAGGCTATCCTGAAGTCGGAGGTGGAAGAACTCCGGTTGGACCGACTGGCCAACGGGATGAAGATAGATGGCGACCCGTACTGCGTCCTCCCCGAGGAGATAGCCATACAGAAGCTCTTCCTGCACCAGGCGAAATTGGACAGTATCAACGCGAACGAGGCTGAGGTTATCCAAGAGGTGGATTTTCGAATGAATATGTATCTCCAAAACATTGGCTCGAGGGAGAAAATGGAGGAGTACTTCAACAAGACGTACTCGCAGATTCGCGAGCAAGTCCGCGAATCGACACGCGACGGGCTGACAGTGAAGGATATGCAGCTGAAGATCGTGGGCGACATCAAGGTCACCCCTTCCGAGGTGCGACGCTACTTCAGCAACCTGCCGCCCGACAGCATACCCTACGTGCCCACGCAGGTGGAGGTGCAGATCATCACCTTGCATCCCAAGATACCCATCAGCGAGATCGATGCCGTGAAGCAACGGCTGCGCGAGATGACCGACCGCGTGAACCGGGGTGAGACTGACTTCGCCACGCTGGCACGCTCCTACTCCGAGGACAGAAACTCGGCCAGGAAGGGCGGAGAGATGGGCTTCTACGGACGAGGCTCGCTCGATCCCGCCTACGCCAACGTGGCCTTCAGCCTCAACGACCCCAAGAAGATATCGAAGATCGTGGAATCGGAATACGGCTTCCACATCATACAGCTCATCGAGAAGCGGGGCGACCGGGTCAACACCCGACACATCCTGCTCCGTCCGTACGTGCCCGAGGCCGAGATGACGGCATCGATCCAGCGATTGGATTCCATCGCTGACGACATACGGGCCGACAAGTTCACGTTCGACGTGGCCGCGGCGGCCATCTCGCAGGACAAGGACACCCGCAACAACCACGGATTGATGGTGAACTACAACCCGCAGACCAGGATCTCCACCTCGCGCTTCGAACTACAGGACCTGCCGCAGGACGTGGCCAAGGTGGTGAACACGATGAACGTGGGCGAGATATCGAAAGCCTTCCATATGGTGAACGAGAAGGACGGCAAAGAGGTGTGTGCCATCGTGAAGCTCAAGTCGAAAATCAGTGGACACAAGGCCACTATCTCCGAGGACTACCAAGCGCTGAAGGACATCGTGCTCAACAAGAGGCGCGAAGAGGTGCTGCTCAAGTGGATAAAAGAGAAGCAGAAGAGCACCTACGTACGCATAGACCCCGACTGGCAGAAGTGCGAATTCAAGTATCCGGGATGGGTGCGGGCAAACTGACGAACGGAAAAACTCGCGAGTAGTGGATATGCCAAGACAAGGGATGAACAACGGACACAACGGGCATAAGTGGCTTTTCGGCGCCTTCCTGTGCCTCTTCGCCATCTCCATCGCCGCACAGGTCGACCCCGGCAAGCAACCGGCCAAGAAGACAAAAGTCTACCTGCTCCACGCCGACATAGGCAAGAGCGACAAGAGGCAACGCCCCGACGTGCAGGTGCTGATAGGCAACGTCAAGCTGCGGCACGACAGCATGTACATGTACTGCGACAGCGCGCTCATCTTCGAGAACACCAACTCCGTGGAGGCTTTCAGCAACGTGCGCATGGAGCAGGGCGACACCCTCTTCATCTATGGCGACTACCTCTACTACGACGGATCCACGCAGATCGCGCAGCTGCGCAACAACGTGAAGATGATCAACCGCAACACGACCCTGCTGACCGACAGCCTGAACTACGACCGCCTCTACGACCTCGGCTACTACTTCGAGGGAGGAACGCTCATGGACGAGGAGAATGTGCTCACCTCCGACTGGGGCGAGTACAGCCCGGCCACCAAGCAATCGGTGTTCAACCACGAGGTGAAGCTGGTCAACCCCAAGTTCGTGCTCACCTCCGACACCTTACGCTACAACACCCTCAGCAAGATCGCCGTCATACTCGGCCCGTCGGACATCGTGAGCGACAACAACCACATCTACTCCGAACGGGGGACGTACAACACCCTGACCGAGCAGGCCGAGCTGCTGGACCGATCCGTCCTCACCAACGAAGGCAAGAAACTGGTGGGCGACAGCCTCTTCTACGACCGGCAAAAGGGATACGGAGAGGCGTTCGACAACGTGCGCATGACCGACACCACGAACAAGAACATGCTCACCGGCGACTACTGCTTCTACAACGAGCTGACCGATTCGGCCTTCGCCACCAAGCGTGCCGTGGCCATCGACTACTCGCAGGGCGACAGCCTCTATATGCACGGCGACAGTATGCTGATGGTGAGCCGCAACCTCAACACCGACTCGCTGTACCGGCTGATGAAGACCTACCACCGCGTACGCATGTACCGCACCGACGTGCAGGGCGTGTGCGACTCGCTGGTGTACAACTCCAAGGATTCGTGCCTCACCATGTACGGCGACCCCGTGCTATGGAACGCCGGACAGCAGGTGCTCGGCGAACGGATAGAAATCTTCATGAACGACAGCACCATCGATTGGGCGCACATCATCAACCAAGCCCTCACGGTGGAGCAAAAAGACACCGTGCACTATAATCAGGTGTCGGGACAGGAGATGAAGTTCTTCTTCACCGACGGCGAGATGCGACGGGTAGAGGTGACCGGCAACGTGCTGATGGGCATCTACGCCGAGGAGAAAGACAGCACCATGACCGGATACAACTCCAGCGAGGGTAGCGTGCTCCACATCTTCCTCAAGAACAGGAAGATGGAAAGGGCCAAGCTGATAGGCAAGTCGAACGGCAACTTCTACCCCATGAACCAGATACCGGGCGACAAGCTGCGGCTGCCCACATTCGCCTGGTTCGACTATATACGGCCCACAAGCAAGGAGGATATCTTCAACTGGCGGCCCAAGAAAGCCGAGGACCAGCTGAAGCCAACCACCGAGAAGCGGCCGCAGAATGTGGACAAACGAGATCTTATCAATATGTAGAGCGCGTATGGGAATGTTTAATTCAATGAGGAAACCGCGCGGCTTCCATCACGAGTACATCTACGTCGACGAGCGCAAAGAGAAGCTCGCCAAGATGGAGGAGGACGCCAAGCGCGAACTCGGGATGTTGCCCGAGAAAGAGTTCAGCCCCGAGGACATCAGGGGAAAATTCGTGGAAGCGACCACACACCTCCGACGCCGCAAGGCCAGCAAGCGCAAGCCTATCTCTTTCGGGGTGGCACTTATCGCCATCCTCCTGCTGATCCTGCTGTGGCGATACCTCGCCACAGGGAATTGGGCATTTTGAAGGAGCCTACTAAAAAAAGGAATATATGAGCGATATCATTCATTTATTGCCCGATTCGGTGGCCAACCAGATTGCCGCCGGCGAGGTGATACAGCGTCCGGCATCCGTCGTCAAGGAGCTGGTGGAGAACGCCATCGACGCCGAAGCAAAGCATATACATGTCCTCGTCGTCGACGCGGGAAAGACCGAGATACAGATCATCGACGACGGAAAGGGAATGTCCGAGACCGACGCCCGCCTCTCCTTCGAGCGGCACGCCACCTCCAAAATCAAGGAGGCCGCCGACCTCTTCGCCCTGCGCACCATGGGATTCCGCGGGGAGGCTCTCGCCTCCATCGCCGCCGTGGCGCAGGTAGAGCTGAAGACGCGGCCTGAGACGGAGGAGCTGGGCACCAAGATCGTGATAGCCGGCTCCAAGGTCGAGAGCCAGGAGGCGGTATCGTGCGCCAAGGGGAGCAACTTCCTGGTGAAGAACCTCTTTTTCAATGTCCCCGCACGGCGCAAGTTCCTCAAGGCCAACTCCACGGAGCAGAGCAACATCCTGGCCGAGTTCGAGCGCATCGCCTTGGTACATCCCGACGTGGCTTTCACCCTACACAGCAACGACGCCGAGATGTTCAACCTGCCTGCCACGCCGTTGCGCCAACGCATCATGGGCATCTTCGGCAAAAAGCTCAACCAGCAACTGCTCAATATGGAGGTCGACACCACCATGGTGCGGATACAAGGCTACGTGGGAAAGCCCGAGACGGCCCGCAAGAAGGGCGCGCACCAATACTTCTTCGTCAACGGGCGCTATATGCGCCATCCTTACTTCCACAAGGCGGTGATGGAGGCCTACGAGCGATTGGTGCCCGAGGGAGAGCAGGTGTCCTACTTCATCTATTTCGAGATAGACCCCGCCAACATCGACGTGAACATACACCCCACCAAGACGGAGATAAAGTTTGAGAACGAGCAGGCCATCTGGCAGATATTGGCCGCCACCGTCAAGGAGGCGTTGGGCAAGTTCAGCGCCATACCCTCCATCGATTTCGACACCGACGACATGCCCGACATTCCGGCTTACGACCCGCACATCCCCGCCACTCCGCCCAAGGTGCATGTCGACACCTCTTTCGACCCGTTCAAAAGCTCGGGAGGAGGAAGAGGAGAATACCACCGCGTCCCCATTGAATGGGAAAGCCTGTACGGCGGACTGACCAAGCCCAGCAAGATGAACGGGCCGGAATCCGGGCCTGAACCCGAACCGGAATCTACACCCGAGCCGACGCTCTATGCCAACGAGGGCGAAGCGGTGAGTGCCGGGGAGTACTTGCAAATCAAGGGACGTTTTATCCTCACTTCCGTCAAGTCGGGCCTGATGTTCATCGACCAGCACAGGGCGCACGTGCGGGTGTTGTTCGATCGCTACCTGGCACAGATCCAGAAGAAGCAGGGCGTGTCGCAAGGCGTGCTCTTCCCCGAGATCCTCCAGCTCCCCCCCTCGGAAGTGGCCATACTGGCCGGCATCCGCGACGACCTGGCCGCCGTGGGCTTCGACCTTAGCGACCTCGGTGGCGGAAGCTACGCCATCAACGGCATCCCCGCCGGCATCGAGGGACTGCGTCCCGTGGAGCTGCTGCGCAACATGCTGCACACCGCCATGGAGAAAGGGAACGACGTGAAGGAGGAGATCCAGGGCATCCTTGCCCTTACGCTGGCACGCGCCTCGGCCATCGTCTACGGCCAAGTGTTGCGCACGGACGAGATGTCGGCGCTGGTCGACAGTCTCTTCGCCTGCCCGGCGCCCGGTTACACGCCCGACGGCAAGACGGTGCTCATCACCATCAAGGAGGAGGAGATCGAGAAACGATTCAGGAATTAGTGGTTGGCGGGGGAAACACCACAGAGGACACAGAGTTGCACAGAGTTTTTTCACGTAGTGATTGCAACGTGATGAAGACTCTGTGCAACTCTGTGTCCTCTGTGGTGTCTCCTCGCCGCTAACCGGCGATCGTTAATCAAAGAGCTTGTTGAATTCTTCGATCGTGACCGTCTTCTGTGTCAGCTTCACTTGTTTCTTCAGGGCTGCGCTTAACTTCATCTCGACGGCCCGGTTCACCATGTTGTCTACGTTTTCGCGCTTCTTCAGCATATCCTGGGCGGCGTTGTCGATCAGCTCGTCAGGCAGGTTCGTCATGCCGTATTGGGCATACTGCGTGCGGACGGTGTTGCGGGCGATGCCAATCACGTCGTCCTGTTCCACCTTGATGCCGTTCTGTTCCACCAGCTGTTCCTTGATGAGGTGCCACGTCAGTTCCTCGATGCTCTTGTCGTAGTTCTCGGCCACGTATTCCTCACCTTTCTCTTCGTTGTTTTGCAGCATGATGCGCTTCAGCAGCTTGTCGGCAAACTCCAGTTTGCCCACCTTCTCGAGCGCCAGCTTGCGCATGTCGACGAGGAACCGGTAGTCGCTTTCGGGCACGAAGCGTTCGGCCAGGTTCTCCTTCACTTTCGCGCGGAACTCCTCCTCACTCTTCACCACGCCCTCGCCAAAGGCTTGGTCGAACACCTCCTGCGTCAGCTCGCCCGGCACATAGCGGGTAATCTCCCCGATCTGGAAGCTGAAGTCAGTCTTCACGTCGCGGGCTATATCCTTGCTTATTTTCAGCAGCGAGGCCAACTCGCTCTCGTGTCCGTCGTAAGCGGTGTGGGGATTGAACACCAACGTGTCGTTCAGCTTGCTGCCCTCGAAAAGCGCTTTCTGCTCGTCGCTTTTCATGTACTTGGGCATCAGCACGGCGCCTTCAACCACGATGCCGCCCTCACGGACGTTGCCTTCGTCGTCGAGCTGCGAGAGGATACCTTTCAGCATGTCGCCATCCTGGTAAGCGTCCACTTGCTCGTAATTACCGCTGCGTTGGGTGTACATATTTACCTGCTCGTTCACCATTTCGTCGGTCACCTCGATGTTGTAGTAATCCACCTTGTCCTTGGCGCCCACTTCCACCTTGAACTCGGGAGCCAAGGCGATGTCGAACATGAACTCGAACTCCTCCATGGTGTCAAAGTCGATAGTCTGCTGCTTCTCCTCGTTGGGAAGCGGCTCGCCCAGTATGTTCACCTTGTTTTCCTTGATATAGTTGAACACCGCGTCCTGCAGTATCTTGTTCACCTCCTCGGCGGTGGCCGACTTGCCGTACATCTTCTTCACGAGTCCCGCGGGCACGTGTCCCGGACGGAATCCCGGCATCTGCACTTTCTGGCGAAGCGTCTTCAACGACTTCTCCACTTTTTCCTGATAATCGGCTTTTTCCACCTTTACGGTAAGCAGCGCGCTTACTTTGTCGATGTTCTCTAATGAAACGTTCATTCTGACAATTATTTATTTGATTTATACTATATTTCTATTCCAAAGAGGGTGCAAAAGTAACGCTAATTTCTCAATTATCAAAAGATACCGTTCCTAACTTCGCGAAAACACCTGTTTACCCAACCTTTGCAAGGTAATAGCCAGACGTTCCCGGCTCATGCTCCCATTTTTTCCTTGTCCGTAAGCCGCGTTGGTTCGAATCGTTTTAGGGCGTGTGGAAAGAGGATAAACAAACGCGACCCCTAATGGCAACAAACGCGACCCCTGTGTGGCGAAAACAGTCCGTGACACGCGACATGCGAGGCGGCATGCGTGAAAGGTTTATCGTATCTTCGCGACAATCATCAAATTCATTTATTCGCTATGAAGAAACTATCCTCCTTCCACCTCTTCGCCGGCTTGACCGCCGGCCTCGCGGGGACGACGCTCCTCACCGCCTGTTCGGGCGGAGCCACCTCAGCATATCGACGCACCGACAACGGGGTTACCGTGACGGTACAATCGCCCGCCGTCGGAGGCGCACGGCTGGTACGCCTGCAAGTGATGGGCGAACAGCTGATACGCGTATCGGCCACGGCCGACAAGCAGTTTGCCGATCCCAAGAGCCTGATCATTGTCCCGCAAGAGGGCGGACAGACACCGTTCGACGTGGAACGCCAGGGCGATACCGTCGCGCTGTCGACCGCGGAGACGCGGGCTTTCGTGCTCACCTCCACCGGCGAAGTGTGGTTCGAGGACAAGGAGGGGACGACCCTGCTCGCCGAACGTAAGGGAGGCGGCAAGACGTTCACCCCTATCGAGGTGGAAGGCGACCGGGGATTCAGCATCCGGCAGGTGTTCGAATCGCCCCACGACGAGGCCTTCTACGGGCTGGGACAACACCAGTCCGATGAGTTCAATTACAAGGGGAAGAACGAGGAACTGTTCCAATACAACACCAAGGTATCCGTACCGTTCGTCGTCTCCAACAAGCGGTATGGCGTGTTGCTCGACAGCTACGCGCTGAGCCGCTTCGGCAACCCCAAGGGCTACTCACAGCTGAACCACCTGTTCAAGCTGTACGACAAGGAGGGGAAAGAGGGAGCGCTCACCGGCACCTACCTCTCCGCCGAGGGAAAGACGCTGACGCGGGCGGAAGACTCCCTCTACTTCGAGACGGCCGAAAGCGTGAAGAACCTGCCGCAGGACTTCCCGCTCTACGGAGCGAAGGTGGCCTACGAGGGCGAGCTGGAGCCAACCACGACGGGCGAGTTCAAGTTCATCCTTTACTATGCCGGCTACACGAAGGTCTATGTAGGGGGCCAGCTGGTGGTGCCCGAGCGTTGGCGCACCGCCTGGAACCCCAACAGTTATAAATTCGCCCTGCCCATGGAGGCAGGCAAGCGAGTGTCGCTGCGCGTGGAGTGGCAACCCGACGGCGACAAGTCGTACTGCGGCCTGCAAGCCCTCGCGCCGGTCGACGACGAAGAGCAAGGACGGCAATCGTGGTGGACGGAGATGGCCCGCCAACTGGATTACTACTTCATCGCCGGACGAGACATGGACCAGGTGATTTCCGGATACCGCGCCCTCACGGGCAAGGCACCCATCATGCCCAAGTGGGCGATGGGCTACTGGCAGAGCCGCGAACGCTACAAGACTTCAGCCGAGCTGGTGGGCACCGTGCGCGAGTTTCGCGAGCGTAAGATTCCTCTCGACAACATCGTGCTCGACTGGTTCTACTGGCCCGAGGATTCCTGGGGCAGCCACGACTTCGACAAGGCACGCTTCCCCGACCCGCGGGCGATGGTGGATTCCATCCACGACATGAACGCCAGGATGATGATCTCCGTATGGCCCAAATTCTACACGGGCACCGAACACTTCGACCAGCTGGCCAACAAAGGATGGATGTACATGCAGTCCGTCCGCGACAGCCTGCGCGACTGGGTAGGGCCGGGCTACACCTACGGCTTCTACGACGCGTACAGCGACGGCGCGCGCAAGCTCTTCTGGCAGCAGATGCACGACAAGCTATACACCCTCGGCATCGACGCCTGGTGGATGGACGCCAGCGAGCCGAACATCATGGACTGCACCGACATGCCCTACCGCAAGGCGCTGCAAGGCCCCACGGCCTTAGGCTCGTCCACAGAGTTCTTCAACGCCTACGCCCTGATGAACGCCGAGGCCATCTACGACGGACAGCGAGGCGTGGCCCCCGACAGGCGTGTCTTCCTGCTCACCCGCTCGGGCTTCGCCGGGCTGCAACGCTACTCCACCGCCACGTGGAGCGGCGACATAGGCACCCGCTGGGAAGACCTCAAGGCGCAGATCTCCGCCGGACTGAACTTCGCCATGAGTGGCATCCCCTACTGGACGATGGACATCGGCGGCTTCTGCGTGGAGAACCGCTACGTGGCGGGCGAGATGGAATGGCAACGCTCGGGCACGGAGAACGCCGACTATAAGGAGTGGCGCGAGCTGAACACCCGCTGGTACCAGTTTGGCGCTTTCGCCCCGCTCTTCCGTGCGCACGGGCAGTTCCCTTACCGGGAGCTGTGGAACATCGCGCCCGAAAGCCATCCCGCCTACCGTTCCATCGCCTACTACACCCGCCTGCGTTACTACCTGATGCCCTACATCTACTCGCTGGCCGGACGCACACACTTCGACGACTATACCATCATGCGCCCGCTGGTGATGGACTTCACGGCCGACACCGCCGTGACCGACATCGGCGACCAATACATGTTCGGTCCCGCCCTCATGGTATCACCCGTCTATCGCTACGGCGACCGCAGCCGCGAGGTTTACTTCCCCGAGGGCGACGGTTGGTACGACTTCTACACCGACACCTACCAGGCGGGAGGCGAACGCCGCACGGTGGACGCTCCCTACGAGCGTATCCCCCTTTACGTCAAGGCTGGCTCCATCATCCCCACGGGTGAGCTGATGCAGTACACCGACGAACGCCCCGACAACAACATCTACCTCCGTCTTTACCAAGGAGCCGACGCCCACTTCACCCTCTACGAGGACGAAGGCGTGAACTACAACTACGAGCGGGGCAAGTACGCCACCATCCCCATCACCTACAACGAGGACGCCCGTACGCTCACCATCGGCGCACGCCAAGGCGACTTCCCCGGCATGTTGGCCGAACGTACGTTCACCATCGTCACCGTGGGCAAGGAGAAACCCCAAGGATTTGTACCGCAAGCCAAAGGAATCGAAGTGAAATACACAGGCAAGGAGGTGACAGTGAAGATAAAATGAGCCATACGCATCCGAGACGAAGCCTGTCAAGTTGGCTGCCGCACGAAGAAAAAACCTAAACGTGAGCGATAGATCAACCGAAAAGCCTTATATCTGCGGTACATTCATTTTTTTATTCTCATTTTTTAATTTGAAAAGAATGGAATTACCGACCCGCATCTTCCCGATAGGGATACAGAGTTTCGAGCAATTGCGTACCCGCAACTACCTGTACGCGGACAAGACCGACTTGGTGTACCAAATGGACAACACCAACCAGGTCTACTTCCTCAGTCGTCCCCGACGCTTTGGCAAGAGCCTGCTGCTCTCGACACTGAAAGTCTACTTCGAGGGGAAGAAACACCTTTTCGAGGGGCTGGCCATGGAACGATTGGAGACAGAATGGACAGCATATCCCGTGCCGCACATCTCTTTCGCACGCAATCGCCGATGGACAAGGCGTTTCAAGAGTGCGGAAGGGGGTATTCGCGAAACTCCATGTAGGGAGCTTTTGTCTGGATATTGCGGATTTCGTGCGTCTACACACCATCTACACAATCGGTAACGGGTAACACTTCGGCCGCGACCGCCTTGCAAAGGAGAAATAAAATCCTTATCTTCGCCCCATCAATGAACCAAAACACAATGAACGATGGAGGACGATGAACTTCTGTACAGGGAAATGAACGAGGAAGATCCTTTCTACATGGGGGATTCTTCGGAGGAATATGATGTGCCAGACATTGCTCCCAGACGCAAGAAAGAAGAAGAAGAAGGAGAAGAGGATAATGAGCAGCTCTTCTTGACTTTGGATGAAATGGAGGATTATCTGGACGAAGCTATAAAGAAGCTGCAACAATGAATCCCCCTTCCGAGAAATAACCCAATGAGGAGAATCGCATCGAAATAGAGATTTGCTCGCTGACTGACATTACGAATCATTACAAATAGCATGATCATGGACGAATTAAGCTCCCCCTTTCGCCCCGTACACCCTGGCGAACTGCTGAAAGATGAATTGGAATACCGGCATTTGTCGCAGAAGACGGTAGCCAAGCAGTTGGAGATTCCTTATACGGCCTTCAACGAGATACTGAATGGCAAGCGACCTGTCACCACGGACTTCGCCCTGCTTATGGAGGCCGCACTGGGAGTGCCTGCCTACATCTTGGTAGGTATGCAAACCGACTATAATTTGCAAGTTGCCAAGAGCGACACCAAGCTAAGTAAACGCTTGAACAAGGCCAGGCAGCTTGCGGCAACGTTGCTTTGATTTGCCCCATCCTACCCTCTCTCCACCCGATAGCTCTCGCCCGCCCGTGTAGCCACGTCGTACTCGTACACCTTATATAATATCGGCAATTCGGGGTTGATGTCGGGTGAGACGAGCGGTTGTTTGATGGGCATCGTGACGAAAAGCGGATTGGGATTCGCGCTCCCCTCTCCTACCGCCGTCAAGCCTTCGCCCCGAAGGGGTACGTAGGAACGGAGGCGGAGATTGCCCCCCAGGCGAGAGCGGATCACGGCGCTGTCGAGCTGTCCGTCGGTCCACACCATGTCGACCTCGAAGCCACCTCGGGCCATAAGGCCGCGCACGCTACCCGTAGCCCATGTGTCGGGCAGCGCGGGAAGCAAGTGGACGGCCTCGTCGTGGCTTTGCAACAACATCTCCGCTACGCCGGCGGTATAGCCGAAGTTGCCGTCAATCTGGAAAGGTGGATGGGCGTCGAAGAGGTTGGGATAGGTGCGGTCGGCAATCAGGTTGGCAATAATGCGGTAGGCATGGTTGCCGTCGAGCAGGCGCGCCCAGAGGTTGACTTTCCAGCCGATGGACCAGCCCGTGGCCATGTCGCCGCGGTAGAGGAGCGACTTCTTGGCGGCCTGAAACAGCGCGGGATGCTTGTAGGGAGAAATTTGGCAGCTCGGATACAAGCCGTAGAGGTGCGACACGTGACGATGCTGGTTCGTGGGGTCGTCGGCATCCTCGAGCCATTCCTGCAATTGGTTGTATCGGCCTATCCGCATGGGCGGCAGGCGATCGAGCGCGCGTCGCAGGCTGTCGACATAGCTCTGTCGCTCAGTGCCCAAAACCTTGGCCGCCAGCAAGGTGTTGGCGAGGATGTCGAAAGCGATCTGGTTGTCCATCGTGCTGCCGGCGACGATAGACACGTCCGCCGACCGCGGCCCTTGCTCGGGCGACATGGAGGGGACGGTCACCAACCAATGGTATTCGGGATGTTCCACGAGGAAGTCGAGGAAGAAATCGGCGGCTCCCCTCATCACGGGATAATACTGGGCCAGGAAACGCTTGTCGCCCGTGTAGAGGTAATGCTGCCAAAGATGTTGGCAAAGCCACGCTCCGCCGTTTGGCCACATGCCGTAGAAGGCATTGTCGACGGCGCCCGTGCTGCGCCAGATGTCGGTGTTGTGGTGCATCACCCAGCCATTGGCTCCATACATCTCCCTGGCGGTGAGCCGACCGGCCACGGAGAGTTCCTCCAGCATGGCGAACAGCGGTTCGCCGGTCTCGGTGAGGTTGGTCACTTCCGACGGCCAATAGTTCATCTCGAGGTTGATGTTGACGGTGTATTTGCCGTCCCATGGCGCCGACGTCATGTTGTTCCAGATGCCTTGCAGATTGGCGGGTTGCCCGCCCGGCTGACTGCTCGAGATAAGCAGGTAACGTCCGTAGTCGAACAGCAGCGCACATAGCGTAGGGTCGTTCGTCTCGCGGAAACGTTTCAGGCGGAGGTCGGTGGGGATGGAGTCCGACGGCGGTACATCCCCATCGAGATCGATCCGCACCCTGTCGTACTGTTCGCGGTAGTCGGCGACATGAGCCGCGAGCGCGGCGGCATAGTCGCTCTTCAACGCCCGTTCCAATTTGTCGGAAGCGCGGCGACGGGCATCCCCGTCCACACGCTTGTAGTTGGTAAAGTTGGTGCCGATGCTGATGTAGAGCGTGGCCTCGGTGGCGTTCGTCACGGCGATCTCCTCGTCAGTAATCCGCATGTTGCCATCGGTCCGTTTCACGGCCAGCCTCGCCTCGAAACGGATGGCGAACGGCACGCCTTCGTGGTCGGTGCCGTGTCCAGTCAGGCGAAGCGTCTTCCCCGCTTTGCGTGTAGCGGCCTCGGGCATGGGCGACTTGAAGGAAGCCCGGAAGCTGAGCGCTCCGGCCCGGTCGGCGGTAAGACGAACGATGATGACATCGTCGGCGAAAGAGGCAAAGGCTTCGCGACGGTAAGTCACGTCGCCTACCTTATATATTGTAGTGGCCACGGCTCGTTCGAGGTCGAGGGAACGGCGATAGTTCGCCACCTTGTCGTGCCCATCGAACCGAAGCAGCAAGCTGCCCACTGTCTGGTAGGGCATGCCGTGCCTTGGCGTGAGGAAATTGGCGTCGATGAGCGCTTGCGCCTCCGCGTTTCGCCCCTCAAACACTAACCGCCGCACCTCGGACAGGACGCCCAACGCCTTGGGATTGTGGTTGGTATGCGGACTGCCGCCCCATACGGTCTCTTCGTTGAGCTGCAACTCTTCGTTGGTGGTGCCGCCATAGACCATCGCCCCCAATCGGGAGTTGCCCAACGGAAGCGCCTCGGTCCATTCCGTGGCCGGCCCGGCGTACCACAGGGAGCCATTCGCGGCCATTCCAGCGGCGGCCAGCGAACAAAGCGAGAAAAAGAAAAGGATTCGTTTCATGGTGGTATTCACGTTTTTCTATGAAAGAGTGGGTCAAAGATACGTGTTTTCTCGGTTAAAACGAATATTTATATAGGCAAGATTGGATAAATCGGCCCGTTGATATTATCTTTGTCCTTTCAACTGACAATAAAAAACAGAAGAACGAAGACGGATATGACAAAAGAAGAATTGCTCAATCGCCTGACCGACATCGAATGGGATGATTTCGAAGTGAAAGAAGCCCTGAGCGAAATCCCAAAAAACAGTTGGGATACGGTTATTGCGAAGCCCTGAAGAGGGGCTGATAGTATTGGACTTATAGAATTAACAACTACAAATATAACAATGGAACAATTACAAATAATCCCAAACAAGATCCACGAGATACGTGGACAGAAAGTGATGCTGGATTTCGATTTAGCCGGACTTTATGGCGTAGAAACCGCACAACTAAAGCGTGCGGTTAGGCGCAATATTGAACGATTTGAAGGAGAGGATTTTATGTTTGAGGTTACCAAAGAAGAACTTTTAAGGTGCCAAATTGGCATCTTAAAGAAAGGGCGTGTCCATGCTAAATAGCGTGCTCAAGAAAAGAAAATCCGTAGACCAATAGGATTCGTACAACCCAAAGAATGAGTAAGCAATCCATCTTCGCCCCAAAATGAAAAAAAGCACTTGGCGCAAACACCATAAGTGGTTCGGGCTGCTCTTCGGCTTCTTCTTGCTGATGTTTTGCCTGTCGGGCATCGTGCTCAACCACCGCACGCTGGTGTCCGACATCAACGTTGGCCGGGGACTGTTGCCTCCGAGCTACCGTTACAGTCATTGGAACAATGGATTGCTGCGAGGCACCTTGCGATACGCCGACACTTTGCTGGTTTATGGCGGGAGCGGCGTATGGCGCACCGATAGCCTCGCCTCCTTCATCGCCGACTTCAACCAAGGGCTTCCCGGGGGAGCCGACTTCCGCAACATCCGCGGCGTCGTCAGGACGGCGGATGGAGAACTTTTCGCCGCCGGACAATTCGGGCTGTATAGCCACCAGCCGTCGGGAGAATGGGAAGAGACGCCCCTCCCGCTGGACGCACACGAACGGCTGACCGACCTCGTCGCCCACGGAGACACCCTGATCGCCGTAGGACGCTCACGGCTCTATGTCTCCACCCTGCCTTATCGGGAATTCCGGCCGCTGACGCTGAAAGCCCCCACCGGATACGACGGGCGCGTCTCCCTTTTCCGCACCGTATGGTTGTTGCATAGCGGCGAGCTATTTGGCGTAGCGGGCAAGGTGTTGATGGACATCGTGGCGCTGGTCCTTATCCTCCTCACCTTCACCGGCATCCTCTATTGGCTGCTGCCCAAGTACATCATCCGCGCCCGCAAGGCGGGACGCAAAGCCCTGCGCGGGCTGAAGCTGATAAAAGGCTCGCTCGCCTGGCACAATAAGCTGGGCGCCGCCACCATTATTCTCACCCTCTTCGTCAGCGTCACGGGATGGATGCTTCGCCCGCCGGTGCTCATCGCCCTGGCGCAAGGGCGCGTACCCGCCATCCCCGGCACCACGCTCAGCTCCCCCAACGCCTGGAACGACAAACTACGCATGATGCGTTACGACGAAGCCGCGGGCGACTGGCTCCTCTCCACCTCCGAAGGGTTCTATGCCCTGCGCCGCCTGGACGACATCCCGCGGGAAGAACCCCACACCCCACCCGTCAGCGTGATGGGACTGAACGTCTTCGCGCCACACGACGACGGATACTGGTTGGCCGGCTCTTTCAGCGGGCTTTATCTGTGGGACAGGAAAAAGGGAACATCTATCGATTGCTTCACGGGCCTGCCCGCCACGAACCAGAGCGGCCCTCCCTTCGGACAGCGAGCCATCGCGGGCTACAGTCGCGACTTCGCCGGTCGCGAGTTCGCCGTGGACTACAAGGCCGGCACCGACGCCATAGCCATGCCACCCTGGATGGCCAAGCTTCCCATGTCGCTATGGAACCTCTGCCTCGAGATCCACACGGGGCGTATCTACACCTTCCTGGGCAACGGCACGCTCGTCTACATCTTCTTTGCCGGCCTCATCGTGGCATGGGTGCTATGGAGCGGATACCGGATCCGGCGCGGAAAGGCGAAGGGCGCGACCTGATTGGCCCTCAACCCCATCCACGCTCTATCGTTATCCGGCCGAAGCCCAATGAAAGCGGCGCCATCACCTATCGGCGAATCTAATCCTTCCCCCTTCGTCTTTGACCAAAGCCTTCTCGGATAACAGGCGGAGCGCTTGCCCTGTCGCGGCATCCAGATTCGTTCCTTTCCGGCTAAAGCCAAGCACTTGGGAGGTCAATCGTTTCAAGTCTTCGGCCGGCAGCGCGATTTGTTGCTCAAGGACATAGCACATGGCGTTCATCACCTCTATAATAGGGATGTCCAAGATGTCCCGCTTCGAGTTTACGCGATATAGCGTATAGTTTTCCGACTTTTCCCAGTTCTCCCAGTAAGTGGTTTGCGCGTCATGGGACACGCTGTCCGCATGTACTTCGGTGCTCGTCCGGAGCAATGAGTCTATCATGACTTGTAAGCGGGGACTCATTCTCGACAGATGCCAAATCTCGGCAATGCGCTTGTATAGCAGCGTATTCGTGATAGGTTGCTCAATCGCAATTATTTGTTCCAATTGTCGCCCCACTTGTCCGGCGCAAGAGAGGACCATGTCGATATTCGTCTCTTGGTCAATTGTCGCCAAATGGGCAAACACGTAGTCTGTTTCCCGCATGTTGACTGGTTCGTATACCGATTCTTCCGCGGCATCCGCATCCGCGGCGTCATTCGCCATATCCGCAGCGCCATCCGCCATGTCATGCGTGTCGCCGTCAGGCCCTTCAGGTCTCTCATCCTGTATTTCCTGTATCATCGCCATCACCCGGTCAATGACTCTTTGGCTATTTTCGAACCAGTCGACAGACCATATCCGTACAATTCTCCAATGCAGCATGCCCAAGACGTTTGGCTGCACGATTTCCCTGTCGCGCGTAGTCTTGGCGTCATAATAGGTTTTCCCATCGCATAAGATACCCAGGATATAATCGTCGGGCGACGCAGGATTCCTGACAGCTATATCCACCTTGAACTCCGAACGTCCAACGAATAGGTCGACCATATACCCCCGTTGCTCGATGGCTCGCGCGATCAACGGAATGAAATTGTCCTGAGCCGGACAATGCGCCTGGTTCGCCGGCGTAACCAAGGCCCCATGTTCGGCAAACTCGAGGAATTTCTTCAATCCCTCCACCCCTTTCGACTTCGTTCGCTTGAGGTCGATCTGGTCCGACCGCAAGGTAGAGAAGACAATCATCTCATAGCGTGCGCGCGAGACGGCGACGTTGAGGCGCCGTTCGCCCCCCTGGTTGTTCAGCGGGCCAAAATTCATGGAGACATTTCCCTTGCTATCCGGCCCATAGCCTATGGAAAAGAGGATAATGTCCCGTTCGTCTCCCTGGACATTCTCCAGATTTTTTATGAAGATGGGTTCTTCGCCGTGAAACGCTATTTGCTCCAGATCGGGATGTTTCACGAGTTCGTCCAACAGTAAATCTTCGATGAGGTTCTGCTGCACCTGGCTGAACGCGACCACGCCGATGCTTCTCGCCGACAAGGCGTCGCTCCGCAAGCGTCGCACGATTTCGTCGACCACCGCCGCCGCCTCGGCACGGTTGCTCCGTGTGCGTCCTTTGTCGTACGTTCCGCTGATCCGTCGCAACGAAACCTTGGATGCCCGGTCGTCGACAGAGGGAAACGTGTACAATTTCCCATCGTAGTACTGCGTATTGCTGAAGGCGATCAGGCTCTCGTGCTTGCTCCGGTAATGCCACGAAAGGTAGCGTGATGGCATCGACAGGGACAGACAATCTTCCAAGATGCTTTCCATATCGTCGAACGCGGCCTCTTCTTCGTCGACTTGTGACGACGAGAAGAAGCTGGTGGGAGGCATCTGCTTGGGATCGCCAACCACGACCAGCGCCTTTCCCCGGGCGATGGCGCCAACGGCTTCGCTGGTGGGCATTTGCGAAGCCTCGTCAAAGATGACCACATCAAACTTGTCGGCATCCAGGTCGATATATTGGGCTACGGAGATTGGACTCATCAGCATACAGGGACATAATTTGGGCAGCAGCGTCGGTATCTGGTCGATGATGCGCCGTATGGACATGCCACGCCCTCCATTGGAAATGTTGCGCTTGAGTATCCCTACTTCCGAGCTATTGGCCGCCTCCATCGTCAGCGACGGCACACGGGCCGCCAACCGGCAATACACTTCCTTTTTGGTCAGTTCCTGGAATTCGGCCGACATTTGCTTATACCTATCAATGAGTTGCTCAAACAGCAATCCATTGAATAATCTCAATGATTGGTCGGCATTAATAACGTTCATGGCCATCTGGTGATTGACGCCTTTGAACAGGGCGCGGGCAATCTCCATGCCGGTGCGATGCCGTTCCTCGACACCATGTACCAGGATGTCGAGGTGGGCGCTATCCATCTCGGCCTTGCGGACACACCATTGGTTCCAGTCCTTGACCTTATCACGATGCGCTATCCAACGGGCCAATAGGAGCGGAACTTCCGAAGAGGTACGCTCATCCGGCAAATTCATCACGCACAACGCGGCCGCTTCGCCCCGCGCCGCGTCATATTCGCCGAAGGCCGCCGCCAGCCGTTCCAACACAGGCCTCTGTACCTGTTCAAACTGCGCCCAGTTGTCGGCTATCGGCCGCATGAACGCCGACAGCAGCCCGGCCAGCGGCGTCGCGGTGAGTTGGGCATGGGCAACCAGTCCCTTGTATAGCTCGATGGCCAGCGCCAACGTATCGCGCATCGTATCCCATCGCTCTTTTCCCCGCATAGCCAGGGAGCCAAACGCTTGCGTCAGTTGCTCCTGCCGTTCATTGACTTCCACCCCGCGTCGCTGATAGGACTCCAGGTCGTCCAGGAAGTGGTCGACCTCCGTTTCCACCAAGAGCGCGTTGTAGAGCCGCAAATGTTTGATATACGCACGTTTGGCGAAATACTGCGGTATGAACCATTTCGCGTGGATAGCTTGCCATTCCTGCTTGAGCGCACGCGCGTCCTCCCGCAATGCTTCGGGCGCGAAGCGTGTCAGCAGGTCGCTCTTGACCCGGTCGCGTTCCTGACCGGCGGCAATGAGTTCTTGGTAAGCCGCGACGGCATATTTGTCGGCCGCGATGTCCAGCAGCCGCTTGTTCAGCAGGGGCAAGCCGCACAACACGCCCACGGTGTTCCCCATCCATCGCACGCCATCCATGCTGTCGGGGACAGCCATCGCAAATTGGTCCTTAAAAAACGCGTAGCCAACCGTCACGATGGTAGAGAACGCGTCACGATACCGTGCCAGAATGGCATACAACCGGTCGATCGCGTCTACGGAAAAATCCAGCGGATACAATCCCTTCAAGGGATGCGTGGCCGGATGGCCGATGACTTTGAAAACCACATCCAGGCCGAGGAGCTTTTCTTGCCAGGATTCCAACCGCTCCTTGTCAAACTCCTCCAGGACGGCTTGCTCCACCCGCGCTTCCTCACCCTCGACGGACAAATAGTTGGCGATGCAGTCGTACAGCGAATAGCCGAACGCTTGCGGACGATGCAGCACGTCTATATGGTCGATCAGCTCCTTACGCCGCTCGAACAGCCTTCGCGACAAATCCCCGTATGCCGCGGGCGATTGCGGATGCCTGACTTCTATCGCTTTTTGGAGTTGCTCCAGGAAGTGCGTTTTCGTAGCCTTGTTGGAATGCATTTCCAGGCAGAAAGGCGACAGCCCAATCTTGCTCAGCCTGTTCTGCACGACCGACAGCGCGGCCATCTTCTCGGCGACAAACAATACGCGTTTTCCCTTATACAAGATATTGGCGATCATATTCGTGATGGTCTGCGACTTGCCCGTCCCGGGAGGGCCATGCAGGATGAAGCTGCGCCCTTCTCCCGCTTCGATGACAGCCTCCAATTGCGACGAGTCCACATCGACCGGCAGCGCGTACGAAGCGGGTTCCTGTTCCCTGTCAACGATTCGGGCATCCGTCGTCGCGGAGGCATCCTCCCACTTAATGCGGTTGTCTATCAAGCTGGAGATTATCGGGTTCTCCCTGAGCTTGTCCGCATGGGTATGTATGTCGTTCCACATCACGAACTTGTTGAACGAGAACAAGCCTAACATCGATTCTTCTATCACGTTCCATCCCTTCATGTCGCGGATGAGCGTACGGATCGTGGCGAAAATGAGCTTCACGTCCACGCCGCTGTCGTCCTTGGGCAGTGGCAACAGCCCCGAGAGATTCACGCCATAGTGCTGCTTGAGCAACTCGACCAACGTAATATTCAACATGATCTCTTCGTTACGGGTACGCATCACATAGCCGATCGTGCCCCCGCGACGTACGATGTCCACCGGCAGCAGCAGCAATGGCGCGAAGCGAGGCTTGGCGCTGTGATTGTTCTCATACCATTTCAGTAGGCCCAACACCAAGAAGAGCGAATTGGCCCCGTTCTCTTCGATCGACGTACGGGCCGACCGATAGATAAACTTGAGCGCGTTCTGCAATTCCGTCTCGGGTAAGTAGGAACGGATCTTCTTGCCGTGCAGCTCCGTAATAACCAGTTCTTTCAAGTCGTTCTTATAAAGCGAGGAATCGTGTATCCCCGAATCGCCCGCCTCAATTTTCCCCTTCAGCGGCGTAGGCAAGATCTGATAATTCTCCCCGGCCTGCAACCTGTCTTCCAACATGTCGATCTCGAACGAGATAAATGGGATCACCCGCCTTCCCAGCCGGATGTTGATGAGATTGTTGCGCAGCGAGAAGTCCAGCAATTTCCGCTCCCAGAGCACCTGTTTCGATAAGGTCTTGTCCGCGTCCTCGCCCAGCTTAATCTCGAACCGGCTCAATTGATCCACGTTTTGGGTCGCGTTCTGATGCTCAATGCCGTCATTCTCTATTTGCCACAGGCCATCTCTGTTGATTCGCTGCGGGAGGGGGCGGATGCCGCTCGCGCCGAACCTGCAGCGGAAAACATCGACGAACAGCTCAAACCGCTCTTCATCCTTCAATTGGTTCTCGGCCATGGACACCGCGGCCTCGAACGGGACATCCCGCGAAGAGGTCAAGGCGGTGGCCTCAACCAGCACAAGTTCGTTGATGCCATCCGCGCAGCCTTTCAACAAATAAGAAGCGTCGTCACTGACCATCCGCGCGTACATGTCGTGGATGAGCCACGCGCCAACGAATATATGTCCCTTCAGCAGGATCAATATCGGGTGGATGCCTACGGCTTCCAGGCAAGAGGCGAACAAGAGGGTGAGGTCCAAGCATGTCCCCAATTTCTCGGCCAACACCTTATCGACCAAGCGAACCCGCTGCCCGTAGTCCTCAAAGCTGGCAGGAGGCGTGCAATACACCAGCGATTCGGACCGCAACGCCTCGTAGATGGCCGCCACTTGTTGGCGCACCCTGTTGGGATCCTGCGTTTGGTATTCGTCCAGGTTGGCGTCGCCCGTCCACGCCTCGAGGAATTTCGAGGCGTGGACAGCCACGCGCGAGAGTATCGGGTGGTTGGGAGTGACGAATGCCGCCAATAGTTCCGGCAAGATACCGGCACCCGTCCACTGGTCGTAGGCCATCAGGTAGAGCGGGTATTCCTGGACGAACACCGGTTTCCCCTCTATGCTCAAGGAGCAACGGAATCGCGTATGGATGCCTTCCGTGAGATCGATCAGTTTATGGTCGTCGGGCACGATCTCGAGCGACGCGACCTGGAAGGTATCCCCTTTCGGGATCACCTCCACCGCCGCGCGCGATACCTTCACCCAATCGCCCTCGATGGTTATCTCTATGTGGTGCCAATCCGTTTCGGAACTATTGGTGATATTGCAGAAACTGTACGACGCGATGCGGTTGTGTATCATAGCATAGTTTATACATGGCAAGTATTCGATATGAATCTTGCCCACATATTCGCCATCGGCAACAGGATGCTCGGTTCTCATGATAGAAATTTTACATTATATTTTACATGCCGACAAATATACGCTTTTATCTTCAGATTCCTTGATGCCATCCGCCATTAATTCTACTTGAACAGAAGATTAATACGACTTCAACAGCCGCATTCCTCTTTCCGTCCCGTAGGCTCCTCCCCTCGCGAAGTTCTTCCCCCCGCCCGCATTTATAAAAAGTTCCACAATGAATTCTATTGTGGGACATGACAACTTATCACGCTACGTTACGCTATGCTGACGGAGCTATGCGTTTGCAATTAGTGGACAATTCCAGGTCATCTTTGGAATGCTTTCAACTATCCGGTGAAATAGATTTGATATTCAGTAGTTTATAGAAGAAAGAAGGGAATATCTCCCCATTTATATTTTTCCCACTCGCTTCTCATAGCAACTTCTTTAATTCGTCCATATCAGGGAGCGCTTTGCGCAGGCGTTCCGGCATATCTTCCTTCGTCCGATAGGTGGCTACGCCCATCGGCTTAGTATAATCTCGTACGGCATATTCGACAAAGGACTTGTCGGCGTCTCGGCACAGTACTATACCTATTGAAGCGTTCTCATGCGGCTTGCGCACAAAATCATCCAAGGCTTGCAGGTAGATATTCAACTGTCCTAAGTAGATAGGCTTGAATGCGCCGCTCTTCAATTCCACGGCTACCAATGCGTTCAACTCGCGATTGAAAAAGAGCAGGTCGATAAACATTTCATGCCCGTCAATCTCCAGACGGTACTGGTTGCCAATAAAGCTGAAATCCCGTCCGAAAGTCATGATGAACCGTTTGATGTTGGCTACGATACCATTCTCTACGACACGCTCGTCTATATCCTCGTCCCGATCGCCTAAGGCTTCAGTGTTGATATAGTCCAGCAGGTACTCGTCTTTGAACATCAGGATGGCTTTCAGCGCTTGGCGACTATCCAGCATGGTCTGGGCAAAATTATTCGGCATCTGTCCATGGTGATAGAAGTCGTCTGCCTTGAGGTGGTCACGGAGCGTATATTTGTCCCAACAGTTGACGAGGGTTTGATGGATATAGAAAGAACGCTCTTCCAAATCTGAGACCTTTTCTATAATCTCTATGTGATGGGTAAAACTAATACCCAGAAAATCATCCATTTTCAAATCGACCGCCAGTGGCGGGCGATTTATCACCAATAAAGCAAAGCTGTCTATATCCGTTTGGTTTTCTACCATTTCTAAATCGCCCGCCAGCGGCGGGCGATTTAGAAATATTGACCACTCTTCATAGAATCTCCGCATTCTCTTTATGTTTGTAGCCGAGAAGCCCCTTAGTCCCGGCAACTCTTTTTGTAATTGTTCGCTGATAATTTCGATGGC
>JAISIZ010000008.1 GCA_031261785.1 Mediterranea sp. (in: CFB group bacteria)
GTGAACTCCCTCCCGCAATCACCAATCCCTCCCTTTCCCTCCCCCTATCCATTCGCTCGCAAAATATGAAACTTTGCTGAAGACGGTACAGGATAAACACAGGATATTCCCGGTGCCCCTATTTTTGCGATTCTTACGCGCCGACGCGCAACATTTGCTCCGTAGTCCACGTCTCTATGCGAAAACCGCACCACAATGAAGATATCACTTCTGCTTCTGGCCCTGCTGCTATGCGGCAATGGCACGCTAATCGCACAATCGCGATCATCCATCACCGGTAAGATCATGGACGGGAATCATGCGCCCCTGGAGTTCGCGAACGTCGTCCTGTTAGACCCTTCGGATTCCGCGTTCGTACAAGGCGTTATCAGCCAGTCGGACGGAACATTCTCCTTGCCCGTCGAGCCGGGTAAACGTTATATGCTCAAAATGTCAAGCATCGGTTATGCCACCGCATACCGGGACGCGCGGGGAGGAGGAGACGTGGGAACCGTTGTCTTGACGGAAACAGCCGGTACCCTCGGCGAAGTGGTGGTGAAGGGCAGTCGACCAGCGGCGCGGATAGAAGGGAATGCCTTGCTGGTCAACGTTGAGAGCAGCGCGCTCGCCAAACTGGGCACCGCCAGGGACGTGCTGGCGAAACTGCCTGGAGTGATGGAGAAAGACGGGGTATTGGAAGTGTTCGGCAAGGGAACTCCGCAAATATATATCAACGGGCGGCAGACGCGCGACGATACGGAGCTAAGCCGACTGACTTCGGACAATATAAAGAGTGTGGAGGTCATCACCAACCCCGGCGCGCGCTACGAGACTTCGGCACATGCCATTATCCGAATACGGACGAAGCGCGTAAGTGGCGAAGGCTGGGGAGTGAGCCTGCGCGACGAGAACAAAGTGTCGCGCTACTATATGGGGAGCGGACAGTTGGACTTGACCTATCGGACGAACAGTCTGGAACTGTTTGCCACTCTTTCGGCGGATGGAGGAAAGAGCCGCGACGCCAACGAGACTTCGAAGATGAACCGGGTGGACACATTATGGGAGCTTCACTCCATGCAGCGTGAGCACGTGCGAACAATCGATTACTTGGGCAGTGTGGGCTTTAACTATCGCCTGGACGAGAAACATTCCATAGGGATGAGGTATCGGAACAATTATCGACTTACGAAGCGGGACGTGACGAGCGGCAGTGAAGTTCGTGCCGACAATACGTTCTACGACAACTGGGAAAACAGGGGCGATTATCGGGAAGAGCAAAGTCCGAATCACGAACTCAACCTTTATTATATGGGCAATGCCGGAAAGCTGGGCCTCGAGCTGAACATGGATTATCTGTTCTCGAACACGCGCGACGGACAGCGCCAGTATGAATCGAGCCGGAACTACGACGACAGGGTGGTGACTACCCGCAGCCTGGACAAGAGCCATCTCTATGCCGCTAAGCTGATACTCTCGTATCCTCTCGGTAAAGGGCAGCTGTCGGCAGGCGGTGAGTACACCTACACCAATCGGACGAACGACTTCCGGAATACCGAGGGCGTTTTGCCCAACAGCGGTAACACGATACGCGAGAACAATGGAGCCATCTTTGCCGAACTGACGCATAGCTTTGGCAAACTCGACCTGAACGTCGGCCTCCGTTACGAGCACAGCGCCTCTATCAAGACTTACGACAATCTCTTCCCCTCCCTGTCCCTCTTTATGCCGGTGGGGACGACGACGTGGTCGCTTAGCTACCGCATGAGGATGGACCGGCCTTCCTACGCCCAATTGGACGGAAATATGTATTATAACGACCGTTACGACTACGAGAGCGGTAACCCGCTATTGCTCCCCACCAAACGGCAGGACGCCACGCTGATGTTCGGATACCGATGGCTGACGTTCACTGCCAGTTTCGTGCATAGCGATGACGAGATCGTCAACGTATCCCGGCCTTACCCCGACGACCCCAAAATCAGTTTCGGCAGTTACGAGAATCATCCGGCGTTCAATAGCTTCTCGTTTTTCCTTAGTTGCGCGCCAACCATCTCTTTATGGAAGCCGCAACTCACCCTGGGACTGGTCAAGCAGTGGTTCGACATGCCCTACCACGACGAGAACAAACCGCTCAACAAACCTATTCCCATCGTGCGGCTTTACAATTCGTTCCGGCTTCCGTGGCAATCATTGTTGCGGATGGACGCTTTCTGGCAGTTTGCCGGTGACTATCAGAACATGCGCGAGAATAACCTTTGGCAAATGGATCTAAGCCTCAACAAGTCTTTCCTGAACGATCAACTCAACCTCAAGCTCGACTGCTCCGACGTATTCAAAACCTATAAACATCATCTGGATTTTTATAGTTATCATCTTTTCGAGAGCCATACCAATATGGCCGACACCCGCATCCTTCGCCTCACCATCAGCTACACATTTAACAGCTCGAAAAGCAAGTATCGGGGAGCCGGGGCCGGCGATGCGGAGAAAGGACGGTTGGGGAGATGAATAGGCGGACAGAAACTGTGATTATACTTCGTGCGGGGTAATTTTGTGCAATGATTTTTTAGACGCTGATGACACGGATTTATATATTTTATTGAACTTTCGCAAGTATTCAAGTTCAGAGTTGGCAAACCGATGAATAGGAGGCCTGTTGGCAAACCGATGAATTTCAGCCCTTTCAGGGCATCCTGCCCAGCGATAGGTCAAACTTGCTAAATCCATATCATAATACTTGCGAAAGTTATCTATTTTAGATCCGTGTCATCCGTGTCATCAGCGTCTAATGAGTTTCGCTTTGTCCCAATGCGCGCCTTTCGCCCCAAGCGCAAAAACAGGCCGCACGAAGTATATATCGAGCAATGTTTGCGAAATATGAGTAAATGTGCGACCTTTGCCTCGTCGTGATAAAACATGAATCGATTAAAGTTGAATTTTGGACACTACCAATGAGAAAACTGATCCTATTTATACTCCTGCTGCTATGCGGCAATGGCGCGCTAATCGCACAATCGCAATCCGCCATCACCGGCAAGGTGGTGGACGAGAGTAACTCTCCCTTGGAGTTTGTCAATGTCGTACTCCTGCAGAAGGTTGATTCGGCGTTCGTGTCGGGAGTGACCACCGGTACCGACGGCACTTTCTCCATCGCTCTCGCCGGAGCGTTGGAACGTTACTTGCTACGGCTTTCGTTCGTTGGGTACGAGACGGCGTACCTCACGCCGGCAAAGACCGATATGGGCACCGTTACGCTGGCGCAAACGGCCAACAGGCTCACGGGCGTTGAGGTGGTGGCCGCCGCGCCCCGCTTCAAGATGGGCGCGCGAGGCGTCACGGCCAGCATCCAGAACACCCAGTTGAGCGGATTGGCGACTACGATGGACGTGCTGGGGCAGCTCCCCTTCGTGAACGCCAAGGACGGGGGATTGACCGTATTCGGCAAAGGCGCGCCGATCGTCTACATCAACGGACGCAGGGTGTACAATGACGCGGACCTGAGCAGGCTAAGCCCGGCGGACATCAAGGAGATTTCTGTCATCATGAATCCCGGGGCGGAGTATCCGTCGGACGTGAAATCGGTCATCAAGATCGTGACGGTGAAGAAACAAGGAGAGGGGATAAGCGGATACGTGAGGGGAGCTTTCACGAAAAACAGCGAGGAGGCGGGCACGGAACAGGTGAACCTGACGTACCAGCGCAAGGGGCTTGAGGTGGACGGCGGACTGTATCTCAACCAGACGCGGAGTACGTACGACTTCGACACCCATACGACGTACGACAATATCGACGCACGCATAGCGAACACGACCAAGGCTCCCGTCAACGACCGCAACGTGGTGCCTTACGGGAGCGTGAACTACACTTGGAAGGAGCACTCCGTGGGGGCGAAGTTCCAACACTCGCAATACACCAACAAGGCGAATAGGGTGAGCGAGCTGGACGTGTCGGGCACGGACGTGCCGGCGGAGACGCAACAGGCCTATAACCGGGCCACCAACGCCTACTACCGCGACTACGCCAACGCTTACTACGATGGCAAGCTGGCGGCGTGGCTCTCGGCGAAATGGGACGTGGATTTCGCCTACGGGCATACCGACAGCAACCAGGACATCACCAACCAGACGGCCGACATCACGGAGAACATCCTTACCGGCAACAAGATGAACTACCACCTTCTCGCCACCAAGCTGACGCTGAACACTCCGTTATGGAAAGGGGAATGGACGTACGGAGCCGACTACTCCTACACCAACACCAGGCAACGCTTCGCCACCAACGACGCGGGCGAGGATCATTACCTCAGTTCGAGCCAGACCACCATCAAGCAGGATGCCCTCGCCTTCTTCGCCCAGTACGAGAAGTCGTTCGGGCACTTCTCGGCCGCGGCCGGCCTGCGCTACGAGCGGATTATCGCCAACTACTACGAAGGCGGGCAGAAAGTGGACGGCCAGAGCCGCACCTACCACGACTGGTTGCCCAACGCCAGCCTTTCGTACGCGAACGGCGTCAACGCCTCACTGAGCTACTCGCGTGCCATTACCCGTCCCAGTTACTACGACCTGCGCAGCAGCACGGAGTACAACAGCACCTACATGTTTTCCACGGGGAATCCCTACCTGATGCCCATGCTGAACAATGCCGTCGACCTCCTGCTGCAATGGAAGGACTTCCAAGCCTCGGCGTACTACTATTGGTCCCGGAACAGTATCGAGAATATCCAGTACCAGCACGGGGAGAATCCCGCCGTAGTGTTTTATAAGTCCATTAACTTGAAGCACAGCCAATATGTGGGAGCCTCGGTATCGTACACGCCCACCATTGGAATCTGGAAACCCGCTCTGGAGTGCTCCGTGGAGAAATCGTACGAGACATACGAGGGGCGGAAGTTCAACAAGCCCATTTACGACGTGAGGCTGCGCAACTCCCTGTCGCCCTCCAGACACTGGACGCTGGGCGTCGACGCCAATGCCTACACCAGCGGGCACCGGTACCTCGCGTACAATTACGGCATGTTCCGCCTCGACGCCTACGTGTCGGCCCGCTTCCTTGACAACGCGCTGACGCTGAACCTGCGCGGGAACAACATCCTCAACACGGAAAAGGTGAAGAACCTGATGGCGATGGACCACATCTTCTCCCTCTCCAGGGAGCGGCGCGACACGCAGAGTGTCACCTTTTCCATCGCTTATCGCTTCAACGCCACAAAGAGCAAATACAAGGGCGAGCAAGCAAGTGGGGAAATAAACAGGCTATAACCCCATCATCCACAGGCTGAAGTTTGTCGAGTTGTCGAAAGGGGCATCAGTGTCCACTTTGCGTATCCGCTTGATGAGACGTTGTTTCCGCTTGGATACGCCCTCGGGGCTGATGCCCATCACTTCGGCGGTGTCTCCTGCTCCAATCGTTTGTTGATCGCCCGTAAGCGCTCCAATTACCATGGGTTACTATGATTGATGATAGCATGATCATTGAAGGTCTTCCTGGTCGACAAATCATCACTATCCAAATCTGCGCAAGCAATGGGGATGTGATGTACACTTGGAGTGATGTGTGTAGAGGCGTAATTACGATTCCTCTTCAAAGCTATCTTGCAGGAACGTACACACTTACAATCCGAAACGACAGTGGCGGTTTGCTTACTGGAAGCTTTGAATTCCTGACAAAATGAATAAAGTCAAATATCGTTAAAAGCGATCCCGTACTGCCTTTATTCTTAAAACTTCCCATAT
The DNA here is from genome assembly GCA_031261785.1 of Mediterranea sp. (in: CFB group bacteria). GTDB lineage: Bacteria > Bacteroidota > Bacteroidia > Bacteroidales > Bacteroidaceae > Bacteroides. Next base: position 5,712 of record JAISIZ010000008.1, read on the forward strand.
ATTTGTCTCAGAATAATCCCGCTAAAATAATAACGTAATGAAAAAAACAATTTATCCTATTCTGTTTGCCGCCACGCTATTGCTGGCAGGCGCTTGCTCCAATGATGATACCCAGGGAACGGAACAGCCAATCCCAACCCCCTATTATCCGCTCGAACTTTCCACCGCGGAGCGGCAAATCGCCCAATCGAATAACGAATTCGCGGTGCGACTTTTCAGTGAGGTCGCGAAGAGCGAGCAAGGCGAGAATTTGTTCATCTCTCCGTTAAGCGCTTCGTATGCGCTGGCTATGCTCACCAACGGGGCGAACGGAAACACGCTCGACGAGCTGAAAATGGCCTTGGGCTTCGCCGACGCTTCGCTGGAGGAGATGAATGCGTTTTACCGGAAGCTGACCGACTATCTGAAGAACGCCGACGGACAATCTCAGTTCGGCATCGCCAACTCCATCTGGCTGAACAAGGGCTTCGAGGCGTTGCCAGCGTTTATCGCCACCAATCATGACGTTTATTCGGCGGAGGTGAGGAGTCTTGACTTCAGCGATTCGGACGCGTTGCGCACCATCAACGGATGGGTGAGCGACAAGACTTACGGCCATATACCGAATCTCCTGGACAAAATTTCTACCGATGCCATGACATACCTCATCAATGCCCTATATTTCAAAGGAGTGTGGAAAGACAAATTCGAAGAGATAAGCTCGACATTCACTAATGGCGACGGGCGACAGACTTCCGTGAAGTCGCTGACGGACACGAGAAATTTTGCCTATACCGAAGACGACGACGTGCAAATGGCCGCCATAAATTATGGCAATGGCTCGTTCAGCTTAGCCATCATATTGCCCAAAGAGAATCGGACGCCCCAAGAAGTGGCAAGCGCACTGACTCCGACTAAATGGGAAGAATGGACCTCGAGATTGAATGGAGCGGAATTGAAGATGGAATTCCCTACGTTCAGCATGAACTACGGGCGTGCGTTGATCGACGATTTGAAAGCCTTGGGTATCAACGACGCGTTCTCTCCGCTTGCCGCGGATTTCAGCAAATTATCGAATAGTCCTATCTTTGTAGGTCTGGTTCAGCAAAAATCGTATATCGAAGTGACCAAGGAGGGAACTGTCGCCGCGGCTGCGACTGTAATTGGAGGATATACTACTTCTCTTCCTCCCACGACTGGTCCCATCAATTTCATCGTTGACCGACCATTCCTCTTCGCCATCAAGGAGAATAGCACGAATACCATTCTCTTCATGGGCAGTGTAGTGAACCTCTAAAATCAACGAATATGAAGTGATGTTTCGCGAATCCCCCCCCTTACGCACTCCCTAAACGTCCTGCCCATCGGCTATGGCTTGCGCGAGGGGGGGATCGTGTCCTCGTGGACCCGAGTTGGGCCACCTTTCCGCGACGGCACAAAGGTCGATTTGCGGTTCTGGCTAAACACAGGATATTCCTGGTGCCCCCCAAAGTTTCCCATCTTCCCGACACTGGCCGCGGCACCCGCACGGACAGCAAATGCTTGGACATGGCGGCAGACCCGCAAGGTGGTAACTCTGAGTCCTCCCCTCCGCTGGAAGGGAGGACTTTGGGATAGACTTGCCAACCATTATGACTATTCTTCGTGCTCCATGCTTCATGTTCCATGTTCCATTTTTCATTCTTCGTGTTTCGTGCTCCATTCTTCGTGCTTCATGCTCCATGCTCCATGCTTCATGTTCCATTTTTCATTCTTCATTCTTCATTCTTCATTCTCCATGCTCCATCCGTCATTTCCTCAAGCATCACTCACTTGGCGGCAGACCCGCGAGGTGGTAACTCTGAGTCCTCCCTTCCAGCGGAGGGGAGGACTTTGGGATAGACTTGCCAACCATTACGACTATTCTTCGTGCTCCATTCTTCGTGCTCCATTTTTTATGCTTCATGCTCCATTCTTCATGCTTCATTCTTCGTGTTCCATGCTCCATTTTTTATGCTCCATGCTCCATTCTTCATGCTTCATTCTTCGTGTTCCATGCTTCATGTCCCATTCTTCATGCTCCATTCTTCGTGTTCCATGCTCCATTTTTCACTTCCCCAAAACCGCTTATCTCCTTCGGGCAAGTCCCCCAAAATCCTCATTTCGCGGGAAAAAATCGTCCGTATGGGGCTTTTCGTATTTCAGATGGTTTTCTTCGCCCCTTGCGATGCCGATGAATAAAGCCTTCCAGACACGGAATAGCTTCCGCGGACAAGCCTCGGGGCGGGCGAAACCTCATAAAATTAACTAAGTTTATGCGTAGGTAAAGCGGCTAAATGTACGAAAGGAGACATAATGCGGCCTTTTTGAGACCACGGTAAAAAAAAAAAACAGACCTTCGCGACCGAATTAGATCGATCCCTACTTTGTGAACGTAACAAGAGAAGAGAATAGAGAATAAAGAAGAGATGAAGAATGGAG
>JAISIZ010000107.1 GCA_031261785.1 Mediterranea sp. (in: CFB group bacteria)
AACTCTGAGTCCTCCCTTCCAACGGAGGGGAGGTGCCCGAAGGGCGGAGGGGAGGGAAAAACAATGACACGTACCGCTTTTACATAAATAGGTATGCTGGTTATTCTTCCCTCCCCTCCGCCCTCCGGGCACCTCCCCTCCGTTGGAAGGGAGGACTTTGGAGTTACCCCTCGCGGATCTGTGATTCAGAGTTGCCCCCTCGCGGATCTGTGACCAGGTCCAATCTGTGAGCAAGAGGTTGGGAAACTTTAGTTATTTATATTGGCGCGAACCAGTTAGCGTAATAAAATAATCTGTGCGAATCTGTGTAATCTGTGGTGAACTCCCGCCACGCTCACCGGGTTTCGCGCCAAGACCGATAATCTGTGGTGAACCGCTCCCCGCTCTTTCTTTCACCGTTTCTTGATGGGCAGGTAATCCTGCACGTCGAGCACGTTCTTGTAGGCGGGGCGGATGATGCGTTTCCCCTCGAAGTTGAGTTCCTCGTTGCGGTGCGCGCACCAGCCTACGATACGGGCCATGGCGAACAGCGGTGTGAAGATCTCTTGCGGCAGGCCGATCATCTCGTACACGAAGCCCGAGTAGAAGTCGATGTTGCTGGAGACGGTCTTCCCGTTGTTCTTCACCCGTCCGAAGGTCTCGATGGCGCGCTCCTCGAGCAGCTCGAGGAAGGCGAACTCGCGCTCGCAGCCTTTCTCCCTGGCCAGGTCGCGCGCCAGCTCCTTCAGCAGCAGGGCGCGGGGGTCGGAGATGGTGTACACGGCGTGTCCGATGCCATAGATCAGTCCGGTCTTGTTGTAGACTTCCTTGTTCAGCATGCGGGTGAAGTAGGTGTCTATCTCTTCCACGTTGGTCCAGTCCTGGATGTTCTCCTTCAGGTGGTGGAACATGTCGGCTACCTGTATGTTGGCTCCGCCGTGCAGCGGTCCCTTGAGCGATCCGATGCCCGCGGCGATGGACGAATAGGTGTCCGTGCCGGTCGACGAGGTGACGCGTACGGTGAAGGTGGAGTTGTTACCTCCGCCGTGCTCGGCCTGCAGGATGAGCAGGAGGTCGAGGGTGCGCGCCTCGAGGTCGGTGTACTCGCGCTTGAGCATATACAGGAAGTTCTGCGCGATGGAGAGCTTCTCTTGCGGGTGGCGTATGTGTAGCGAGCGTCCGAAGGTGGCGTGACGCAGCATGTTGTACGCGTAGGCTATGATGGTCGGGAACTTCGAGATGAGGTCTATGCTTTGTCGCATCAGGTTGTCGCGCGAGGTGTCGTCGGCGTTGGCGTCGAAGCGATACATCTCGAGCACGCTGCGTGCCAGGATGTTCATGATGTTGTTGCCTTCCAGCTCGATGATGTTCATCTTCGTCTTCTGCTCCAGCGGCATATTGTCGTTGATGAGTTCGGAGAAGGAGGCGAGGGCCTCTTTGTCGGGCAGCTGTCCCGAGAGGAGGAGGTAGGCCACTTCCTCGAACCCGAAACGTTTCTCCTTGATGATGGCGTGGACGATGTCCTCCACGTCGTATCCGCGGTAGAAGAGCTTGCCGGGTATGGGCTTCAGCCCGCCGCCTTCCACACGCTCGTATCCCACCACGTTGCCGATCTTGGTCAGCCCCACCAGCACGCCGGTGCCGTCTTCGTTGCGTAGTCCGCGTTTTACGCCATATTTGGAAAACAGTTCATTGTCGATCCGGGTAGCCTCTTTCATCTCCTCGGAGAGCTTGTAAATCAAGTATTCTTTCTTCATATTCGTTTGGTATTAAAGGATTCTTTCTGCGATCTCGCTGGCGAAGGCCGTGGTAGGGAGCGATACGCCCCTGGGCATGAAGCGTGCCAGGTCGTGCGTGGCCCGCTGCTCGACGAAGCTTTGCTCCAGCGCGTTCTCGATCAGCTCGCCCGCCTCGCCCCAGCCGATGTACTGGAGCATCATGACGGCCGAGAGGATAATGGAACAGGGGTTCACCACGTCCTTGCCGGCGATGTTGGGCGCCGTGCCGTGGGTAGCCTCGAAGATGGCGTGCCCGCTGCGGTAGTTGATGTTCGCCCCCGGGGCGATGCCTATGCCTCCCACCATGGCGGCCAGCTGGTCGGAGACGTAGTCGCCGTTGAGGTTCAGCGTGGCGATCACGGAGTATTCCTCGGGGATGAGCAGCGTGTTCTGCAGGAAGGCGTCGGCGATGCAGTCTTTCACCACCAGCCGTCCGCTGGCCAGCTCGTCGGCGAACTCGCGTTGAGCCAGTTCGTAGCCCCATTTCTTGAATCCCCCTTCGGTGAACTTCATGATGTTGCCCTTGTGCACCAGGGTGACGGAGGGCAGGCCGTTGTCCACGGCATACTGGCAGGCGGCGCGCACCAGGCGTTCCGTCCCTTCCTTCGACACGGGTTTCACGCCGAACGACGAGGTCTCGGGGAAGCGCACTTTGGTCACGCCCATCTCCTCTTTGAGGAACCGGTAGAACTTCTCGGCCTCGGGCGTGCCGGCTTCCCATTCGATGCCGGCGTAGATGTCCTCGGTGTTCTCGCGGAACACGCGCATATTCACTTTCCCGGGCGACTTCACGGGCGATTCCACCCCTTTGTACCAGCGCACGGGGCGGAGGCAGACATAGAGGTCGAGCGTTTGCCTCAAGGCCACGTTCAGGGAGCGTATGCCGCCTCCCACGGGAGTGGTGAGGGGGCCTTTGATGCCCACCAGGTATTGGCGGAAAGCGTCCATGGTGTCGTCGGGCAGCCACGATCCAACCTCGTTGAAGGCTCGTTCGCCGGCCAGCACCTCTTTCCATTCGATACGCCGGCTGGCGCCGTACGCTTTCTTCACGGCGGCGTCAACCACGGCTTGCATGGCGGGTGTCACTTCGGGTCCTACGCCGTCGCCGGTGATGTAGGGGATGATGGGCACGTCGGGTACGGCGAGCTTTCCATCGGGTCGCATAGTTATCTTATCCATATCTTATCGGGCGTTAAGGGCAGAGCCGGCGCGGAACCAGCCAATCTGCTGTTCGTTATACGTATGTTGGGCCTCGAAGCTCTCGGTGGTGCCGTCGTCGTGGCGCAGGGTCACGGTGAGGTTGCGTCCCGGGGCGAAGTCGGCCAGGCCGGTCACGTCGATGAGGTCGCGCTCGCGTACCTTGTCGTAGTCGGCCTTGTCCGCGAAGGTGAGGGCGAGCATGCCCTGCTTCTTCAGGTTGGTTTCGTGGATACGCGCGAAGCTCTTGGCCAGGATGGCGCGCACGTTGAGGAACCTCGGTTCCATGGCGGCGTGCTCGCGGCTGGAGCCTTCGCCGTAGTTCTCCTCGGCCACGACGATGGAGGCTATGCCCTCGGCCTTGTACCGCTTGGCGGTGGCCGACACGGCGTCGTACTGCTTGGTGACGCGGTTCCACACCTTGTTGGTCTGCCCGTTGAAGGCGTTGACGGCTCCCATCAGCATATTGTCCGAGATGTTTTCCAGATGTCCGCGGAAGCGCAGCCACGGGCCGGCCATGGAGATGTGGTCGGTGGTGCATTTCCCCTGGGCCTTGATGAGCAGGGGCATGCCGGGCAGGTCCTTGCCGTCCCAGGCGGGGAAGGGCTTTAGCAGTTGCAGGCGCTGCGATTCGGGGTTCACCTTCACCTCCACCTTCGCTCCGCCGGGGGCGATGTATCCGTCGTCGCCTTTGCTGAATCCCTCTACGGGCAGCTCGTCGCCCACAGGCTCGTCTAGCTTCACCAGCTCGCCCATGTCGTTCTTCAGCCTGTCCTTCAGGGGGTTGAAGCAGAGGTCGCCCGCTATGGTGAGCGCCATGGTCAGCTCGGGCGAGGCCACGAAGGCGAAGGTGTTGGGGTTGCCGTCGGCCCGCTTGGCGAAGTTGCGGTTGAACGAGGTCACGATGGAGTTCTTGCGGGTGGGGTCGTCGGTATGCCGTTTCCATTGCCCGATGCAGGGTCCGCAGGCGTTGGCCATGATGGTGGCTCCTACCCTCTTGAAGGTCTCTATCATGCCGTCGCGCTCGGCGGTGGCCCGTATCTGTTCCGATCCGGGATTGATGATCAGGGGCGATTCCACTTCCAGCCCTTTCTCCGTCACCTGCCTGGCCAGCGAGGCGGCCCGGCTCAGGTCTTGGTACGAGGAGTTGGTGCACGAGCCGATGAGTCCCACCTCCATACGGCGCGGGTAGTCGTTCTGCCGCACCTTCGCGGCGAACTCGGAGATGGGTGTCGCGGCGTCGGGGGTGAAGGGTCCGTTGATGTAGGGCTCGAGTGTGGAGAGGTCGATGTCGATGACCCGGTCGTAGTACTTCTCGGGGTTGAGGACTACCTCCGCGTCGGCCCGCAGGTCGGCCCTTACGGCTTCCAGCATGTCTGCCACGCTGGCGCGTCCCGTGGCTCGCAGGTAGGTGGCCATACGTTCGTCGAACGGGAAGAGCGACGTGGTGGCTCCCACCTCGGCGCCCATGTTGCAGATGGTGGCCTTTCCCGTGGCCGAGAGCGATTCGACGCCTGGCCCGAAGTATTCGATGATGGCGTTCGTCCCGCCCTTCACGGTGAGGATGCCGGCCAGCTTCAGGATCACGTCCTTCGGCGCCGCCCATCCGCTCAGCTTTCCGGTGAGGCGCACGCCGATGACGCGGGGCATCTTCAGCTCCCATTCCATGCCGGTCATCACGTCCACGGCGTCGGCTCCGCCCACGCCAATGGCCACCATGCCCAGTCCGCCCGCGTTGGGGGTGTGCGAATCGGTGCCTACCATCATTCCTCCGGGGAAGGCGTAGTTCTCGAGCACCACCTGGTGGATGATGCCGGCTCCCGGTTGCCAGAATCCTATGCCATAGCGCGAGGAGACGTCGCGGAGAAAGTCGTAGACCTCCTCGTTGGTCTTTCTCGCCGTGGCGATATCCTCCTTGGCGCCCTTATAAGCTTGTATCAGGTGGTCGCAATGCACCGTCGAGGGCACGGCCACCTCATCCTTGCCGGCGTTCATGAACTGCAGCAGGGCCATCTGGGCGGTAGCGTCTTGCATCGCCACACGGTCGGGACGAAAGTTCACGTAGTCCTCACCCCGCTTGTAGTCTTTCACATTCGACGCGTCGTACAGATGCGCGTACAAAATCTTTTCGGCCAGAGCCAAGGGGCGTCTCAACACTCCCCTGACGTGCTCCAGCTTTCCTTTATAGGCTTTATAGAAAGCCTCCAACATAGCCACATCATAAACCATATTTTTCCTTGTTTTTCTATGAGTACACAATGATCTCTCCATGCGAGAGCGTATATTCAGAGAACGAATGAGTTTTAAATTATGTTTCACGGGAATGGGCTTTTTATCGTCGCCCGCGAAAAATAAGGAAGCTGTAGCTTGACATTCGCGTTCCCCGCGAGGCGAATCCCTACGATTATTTTGCGCGAACCAAAACTATTTCCTACTTTTGCCCCGACTTCCCCCGTGTGGCGTTTCCGTGCGGTGGGAAGCCGACATTTGTTTGATAACGAAAGCGTTTACGATATTATCTCGTGCTGAAACCTGGACAGTTTCAATCATGGAGATAATAGACAAGAACGCTCACGTCAATGCTATATGCCCGTTGTCGCTGGCAACGGACCTGTAACAGAGGCGTGGGCTATTGTTTATTATCCATGATGGGCAGTCCAGGGCCTCGGTACGGTAATGACAACAGTCCCACGCCTTTCCTGTATCCCCCTGCCAGCGAAAAGCCGCGAGACCTTTATCGATGGGAAGTCCATGGAAGAAACAATCATCATCGCCACTCCTGTAGGGTACCGCGTATACCGCCCGGCCGACATCGGCTACTTCGTCTACTCCACTCGCCACCGCGCGTGGCAAGCCGTCATGTTCGGCGACCGGACGTTGCGCCTGCGACGGCAAACCTCGGCCGACGACATCCTCGCCGTTTCTTCCTCTTTCGTCCGTATCAACCAGTCCACCATCATCAACATCCATTATCTTGTCCTTATCGAAGAGCATTACATCCGTCTCTGCCCACCTTTCGATTGTCCCGACGACGAGGTGGACCTGCTCATCTCGCGCAACCTACGCAAACCCTTGAAGGAGAAGCTTAGGATATTGTGAAGAAGGAGCGATTGTCCCACGGGCATGGAACAGTTGTCCCACGGGCATGGGACGGTTGTCCCGCGGGCATGGGACAGTTGTTCCGCGGGTATGGGACGTATGGTTCTCTCGGGGGATGAAGCGTTCGCGTTTTTTTGTGGGGAGAAAGTGACAAGCGTCGTGCGGAAATGCCTATATTTGCAGCCTAAGTATAGAAAACTAAGAGAATACAGCTATGAACGTATTATTACTCAACGGAAGCCCGAATAGGGGAGGGAACACATTCCTCGCCCTCACCGAGGTGGCCAATACCTTGAACGCCGAAGGCGTAGAGACGAGTTTCGTCCACATCGGCGCCAAGGCGGTGCAAGGCTGCACGGCCTGCGGCAAATGCTCGGAACTGGGGCGCTGCGTGTTCAAGGACGACTTATATAATCGGGTACGCGAGGCGTGCCTGGCGGCCGACGGCATCGTGGTAGGCTCACCCGTGTACTACGCCGGTCCCAACGGATCGCTCTGCGCCCTGCTCGACCGCCTCTTCTTCTCCGCCTCCGACACGCTGGCCTACAAGCCCGCCGCCTCCGTGGCCGTTTGCCGGAGAGGAGGCGCCAGCGCCACTTTCGATCGCCTGAACAAGTACTTCACCATCAACAACATGCCCCTCGTCTCCTCCCAATACTGGAACATGGTGTACGGCTGCGACCCCGGAGAGGCGTCGCGCGACGCCGAAGGGCTGCAGACCATGCGTACGCTGGGGCGCAACATGGCGTGGCTGCTCAAGAGCATACAGGCCGGAAAGCAGCCGCTCCCCAAGGGCGAGGAGTGGACGCCGACGAACTTCATCAGGTAGACGGCTTGAGGTAGTCCGAAGGAAGCACGCCAAACTCCTCCTTGAAGCATTGGCGGAAATAGACCACACTGTTGAACCCGACCTTGAACGCCACCTCCGAGACTTGGTATCGCCCTTCGAGCAGCAGGCGCTCGGCGTGCCGCATCTTCAGCTTGCGAACGTATTCGTTGGTGGAGAGACCCGTCAGCGCCTTTATCTTGCGGTAGAGGGTGGAACCACTCATGCACAGGCGGTCGGAGAGGAAAGCCACGTCGACTCGTTCGGACGAGATTCGCTCCTCCACCAAGGCGGAAATCTTCTCGAGGAACTCGCGGTCGAGCTGATTGAGCGATTCGGCCAGTTGCGCGCGTTTCCCTTCCAGCCGGCTATTGTCGCTCGGCCCGTACGAGGTGGCGAAGCGCTCGGCCAGCTTGCGGCGCGCCTCCAGCAGGTTGTTCACCCGGCTGTGGAGCAGCGTGGCGCTGAAGGGTTTGGTCAGGTACGAGTCGGCGCCCGTCTCGTATCCCTCTTCCTTGTCCTCGGGCGTGTCCTTGGCCGTGAGGAGGATGACGGGTATATGGCTGGTGCGCACGTCGGTCTTCAGTTGGCGGCACAGGCTGATGCCGTCCATCACGGGCATCATGATGTCGCTCACGATGATGTCGGGCGTGTAGTGGATGGCCAGGTCCAGCCCTTGCTGCCCGTTGGCGGCGCTCTTCACCTCGAAGCGGTCGGCAAAGGATTCGCAGATGTAGTGGCTGATGTCGGGATCATCCTCCACCACCAGCAGGAGAGCTTTGCCTCCAACGGGCGGGCTCATGGCGTCTGTGGCGACCAAGCCCTCGTCCTCCGCCTCGGGCTGGGACACCTCCGAGTCGGCGTGTAGCGCGTGGGGATAGGTGTTGTCGGTGAGCAGGGTGAAGCGGAACGAGGTGCCTTGCCCGGGCTTGCTCTCCACGCTGATCTCCCCTTCGTGCAAGGTCACCAGGCTCTTCACCAGCGCCAGTCCGATGCCTGTTCCCGACACGCGCTTGTCGCGTTCCTCCTGGTAGTAACGTTCGAAGATATGGGGCAAGGCCGCGGCGTCGATGCCGTGTCCCGTGTCGCTCACGCCGATCTCCGTGTGGCGGATGCCGTTGCGCTCGGTGGGACGCACCGATAGGATGACGCTCCCCCGCTCGGTGTGCTTCAGGGCGTTGGACAGCAGGTTGTCGAGGATGATGGTCACCGCCTCCTTGTCGAAGTAGAGCGTCATCTCCTCGGACGCCGCCCTGATCTCCACCTCCACCCCGCTCTTCCTGTTCAGCTCCTTGTACTTGGTGCCCACCTCGGTGACCAAGGCGGCCAGGTTGTAGCGTCCCACGCATAGCTTCTTGTTCTGCGTCTCCACCTTCCTGAACTCCAGTATCTGGTTGATGAGGTTGAGCAGGCGAATGGCGCTCTGGTGGATGACGGCTATCTTCTGCGTGTCGCGCTCGGCGAGCGTGGGACTTTTCCGTATGTCCTCCAGCGGGCCAAGTATCAGCGTGAGCGGGGTGCGCAGCTCGTGGGTGATATTGGTGAAGAAGCGCAGGCGTTCGGCGTTGCGCGTCTGCTCATGCTCGTGGTTCTTCTTCTCTATCCGATAGAGGGCCTCCACGTCGATCCGCTTCTTGTAGGCGTACAGGATGAGCAGGCAGACGAGGGCGAAGAGCAGGACGTAGCCCGTCTTCGCCCACCAGGTGAGCCACAACGGGGGCACGATGGTGATGTCGAGATTGGTCAGCTGGTCGGACCAGGCTTGGTTGCGGAGGCGTGTCTTCACTAAGAAACGGTACTTGCCCGGGGGTATGTTGCGGAAGGTGGCGGCGTTGGCACCGTCGGTGGGATACCACAGCTCGTCCATGCCCTCCAACATGCAGGCGTACTCCACCCGGTCGCTCAGGGCGTAGTCGCGCACGTTGAAGGTGATGCCGAAGCTATTCTGCCGGTGGCTCATCTCCACCCGTGTCCGCCCGTTGATGTCGACCGCCTCTTCGCCTCCCCCTCCCTTGCCTAAGGAGGTGAATATCTTCATGTCGGTGATGGCGGCCTCGGGCGATTGCCTCTTGGCCAGCACCGCCTCGGGGGAGAAGTAACACAGTCCGCCTACGGACCCGAAGTAGATCCGCCCGCTTTCGTCTTCCGCCACGCTTCCGCTCATGAAGTTGCCCGTGGGGATGTTGTCGCGATGGTCGTAATTAAGGAACCCGTCGGTACCGTTTAGCAGGCAGCTGATGCCCTTGTTGGTGCTTACCCAGATGTTGCCCTTGCCGTCCTCGGCTATGGCGCGTATATGCGTGTTGGCCAATCCCGCCTCACGCCGGTAGGTACGGAAGTCCAGGTTGGTCCCGGGAGCGAAGTGCGCCAGTCCCTCGCCCGTAGCCACCCATACGTTGCCGTGGCTGTCCTCGTAAATGTGGTTGACGGTGTTCGAGAGGAAGCCATTGCCCACGTCGAACATGCGCACCTGGCTCACGCTGTCGTCGCTCACGCCCAGTCCGCCTCCGAAGGTTCCTATCCACAATCGCTGCCGGGAGTCTTTCAGGATGCAGCGCACCATGTTGTTCCCGAAGGGATAATGCTTCATCGGCTGTCGCCGGCCGAGGTCTGTCCGGTAGATGCCGTCGCCGTCGGTGCCTATCCATAGTTGTCCTTGTTCGTCCTCGTAGAGGGAGCGCACGTCTTTGCCTTCCAGCTGTGGCAGGTAGTCGGCGTGGAAGATGTCGCGCTTGCTGTCGTAGTAGCTCACCCCTCCGTAGAACAGGCCGAACCAGAGGTTGCCGTCGGTGTCGCGGAGGGAGGTCTGCACGGAGTTGGCGTCGTTCCTGTCCTCGCTTGGCGGGAACACGGTTTGCCTCACGCCATCGCGGAACACGTTGATGCCGCCTCCGTCGGTGCCTATCCACAGCCGTCCGCGCCCGTCCACGCACACGGAGCTTGCCGTCTTGTTGTTCAGCCGGCCGGGAGAGTGCGGATTGGGCGAGTAGTAATAGCCGCCAAACAGGGGTGGCTCGTGGCTCAAGAAGTTTATTCCTCCTCCCCATACGCCCGTCCATACGTTCTTGAACGTGTCCTGGAAGATGCACCGCACGCTGGAGTTGGAGAGGCTGTACCCATCGTCGCCCTCGCGGATATACTGGAACTGCACTTGCTCGGGCAGGGTGAAGAGGCGTTGCGACAGGTTCATGATGGCGATTCCGCCAAATTCCATGGCTATCCATAGCTTGTTGTCGTCCAGCTGACGGATGTCGAAGACATCGTGCGGCACTTGTCCGAAGCGGATGAAGCGTTCGGTATCGGGGTCGAACAGCGCCAGCCCCCGGTCGCTGCCCACCCAGATGTTGCCATTGTCGTCCCGATAGACGCATTTTACCGTGTTGCCCGGCAGGCTGTAGGGCGACGCGGGGTCGTGCACGAAGTTCTTCACTGTCCTGTCCTTGAGGGAGAGCACGGAGAAACCGTGGTTGGCGTGCCCGATGTAGAGATGGCGTCCACCGTCTTCGGCTATGCTCCACACGTGGTTGCTCACCAGGCCGGGCACGGTCTCCTGGTTGTAGTGGACGAAGCGGCGGGTACGCTTGTCGAAGTAGTCGATTCCTTGCCAATAGGTCGCTATCCACAGGTTGCCGTCGTGCGAGGGGAGTATCTTGGTGACGTCGTCGGTGGCGAGGCTCCCGGGGTCGGCCTCGTCGTGCCGATAGCAGGCGAAGGTTCCCGCGGCGTAGTCGTAGGCGTTCAGCCCCGCGCGTTGCGTGCCTATCCAGAGGATGGAATCGCTGGGGTCGTCGATGAGGCAATTCAGTTCGTTGCCCGTGATACTTCCCGTGCCTCGCTCGTCCTTGTAGTAGGTGATGAAGCGAGTGCCGTCGAACTTGTTCAGTCCCTCCTCGGTGGCAAACCACAGGAAGCCTGCCTTGTCCTGCGCGATGCTGACCACATAGTTGTTGGATAGCCCCTTGTCCATGCCTAACTGCCGGATGGGGTAGGAACCTTCCGCCCACAGGGACGATGGCAAGAGAAGCAGGCCGAGAAAGAGACGGCGACGCGCGCGCTTCCGTTTTGCGGTATAATCTCCCATTGCTTGAATCATGTTAAACGTCGGCGCGAATATACGGAAAAACCGTCATCTACTCAACTTCGCAAGTATTCCATCTCCGCGAAAGGTCCATGCGGTCCGCGTGGGATGTCCGCGGCCCGGCGAAGTGCCCATGCAAGTCCGCATGGGCACTTCACAGGTCATCCGACATCCACAGATCGTGCAATGCCCGATTTGCGCGCCATCCCTGCACGATTTCCGTCGTGTCCGTATGGAGGAAACAGTCTATCTTTGCCCTACCATTATTAATTTTAAAGACAAATGTATGAGAAAACATCTATGGTATGTCGCACAAACGACACTGATGCTGCTACTTTCCATTCTGGGCAGTTGTAGCGACAACAACGGCTATCCCGACGTGGATGGACAATCTCCCTCCGTCGCCCTCACGACGGAACATATCCAGACCGAAGCGGGACGAACCATCACCGTCGAAGGCACCGTGGCCGATAAGGACGGCTTGGCAACCATCTCTTTGGAATGCGTCGACCTGAACCTCAAAAAGACGATCGACCTCCTTGACATCTACAAAGAAGCGCTCACCACCTACGAATTGCGATACGACTTCCCCATCGGACGCGATGAGATAGGCGACCAGTTCACCATCAAGGTCACCGTGACCGACGTGGGTGGGCGCGTCGCCTCGCAGGAGTTGCTGGTCACCATGGACGGCGATTTCGCCCCACCCACCTTCACCACGGCACCCGACAAAGCCATCACCGTGCTGATGAAAGCGAATACGAAATTCAACCTACGCTTCGCGCTTAGCGACAACCGGGCGCTGGACTACGTTACCATCGACATTCCCGGCGTGGAGGGCTACGCGCCGAGGCGAGTCGACCTAAGTGGGCAGAAGACGTACGACTTCTCGGAAAGCGTCGTGCTGCCCAACGAAGCGCGCGAATACACCGTCACCCTTACCGCGGTAGACCGTTCGGGGAAAGAGACCGTGGCCACCTCCACCCTCTCCGTGTCCGAGATGCCCGACTTCGAGAAGATGTACCTGGCCGACGTCACTACCGCCGCCGCCTTGAACAGCGACGTGTTCGGCGTGCCCATGCGCGTCGAGCGCACGGCACCCTACCAGTACCGGGCCAGGTACTACAACCAGGCGGCCGGCACGCCCATCTTCTTCCTGCCGCAGAAGAGCGACTTCAACCCCATCTGCTTCGGCCTCGACCCCGAGGACAGCAGCAAGCTGACCGACGACCCCGACCTGGCGAAACCCATACAGCTCACCGAGGCGAACGTCTACTACGACATCACGTTCAATATCCTACAGAGCACATACGCCATCAGCACCTACCCCATAAGCGAGGCGGGAAACCGATTGCCGCAACCCATTGGGTCGGACTTCTACTTAGACAAGTCGCAACCCGAATATATCATCCCGTTCCAGATCGGCGTGCTGGGCAACCTTCCAGGCTGCAACGGCAGCCCGAGCGGATTGCTCATCTTCACGCAAGATGCCGTCAACCCCAACCTCTTCTATACCGACAACGTCGCGCTGGAGGCGGGGACGCAGCTCAACTTCATCATCCACAACAAGCACGACTGGGGATGGTGGGACTACTGCCTGTGGCGCGTCGACAACGCCGACGACCCCGAGATATTCCTGTACGGTGGACAGGATATCAACCCCAAGCCGCAGGACATCTGGGGAAAACCTACCGTAAGAACGACAGGGACCTATAAGTTCTGGTTCGACGCCCACCTCGAAAGGGGCAAATTAGTCCGAGTAAATTGACTTTAACAACTCCATCTATGAGCAAGTACATCATACTGGCATGCCTACTCCTCACGACGATAGGCAGCTACGCGCAAATCACCGTAACCGGCAAGGTTACATCGGCCACCGACAAAGAAGCGCTGACCGGCGCCAGCATCGTGGTGAAGGGCAGCAGCAACGGCACCATCGCCGACATCGATGGCAACTACACCCTCACTCAGATCGACCGCGACGCCGTACTCGTGTTCTCCTACATCGGCTTTAAGACAAAGGAGATCGCCCTGAACGGGCGGACCACGCTCAACGTCAGCCTGAACGAAGACTCATTCGTCACCGACGAAGTCGTAGTGATTGGCTATGGAGCCGTACGCAAGAGCGACCTCACCAGCTCCATCTCCACCGTGAAGGGCGAACAGATCACCGAGACCGTGACCGGCAACGCCATGGACGCCCTCCAAGGCAAGGTGAACGGCGTGCAAGTGATCAGTGGCGGAGGTCCGGGCACGGCGCCCAAGGTGCTGATCCGAGGCGTGACCACCGTCAACGGCAGCGACCCGCTCTACGTGGTCGACGGTATGCCCGTGGGGACGAACATCAATTTCTTGAACACCAACGACATCGAGTCCATGGAAGTGCTGAAGGACGCCTCGGCCGCCGCCATCTACGGTACCCGGGGTTCCAACGGCGTCATCCTCATCACCACCAAGAAAGGGGCGGCAGGGAAAACTAAGTTCAACTTCAGCGCCTCGGTAGGATTCCAGACCATCGACAACCCTGACGTGGCCAAGGCGTCCGAGTACGAGAAGGTGTTCAAGGCACGATACACCAACGACGGACGTACCCCGGCCTGGAACGGAAAGGACGACGTCACCGACGCCGAAGGCACCGACTGGTGGAAAACGGTCATCAACAAGACGGCGCTGGTGCACAACTACTCGTTTGGTTTCACCGGCGGGACGGACAAGCTGACGTACAGCCTCAGCGTGGGATACTTCCGCAACAACTCGCAGTACGACGTGGGCTATTGGGACAAGATCAACGCCCGCCTCAACACCGAGTACACCTTTAATAAATACGTGAAGCTCGGCTTCGACATCGCCCCGCGGGTGGAATCGTGGGACGATACCCCCAACCTCTTCTCCGCGGCCATGGCCATGGATCCCACCACCCCCGTGTTCCGCCCCAAGGAAGAGTGGACCGACAATCCCTACAACAACTACCAACGCTCGTACAACAACGAGGAGTGGAACCCCGCGGGATCAGTCGCCAGGCAGGACAGCCACTCGAGCGAATACGGCGTCATCATCAACCCCTACCTGCAACTCATGCCCGTAGAGGGACTGACGCTCCGTACGCAGTTCGGCGCCAACGCGCACTTCCGCCGCTCGGACTCCTTCACCCCCGAGTTTTACATCGACGCCCTCGAGAAGTCGACTTACAGCACCGCCAAGCGCACCATGAACGAATGGTTGGACTGGAACTGGACCAACACGGTGAATTACCAGCACACCTTCGCCCAAGTGCACAACCTGAACGTGATGGGAGGATTCACCATGGAGCGCTTCGCCAACTACTGGGTATCGGGCGCACGCGACAATACCCCCAACAACTCCGAGACCTTGCACGAGGTGGACGCGGGCACCATGAACCAGCAGAGCGGCGGCAATACCAGCTACAACACGCTGCTCTCCTATATCGGCCGGGCGATGTACAATTACAACAATCGCTATTACCTCACCGTCTCTCTCCGCGCCGACGGCTCCTCCAAGTTCCCGAAAGGCAACAAATACGCCCTGTTCCCCTCGGTATCGGCCGCCTGGCGCCTCACTGCCGAGCCATTCATGCAGCACCAGCACGTGTTCGACAACCTGAAGATAAGGGCCGGATGGGGACGTGTAGGCAACCAGAGCATCTCCAACTCGGCCTACCTCACGCTGATGGGAACGGCCGACGCCGTCTTCGGCGTGGACCAGAACCGCGTCACCGGTACCACCATCTCTTCCGTGGGCAACGCCAAGCTGAAGTGGGAGACGGTGGAGGACATCAACTTCGGTCTCGACCTCTCCTTCCTCCAGTCCCGGTTGGACGTCACCTTCGACTTCTACCAGAAGAAGTCGAAAGACATGCTCTACGCCAAGCAGAACCTGCTGGTCGTGGGATACCCCAACTGGAACAGCCAGATTACCATGAACATCGGCAGCATGAAAGCCACGGGATGGGAGCTGGGGATGAACTGGCGCGACCACACGGGCGACTTGAGCTATAACGTGGGCGTCAACCTCTCGGCAGTGAAGAACAAGGCCATCAAGCTATCGGGCGACGGCCCGATCTACACCGGAGGATTCAACTCCGACCAGATCATCCGCAATGAGGACAACGCCGAGATCGGACGCTTCTACGGCTTCGTGGCCGACGGGCTGTTCCAGAACCTCGCCGAAGTGTACGCCCATACCGACGAACACGGCAAGCCCATCCAGCCCAACGCCGCGCCGGGCGACATCCGCTTCAAGGACCTGAACCACGACGGCGTGCTCGACGAGAACGACAAGACGTATATCGGCAACGCCTACCCCGACCTGATGATGGGCGTCAACCTCGGGATAAACTACAAGAACTTCGACTTCACCGCCAACTTCTACGGCACCTTCGGCAACGACATCTACAACACCACCAAGAGCCGATACTCGGGCATC
The DNA here is from genome assembly GCA_031261785.1 of Mediterranea sp. (in: CFB group bacteria). Classification (GTDB taxonomy): domain Bacteria; phylum Bacteroidota; class Bacteroidia; order Bacteroidales; family Bacteroidaceae; genus Bacteroides. Next base: position 15,401 of record JAISIZ010000107.1, read on the forward strand.
AACGGACAGAACGTCTTCGCCGGCACGCTCGACAAGGCCTGGCATGGCGAGGGGACGAGCTACGACATCCCCCGCCTCACGGCCAACGACACCAACCTGAACTACATCCGGGTGTCGAGCTTCTACGTGGAGGATGGCTCCTACTTCCGTTGCAAGTTGCTGCAGGTAGGCTATACCTTGCCTAAGCGGCTGCTCGGGAACAGGGAGTTGCGCTTCTCGTTCTCGGCCCAGAATCCGTTTACCATCACCGGTTACTCGGGTATGGATCCGGAGCGGCCGCAATTGGGCGCGAGTGTCATCGAGACGGGCATCGACTGGATTGCCTATCCCAACCCGCGCTCTTTCCTGTTTGGCATCGACTTCAAATTTTAAACTCCATCGATTATGAAACCATTATATACTATTCTGGCATTCGTGAGTGCCATGCTGCTCGTCTCCTGCTCCGACTTCCTGGAAGAAGACGTGAGGGGGCAGGAAAACTTAGACAACTATTTCCAAAGCGAGAGCGACGCCGAGTCGTTCATCACCGGCTGCTACAACGCCATCACCTACCACGGCTGGTGGCAAGTGGAGAACTTCTGGATACTGACCGACATGTGTAGCGACGACCTGTGGATGGGCAACACCACCCAGTCGCAGAGCGACTACATCTCGCTGGCGCACTACCAAGGCGTGGGACAATCCAACGGTACCATCTCCAATTTCTGGCAATACCGGTACAAAGGCATCCTGCGTTGCAACATCGCCATCGACAAGATACCCCAAGCGCCCATCGTGGACAAGGAGAAGCAGGCCCGATTAGTAGCCGAGGCCCGCTTCCTGCGCGCCTACTTCTATTTCGAGCTGGTCAAGAACTTCGGGGGCGTACCTATCGTGAAGGGCTTCCTCATGCCCGAGGAGGTGGAAGGTATCACCCGCTCCAGCGCCGACGAGGTGTACGCCTTTATCGAGTCCGACCTCGCCGAGGCCGCCAAGGTGTTGCCGCAACGCAGCCAATACGCCGCCACCGACATGGGGCGCGCCACCCGGGGAGCGGCATTGGGCTTGATGGGCAAGGCTTACCTCTACCAAAGCAACTGGGAAGCGGCGCGCGATACCCTGGAGACCGTCATCGACGAGCACGAGTACGACCTGATGCCCAACTTTGGCGACGTCTGGAGCGTCGATGCCGAGAATAACGTCGAGTCCCTCTTCGAGGTACAGAACACCTACGACGAGACCTACGACCTGGGCGGAAGCCTCTCCATCATCACCGGCAACCGCTCGGGAGGCGACCAGGACGGATGGGCGTGGGGATTGCCTACCAGCGACCTGGAGAACGCCTTCCTCGCCGCAGGCGACACCGAGCGCCTGCGCTGGTCCATCATCAAGAACGGAGCCACGGAGATAGCGGGTGAGGACCACTTCGCCGAGCTGGTGACCGCGCAAGGCAACCAAAATGGCGATGGCACCTACTGCATAGCGCCCGCCAAGCATAAATCGGCGCGCATCAACCGGAAGTTCTACCTACCCTACGCCAAACGACCGGCCAATTACAACCAGCCCAAGGTGCCACTCAACCACCGTATCCTGCGCTACGCCGACGTGCTGCTGATGTACGCCGAGGCGTGCAACGAGCTGAACGACGACGCCAACGCCCGGACAGCCCTCAACAAGGTGCGCGAGCGCGTACATCTCGCCGACGTGGAGAGCAGCGGGAACGACCTGCGCAAAGCCATACGCAACGAGCGACGGCTGGAACTGGCGCTGGAGAATCACCGCATATACGACATCCGCCGGTGGACCGACGACAATGGCAAGAAGATGATATGCAACATCATGGGACCAGACGGATCGTTCGTGAAGTATAACACCGGTCCCAACGCCGACAAGTACGAGAAGGAGAACCAGTACGAACCCAGCGACAAGGGCACGACCTTCCTGGAAGACCGCGACCTGCTCTTCCCCATACCGCTCTACGAGATAACCATGTCCAACGGCTCCATCCAGCAAAACCCCGGATGGCATTAATCCCATAATCTTCGACCGATATGAATACATTGAAATTTATCATCAGCCTCCCGCTCCTGTTCGCCCTCCCCGGATGCGCCAACGACGACACGCCCGGCGAACAGCCCGGAAACATCATCAGCGTGGAGAAAAGCGTGACCATAGACGCCGACCGGACGTTCCAAACCATCGTGGGCTTTGGCGCGTCGGACTGCTGGACACCCGCCTTCGTCGGGAAGTACTGGACCACCAACCGCGAACGAATAGGGCAATGGCTCTTCTCGGACAAGATCGAGGAGGGCAGTCCGCAAGGCATAGCGCTCTCGATGTGGCGTACCAACGCCGGGGGAGGCAGCGCGGAGCAGGGCGACGCCAGCGGCATAGACGACGAGACCCGCCGGGCCGAATCCTACCTCACCGACAACCTGTCGTTGGACTGGACACGATGCGAGGGACAGCGGTACTTCCTCGACCAGGCCAAGGCGTGGAACGTCCCCGGCGTGGTGTTGTTCAGCAATACGCCTCCCGTGCAGTACACCTACAACGGGAAGGGACTGTCCAACCGCGGCGGGGTGTCCAACCTCAAGAGCGAACACTACGCCGACTTCGCCAACTACCTCACCGAGGTAGCCGCACACTATCGGCAAGCGGGCTATCCGGTGACGCACATCTCGCCCGTCAACGAGCCTCAGTACAACTGGGACAGCGGGCAAGAGGGCAGCGGATGGACCAATGAAGAGATGGCCCGACTGGCCAAGGAATTAGACAAGAGCCTGACCACGGCCGCACTCCCCGTGGACCTCTTGCTGAACGAATCGGCCGACTGGGAATACCTGTACCGGGCCAAGGACGACGCCAACCGGAGCAACTCGCTCGCGACCTTCTTCACGCCGGGAGCCTCGACCTACATCGGCGACCTGGCCCACGTCAAGCCCATGCTGGGCGCGCACAGCTACTGGACGGACGGCACGTGGGACGGCATGAGGAGCGTGCGCCAACAAGCGCGGCAAGCGGCCGACCAATACGGCGTGGACCTCTGGCAAACGGAATGGAGTATGCTGGGCGACGGATATAGCTCTTCGGAATTCGCGGGCTTCGACACCGCGTCCGAGATGGACATCGCGCTCTATATGTCGAAAGTGATACACAACGACCTCACCGTGGCCAACGTCACCTCGTGGAGCTTCTGGACTTCCATGGACATACCCCGCTGGGGACACAAAAATCGCTTCCTGCTCATCTCGCTCGTTCCCGCCGGAGGAGCGGACGGCGACATCAGGCAAGAGGGAACGGCACAACCCACTCCCACCCTGTGGGTGCTGGGCAACTATAGCCGATTCATCCGCCCGGGATACCGGCGGGTGGCGCTGGAGATGAACGATTCGCGCAGTTTCTTCGCCTCGGCGTGGATCTCGCCCGAGAAGGACAGGGTGGTGGCCGTGTTCAGCAACCTCTCCAGCAAGGGCGTACGCCTCAACGAAACGCATACCGGATGGAGCCAGACGCCCGGATCCGTTACCACCTATACCACCGCCGCGGGCAAGAACCTGCAGGAACGGCACGTGGAAAGCGGACAGCCCGTCGTGCTCGACGCGCAGAGCGTGACCACCGTGGTCTACGACTTAAATTGATCGCTATATATACCCCAACATCATGAAAAAAAGAATCCTCTCCCTCTTCGTCCTCGCGACGACGCTCCTCGCCCCGACCCTGCGGGCGCAAGTTTCTTTCGGGCAACCCACCAAGTGGGATGCCGGGTGGCTCTTCAGCCTTACCGACGACTCCACGTACGTACGCACCGCCTACGACGACAGCGAATGGGCCAAAGTGCTCCTGCCGCACGACTGGAGCATCACCCAACCCATGTCGCCCACGCTGGCCGCCTGCACGGGCTTCCTGCCGGGCGGCATAGGATGGTATCGCAAGCATTTCACCATCGCCGACGATGCCGCCCGCCACTACGTCTACTTCGAGGGCGTGTACAACCGGAGCGAGGTCTACCTCAACGGACACCTGCTGGGACGTCGACCCAACGGCTACATCTCCTTCATGTACGACCTCACGCCCTACCTACAGCCGGGCGATAACGTGCTGGCCGTACGCGTGGACCACAGCCGCTCGGCCGATTCGCGCTGGTACACCGGCTCGGGCATCTACCGCGACGTGTGGATGGTCGCCGCCCCCGAGACGCACATCGCGCAATGGGGCGTAGGCTGGCAAGCCACCTCCATCACCGACCGGCAAGCCACCGTCGGCGTGGAGGTGAAAGTGGTGAAGAACAAACCCGACGCGCGACGGCTGGAACTGGCCGCCACGCTGCTCGACGCCGACGGCAAGACGGTGGCCAGGCAGCGCGTACGTGTGGCGGACAGCCCGACGGGCGACACCAGCGGGAAGCTCACGCTGAAGATCGCCAAGCCTCAGCTTTGGGACCTCGACACACCTTATTTATATACGCTACACACGGAACTGCTGGCCGACGGCCAGCGCATTGACGGATGCGACGACACCCCCGTGGGACTGCGCACCCTGCACTTCGACCCCGACCGGGGCTTCGCCCTCAACGGACGGTGGACGAAGGTGAAGGGCGTCTGCCTCCACCACGACGCCGGCGTGCTGGGCGCCGCCGTGCCCCGGGAAGTCTGGGGCCGACGATTGCGGAACCTCAAGGCGATAGGCGTCAACGCCATCCGCATGAGCCACAATCCGCAAAGCCCCGACGTGTACGACTGGTGCGACCGGCTGGGACTGCTCGTCATGGACGAGGCGTCGGACGAGTGGGAGTTTCCCAAGCGCAAATGGATAAAGGGATGGAACAAGGGCGAGCCGGGATTCCAGGGCACGTTCGACTTCTTCGAAGAATGGATTGACCGCGACGTGGCCGACATGGTGCGCCGCGACCGCAACCATCCCTCCATCTTCCTCTGGAGCATCGGCAACGAGGTGGACTATCCCAACGACCCCTATTCGCACCCCGTGCTCAACGGCAGCAGCATCAGCCAACCCATGTTCGGAGGCTATAATCCCGAGGCGCCCGACGCCATGCGGATAGGCGTCATCGCCAAGCGGCTCGCCGCCGTGGTGCGCTCCGTCGACACCTCAAGGCCCGTCACCGGCGCGCTGGCCGGCGTGGTAATGTCCAACGAGACGGCCTATCCCGAGGCGGTCGACGTGGTGGGCTACAACTATACCGAGGACCGCTACGACACCGACCACGCCAAGTACCCCAAACGCGTCATCTACGGCAGCGAGAACCGTCCCGACATCGACGCCTGGTACGCCGCGCGCGACCGCGACTTCATCTTCGGACAGTTTATATGGACCGGCACCGACTACCTCGGCGAATCCAACGGATGGCCGGCACGAGGCTTCTACACCGGACTGCTCGACTTCGGCAGCTTCGAGAAGCCGAGGGGACACTTCCGGGCCTCGCTCTGGAGCGAGAAGCCCGTGACGTACATCGGCACCTATCCCCTCCGCGTGGAGGGACGCTCGCTATCGGGCTTCCTCTCCACCGACGCGTGGGACATCTGGAACTACCAGCCCGGGCAAGAGATCCGCGTGGTATGCTACACCAACGCCCCGCAAGCCCGCCTGCTGCTCGACGGCCAGGAGGTGGGGCCGATGAAGCCTTACGACACCAAGACGGGCATCATCCATTGGGACATCCCCTACCGCCCAGGCAAGCTGGAGGCGCAAGGATGCGACGAGAACGGCAACACGCTCTCCACCTACGTCATCCAAACCTCCGGCCGGCCCTACGCCCTGCGCGCCACGGCCGACCGCGCTTCTCTCCCCGCCCGGCGAGGCACGGCGCACGTCGTCATTGAGGTGGTCGACGAAGCGGGCGTGCCCGTGAAGCTGGCCGACAGCGACATCACCTGCCGCGTCGACGGCCCCGCGCGCCTGCTCGGCCTCGAAGGCTCCGACAACGACGACACGGGTGACTATACCGACAACCGCCAACGGGCCTACCACGGCCGCCTGCTGGCCTATATACAGACCACGGGCGAGGCGGGAACCGTCAAGGTGACGTTCGCCTCGCCCTTGCTGCGCGGCACGGAAGTGACGCTCAAGGCGGTGGAGGAATAGGGCCGATCAGCGGAACTCCCGCACGAATCGCCGCATCTCCTCCTGCTCGGAGGGGAAGAATATGGCGTCGATGATGGGCTGGGGGTTCCGCTTGCCGCGCACGTAAGGATAGAGTTTCTTGGCCATCTTGAGTTGGTCGGTGGAGGAGGTATCTTTCACGATCTCGGCACATTGCTCCATGGTGAGGTCGTGCCCGGAGAGCATCTCGTCCACCAGCCTCATCCTTTCGTCGCGCGACGCCAGGCGGAAGAAGTCACGGGTAAAGTCGGCAAATTCCTTATCGTCCATGATGGTGGGCTGCCTCGCGACGGGAGGAGCCGGGGGAGCCACCACCACGGTAGGGGATTGGGGACGTCCTCCGTTGGAGTCCATCCCGATGACCTTGCCATTCTCGAAAGTGACGAAGACACGGCGCGGCCACTGGAAGTAGTTGCCCACCTGCTCGTATTCCCACTCCTCCACGCCGTTGTTGAAACGGCGGAAAGTCGGCTTGCCCATGAGTTCGCTGACTTCCTTCTGCGTCATTCCCGGGTGAATATCCATAATCTGGGAGGCTCGGTAAGTGCCGCAACCACTCAAGGCGGCGACCAGAACCAGCGCGCAAGCCACGCGCAGTTTCTTTCTCATGCTTTTCAGCGTGTTGTCGATCTTGTCCATATTCTATTTTCTTTTGGGGTTAATACTGTCCGTATTGGATGTGGCAAAGGTAAGGAAGGAAAAACCCGTTTCCCGCCGGTTCCCTCTATGATTGCGTAGGGATTTCCCTATTCCGCCATTGCCCCTGGCGGAGGGCCGGGGCTACATGGGATCCACGTCGTAGTACACCAACAGGGATTTGTAGCGTTGGTCTTCGAGCGTCTCCTGCCTGACGCGGAGGAGCAGCTCGCGGGCGCGCGTCATGGGGGCGTGTCGCTCAATCTTGACCACGATCTTCCGGATGAAGAGTGTCTGCACCCTTGCCACGGGAGGTTTGTCGGGTCCCAGCACGCGGTCGCCGAAGACGGCGCCGAGCCTCTCGCCCATGGCCGCGGCCATCTGGTCGAGCAGGGTTTCGTCGCGGTGTTTCAGGTAGACGTATATCAGGCGGTAGTAGGGTGGGTAGTGGAAGGCTTGGCGCTCGGCGAGCTGGCTCGCTACCATGCCTTCGTAGTCGTTGGCGATGACTTGCCGGATGATGGGATGGTCGATGCTCTTGGTCTGTAGCACCACCCGTCCTTGCTTGTTCTTCCGTCCGGCCCGTCCGGAGACTTGCGCCATGAGCTGGAACGCCCGCTCGTAGGCGCGGAAGTCGGGATAGTTGAGCATGGTGTCGGCGTTGAGGATGCCCACTACGCTGACATGGTCGAAGTCCAGTCCTTTCGACACCATCTGCGTGCCGATGAGTATGTCCGTCTTGCCCCGCTCGAAGTCGGCGATGATGCGTTCGTAGGCCGAGCGGGTGCGGGTGGTGTCGAGATCCATGCGGGCCACGGTGGCCTCGGGGAAGAGTGCCTTGATGTCGTCCTCGATCTTCTCCGTGCCGAAGCCCCGGCTCACCAGCTCGGTGCCTTCGCAGGCCGGACACTTCGGCGGCACCCTGTAGGCTTGTCCGCAGTAATGGCAGGTGAGCTGGCCGAGGGCCTTGTGGTAGGTGAGGCTCACGTCGCAGTTCTGGCAGCGGGGCACCCATCCGCAGGCGCGGCACTCTATCATGGGCGCGAATCCGCGGCGGTTCTGGAAGAGGATGACTTGCTCCTTCCGCTCCAGCGCCTCCCTGACGTATCGCGTGAGCAGGGGCGAGAAGGGTCCCACCATCCGTTTCTTGCGGTGCAACTCCTTGATGTCGACGGGGACAATCTCGGGCAGCCGTATCTCTTGGTAGCGTTCCTTGAGGCTCACCAGGCCGTACTTCCCCTCGGTGGCGTTCTGCCAGCTCTCGATGGAGGGGGTGGCGGTGCCGAGCAGCGTCTTGGCGCCGTACAGGGCGGCCAGCACGATGGCGGCGTTGCGGGCGTGGTAGCGGGGGGCGGGGTCTTGCTGCTTGTAGGTGCCCTCGTGCTCCTCGTCGACGATGACGAGGCCCAGGTCGCGAAACGGCAGGAAGATGGAGGAGCGCACGCCGAGAATGATGTCGTAGCTCTCCTCGCCGAGCTGCTTGCGCCAGATCTCCACCCGCTCGGCGTCGGGGAACTTGGAGTGGTAGATGCCCAGGCGGTTGCCGAACACCCGGCGCAGGCGCTCGGTGATCTGGGTGGTGAGGGCTATCTCGGGGAGCAGGTAGAGCACCTGCCGGCCTTGGGCGATGGTCTCCCCGATGAGGTGGATGTAGATCTCCGTCTTCCCGCTGGAGGTGACGCCGTGGAGCAGGCAGACGTTCTTCGCCAGGAAGCTCCGCCTGATTTCGTCGTATGCCTGCCGCTGGAAGGTATTGAGCGGGTGGAGGCTGGCGGCGGGCTGCCCCTCGCTGGTCGGCAGGCGTCCTACCTCGTGGTGGTACACTTCGAATATCTTCTTCTTCACCAGGGCGTTCAGCACGGCGGGCGTGGCGTCGGCCCGGCGTAGCAGCTCGGCTTTGGTCATCTCCCGGGGTGGATGGGTGGTGAGGTATCCCGAGCGCTCCACGTACTTCATCAGCAAGGCCAGCTGTTTGTCGGGCAACGTGTCGAACAGTACGTGCAAGGCTCGCTCGCCGGGTGTTCCGGCCAGGCGTACGCGGGTCTCGACCCTGGGTTTGTAGGTGCGTTTCAGCTCCTCCTTCACGCGGATGGCCTCGCGGTCGAGCAGGGCGCCCACCACGGTGAGCACGTTCTTGATGCCGCTCGCTTTCTCTATCTGGGTGACACTTTGCGAGGGCTTGTCGGCCAGCAGGTCGAGCAGGCGTCGCTCACGTTCGGGTAGGGGCGTGTCGGCCTCAAAGTCGGGGTTGTACTCCACGATGGTCTCGCTCTCGAGTTTAAGTCCCGAGGGGAGGGCGGCCTTATAGACGTCGCCCGGCGTGCAGAGGTAGTAGTCGGCTATCCACTTCCAGAAGTCGAACTGCGCGGGGAGCAGGATGGGCGTGGCGTCGAGCAGGAAGGCGATGTCTTTGATCGCGTAACCCGCGGGGGCATGGGCGTGCGCATTGGCCACGATGGCGGTATAGAACTTCTTCGGTCCGAAGGGCACTACGACCCGGCAACCCGCCTTCACCTCCTCCGTCAGGTCGTCGGGCACGGAATAGGTGAAGCTGCCCGGCAGCGGCAGCGGCAATATCACATCTACGAATCTCTTCATTGCGACTGCAAAAGTATCCAAAAACTTTCATCCGAACAGCCGGAAGTCGCGGAAATTGTAAAGCCCCTCCATCGTTTCGGGCGTCGCCGCCGTGCCGTCGTAAATCACCGCGCTCCGGCTGACGCGGCCGGGGAATAGTTTCTCGAGGTAGGCGAGATGCTTGAAAAAGTTTTTGTTGTAGGTCATGGCGGACTTTATCTCGAAAGCCTGTAGGTACTGGGCTTTGGTGTAGATGGCATCGATTTCCCGTCCCGACTTGTCGCGGTAGAAATAGAGCTGGTTTTTCTTCCCGACATTGGCTTGTTCCTTGATCATCTCGTTGATGACCATGTTCTCGAATAAGGCTCCTCGCAGGGGATGCGTGTTGAATTGTTCCTCATTCTCGATGCCCAGCAGGTAGGCGGCCAGCCCCGTGTCGTAAAAGTAGATCTTGGGTGTTTTCACCAGCCTCTTCCCGATATTCTCGTGATAGGGTGGCAGCAGATAGATAATGTACGAAGCCGCCAAGATGTTGAGCCAGCTGTTTATGGTGATGCTCGTTACGCCTACCTCGTTGGACAAGGCGCTGGCGTTGAACTCTGTCCCGACCCTGCCGGCACACAGGGTCATGAATGTCTGGAACGCTCTCAGATCCTTTATGTTGACGATCTTGCGAGCGTCGCGCTCGATATAGGTGGTATAATAGTCGCGGAAGAACCGTCCTCGTGAGACGCTCTCGTTCCAGACGCTCGGATAGCCACCGTTCAGCGTTAGTGTGGAGGCGGGCAGCGCGCGTTGCCCGGGGCTTAGCTCGTGGATGGATAGCGGCAAAAGCGTTAGCACGGCGGTGCGTCCGGCCATCGACTGCGTGATTCGTTCCAGGAGTGCGAAGTTGCTGCTTCCGGTGACGACGAACATTCTTTTCTTCGTGTTTTCGAAGATGTCCTTGTCTACCTCTACTTGTAGGTAGGAGAAGATGTCGGGAAAGTTGTGCGCCTCGTCGATGACGGCTCCATCGGGATAGTTGGCGATGAAGCGTTTAGCGTCTTTCTCCACCTCTCGCAACGTGCTGATATCTTCCAGGTTGACGTATGGAAGCGAGGGAAACAGCTTTTTGCAGAGCGTGGTTTTCCCCGATTGGCGCGGGCCGGTGATGGTTATTACACGATATTCGCGCGAAGACGCCAGAATCTCTCCGGATATCGTTCTGTTTATAAATGAGTTGGGCATAAACCGGACAATTTATATAGTGATGTATCAAATTTGCCCAAAAGTACGGTTTTCCTTCGATAGATGGAAATATAATGCCCGCTTTATTCGCGCGAAACGAAAAGCCCGGGCTTCTCACCCCACGCGCTTCCGCATGGAACAAAAAGCTCGGGCTTCTCGGCGAGAGTGCCGTCCGCGTGGTGTTATGCTCCTTTCTTTTCGGATGAGCCTTCCTCTACCTTCTTGTTCTTCATCATGCTGTAGGCGATGGGCGAGGCGATGAAGAGCGACGAGAGCGTACCGATGACCACACCAAGGATCATGGCGAAGGCGAAGCTACGGATAGAGTCGCCGCCGAGGATGAAGATGCAGAGCAACACGATGAGGGTGCTCAGCGAGGTGTTGATGGTACGCGCCAGGGTGGTGTTCAGCGAATCGTTGAACAGCTGGTAGCGGTCGCGCTTGGGATACAGGCCGAAGAACTCGCGCACACGGTCGAAGATCACCACCTTGTCGTTGATGGAGTAACCGATGGCGGTGAGGATGGCGCCGATGAACGTCTGGTCGATCTCGAGCGAGAAGGGCACCAGCCCCCACAGGAGCGAGTAGACGCCGATAATCATGATGGTGTCGCTGGTGAGCGCGGCGATGGAGCCTACGCTATAGGCGATGTTGCGGAACCTGATGAGGATGTACAGGCCAATGGCGATGAGCGCCAGTACGACGGAGTAAATGGCGCCCGTCTTGATGTCGTCGGCCATGCTGGGTCCCACCTTCTGCGAGCTGATGATGCTGCCTCCGGTGTGGTTGTCGCGGTCGATGAAGGTCGCGAGCGTGATGTTGTTGGTCAGCAAGGGCTTCACGGCTTCGTACAGTCGTTCCTCTATCTCGGAGTCGACATTGTTGCCATCGTCCTGTATGCGGTAGTTGGTGCTGACGCGCACGGTCTTCTTGTCGGTACCGATGGCGATGACGCTCACGTTGGCGTCGTCGAATTTGTCGGCGATGAGGTCGCGCACCTGCTCTACCTCGACGGGTTGCTCAAACTGCACCTTGTAGTTGCGTCCGCCGGTGAAGTCAATGCTCTGGCTCAGTCCGCGGATGCCGAACGAGGCTACGCAGATGAGGATGATGGCCAGCACGGTGATGAGCGACTTCTTGTTGGTGCCCATGAAGTCGAAGTGGGTGTCGACCAGCATCTTGCGCGAGAGCTTCGAGGTGAACGTCAGCTTCAGCCACTTGTCCTTGCCCATGAAGTGCTCGTAGACCAGGCGGGTGACGAACACGGCGGTGAAGAACGATACCAGGATACCGATGATGAGCGTGGTGGCGAATCCGCGGATGGGACCCGTGCCGAAGTTGAACAGGATGATACCGGTGATGATGGAGGTGAGGTTAGAGTCGAAGATGGCCGAGAAGGCGTTGGAGTATCCGTCGGCCAGCGCCTTCTTCACTGCCTTGCCCGAGCGGAGTTCCTCCTTGGTGCGCTCGTAGATGAGCACGTTGGCGTCGACCGCCATGCCGAGCGAGAGCACCATACCGGCGATACCCGAGAGGGTGAGCGCCGCCTGGAACGAGGAGAGGATGCCCAGCGTGAAGAAGAAGTTGAGGAACAGGGCGCCGTTGGCCACCATGCCGGGTATGAAGCCGTACATGACGCACATATAGATCATCAGCAGCACAAGCGCCACGATGAACGAGAAGGCGCCGGCATTGATGGATTCCTGTCCGAGCGACGGGCCTACGATGTCCTCCTGCACGATACGCGCGGGGGCGGGCATCTTACCCGACCTCAGCACGTTGGCCAAGTCCTTCGTCTGCTCGGGGGTGAAGTTTCCGGTGATCTCGGAGCGTCCGCCAGTGATCTCGCCGTTGACGTTCGGCGCGGAGTAGACATAGTTGTCGAGCACGATGGCGATGGCATGTCCTACGTTCCGCTTGGTGAGGTCAGCCCAGCGGCGCGAGCCGTTGTTGTTCATCGACATGGTGACGATGGGCTTGCTGTATTGGTTGAACTCGTCCTTGGCGTCGACGATCACGTCGCCTTCCAGCGGTGCCTTTCCGTTGCGTTCGGTCATCTTGATGGCGTAGAGCGCGAACATCTGCTTGGCCTGGTCCTCGGCGGATACTCCCCATTTCAGGCTCAGGTCGCGGGGCAGCTTGCTTTTCACGTCGGGGATGGCGAGGTATTTGTTCAGCGTGGCGGTGTCCTTGTAGTTGACGGTCCCGACCATCGCTCCCATGCCACTCATGTTCAGCTGTATGAGCGAGAGCAGCGGATATTGCTTCCTTAGCTCGGCCAGTTGCTCGGGCGTGGTGGTTCCCTGCGTGGTGGCCGTCTCGCCCTTGAGGGCGGCGGCCAGGCTGTCGGCCGCGCTGATGGCGGGTTGGGGGGCGGCTACCGTGTCGGGCTTGGCCTCGGCGGCGGTGGCCGTGGTGTCGTTTTTCGCCTCGGCGGCCAATATGCCGCGTAGCTCGGCGTCGGCGGCTTCGAGGGCAGGTATCACGTCTTTGGCTTCGTAGGTCTCCCAAAACTCGAGGTTAGCCGATCCTTGCAGCAGCTTTCGCACGCGCTCGGGTTCCTTGATGCCTGGCAGCTCCACCATGATGCGTCCCATCTTGTCTTCCAGGCTCTGGATGTTGGGCTGCACCACGCCGAAGCGGTCGATACGGGTGCGGAGCACGTTGAAGGAGTTCTCCACGGCTGCTTTCACCTCTTCGCGGACCACTTTCTCCACTTCCGCGTCGGTGGATTGTTGGTTGATTCTGTCCTTTAGTTGTTGGGTGGCGAAGAGTTCGGCCAGTCGGCCATTGGGAGCCAGTTTCTTGTAGTCCCGGATGAACAGGGTGATGACGTCATCCTGGCTGTTGACCGACTCTTTGGTGGCTTGTGCCAACGCTTGGTTGAACGTCTCGTCGGTCTTGTTGCCGGCCAACGCCTTGAGCACGTCGGGGACTGAGACTTCGAGGATGACGTTCATGCCTCCCTTCAGGTCAAGGCCCAGGCTGATCTCCATCTCCCTGCATTGCTGCAAGGTCCAGTTGCCCAGCCACACTTTCGTGTTGGAGAGGGAATCGAGGTAGTCTTGCTCTACCTGGGGGTCTCCTTTCGCGATTTCTTTCGCCTTATTGGTATAATGGCGTGTCACGAAGGAGAAAGAAAGGTAGAACACGCATACCAGCGTGAGCAATACCGCAAAGACCTTTACTAATCCTTTGTTTTGCATTTTACTTCTTTGATTTATTGTTTACTTTTATGTTAAATTCCTGGTTGCGGCCTTGTGCCGGGCGGGTAACCCCTGCCCGGTACAAGGCTGCAAATATAGGCTTTTTTTCACATTTGCGTGTTATAAGCGGCGTTTTTTCTTTGGGCTGACCCTCTAATCTCTAACCCGTTAATCGGTGAGCAGTCCCAAGTTCCGCAGCATGGGTGTCACGCTTGGCTCTGCTCCGCGGAAATTCGTGTAGAGTGTCATTGGGTCTTCGCTGTCGCCCCGCTCGAGGATGTTGTGGCGGAAGCTGTCGGCGGTGGGTTTGTCGAAGATGCCATGTTCCTTGAATGCCTCGAAGGCGTCGTTGTCGAGCACGTTGGCCCACGAATAGCTATAGTATCCGGCGGCATATCCGCCCACGATGTGGTTGAAGTAGGTGACCCGGTAGCGCGGCGCGATCTCGGGGATGAGGCCCAGCTTGTCCATGGCCTGCTTCTCGAAGGCCATCACGTCGAGCTTTTTCACCTGGTCCGCGTCGGTGAGCGTGTGCAGGTCCATGTCGAGGAGGGCGGCGGCCAGCAGCTCGGTCATGGTGAATCCTTGGTTGAAGGTCTGCTGGCTTTGCAGCTTCTCGATCAGCGCGTCGGGGATGACTTCGCCCGTCTGGTAATGTTTGGCGTACATCTTCAGCACCTCAGGCTCCACGGCCCAGTGCTCGTTGATTTGCGAAGGCAGCTCCACGAAGTCGCGGGCGACGTTGGTGCCCGATGTGCCCCGGTATTGGCAGCGCGACAGCAGTCCGTGCAGGGCGTGCCCGAACTCGTGGAAGAGGGTCTCCACCTCGTCGATGGTGAGCAGCGAGGGGGTGTCGCCCACGGGCTTGGTAAAGCTGCCCACGTTGCAGATGATGGGGCGGATGGTGTCTTGCTGCTCGCGGTAGTTGCTCATCCACGCCCCGCCGCTCTTGCCCGGGCGGGGGAAGTAGTCGAGGTAGAGCAGCCCGATGAGCGAGCCGTCGGCGTCGCTCACGCGGAAGGTGGTCACGTCGGGGTTGTAGACGGGTATGCCCGTTATGGGTTCGATGCGTATGCCGTATAGTTTGCTGGCCACGTCGAAGGCTCCCTGGCGGACGTTCTCCAGCTTGAAGTAGGGTTTCACGTCCTCTTCCGTCAGGTCGAATTTCTCTTCGCGCAGCTTCTCGGTGTAGTACCACCAGTCCCAGGCGGCGAGCTTCTCGCCCTTGCCTTCCTTGTCCATCATCTTTTGCAGCTCGGCGGCCTCTTGCCGTGCCTTGGGGAGGGCGTGTCTCCAGAGTTGGTTGAGCAGGTCGAGCGCTTTCTGGGGTGTCTTGGCCATGGTGTTGTCGAGCGCGAGGTCGGCGAAGCTGTCGTATCCCAGCAGCTTGGCCTTCTCGAGGCGTAGCTCGATGATCTGCCGTATCGTCTCTTTGTTGTCGTTCTTGTCGCCGTGGTTGCCCCGGTTGATGTAGGCGGTGTATATCTTTTCGCGTAGCGGCCGGTTGGCGGAGTATTGGAGGAAGGGTAGCCGGCTGGCGTTGTGGAGGGTGAACAGCCACTTCCCCGGTTGTCCGGCGGCCTTGGCTTCCTCGACGGCGCTTTGGCGGAACCATTCGGGCAGTCCGGCGAGGTCGTCTTCTTTGTCGACGAAGAGCCTGAAGGCATTGTTCTCGTTGAGCACGTTGTTGCTGAAGGTGATGCTCAGCGTGGAGAGTTGCTTGTTGATGGCGCGCAGGCGTGCCTGTCCGGTGGAATCCAAGTTGGCTCCCGAGCGTACGAATTGTTTGTACATCTTGTCGAGCAGGCGGGCTTGCTCGCCGTTGAGGGCCAGGTCCTGCTTCTGCTCGTAGACGGCCTTGAGGCGTTGGAACAGGCGGGGGTTGAGGCTGATGTTGTCGCTGTGTTCCGACAGGATGGGGGCCATCTTCATGGAGAGCGCGGTGAGCGAATCGCTGGTCTCGGCGTCGGTCATGTTGTAGAAGATGGCGCCCGTGCGGTCGAGGATGGGCGAGCTGTTCTCCAGCGCCACGATGGTGTTCTCGAAACTGGGCGTCTCGGGGTTGTCCACGATGGCGTCGATGGCTTTGTTTTGTTCCTCTATGCCTTTGAGGAAGGCCGGTTCGTAGTGCCCCAGCTCAATCTTGTCGAACGGGGGGACGCCATACTCGGTCCGGAACTCGGTGAAGAACGGGTTGTCGGCCGTCTTCTCCGTTTGTGTAGCGCATGAGCATATCATACAACTTGCGGCTAAAAGGGTTACTGCATTCTTAATCATTGCTTTTTAGTATTAGTATTTTATGATTATCTAATTACGGTCTCGTTTGCTGACATAACACCATATCGGGTAATGGTCCGACGCCTTGATGCTCCGGTCCACCGTGCAGTGATAGGCTTTCAGGTTGTGGCTGACGAGAATGTTGTCGATGCGGAAGTAGAACTTGTTCCTGTTGTAGGAGATGCCCGCCCCGTTTCCCGAGCGCACGAAGGCGTTGTCCAGCAGCTTGCCCAGTTCCCCGTTGACGTACGAGATGGGGCCGTCGTTGAAGTCGCCGCAAGCGATGATGTTGGGATAGGGGCTGCGGGCTATGGCCTGGGCTACCGAGTCGGCCTGGTCGGCGCGTATGGCCGACGCCTTGACTAATTTACCGAGCAGTTGGGGAAAGCTTGTCTTCACCTTCTCGGCGTTGGGCGCTTCGATGAGGTCTTCGTACATGTTCCTGTCCTTGTAGGTGAGGTTGTTCGATTCCAGGTGGTTGTTGATGAGCGTCAGCGTGTCGTTGCCTATCTTCAGCGTGTACAGGGAGGAGCTGTTGTAGTTGCTCTTGTACTGGATGGGGGTGTTCGACAGGATGGGATACTTGGAGAAGCAGGCCAGGTGGATGCCGTTTTGCTTTTCCTTTAGTATGGTGGAGTAGGGATACGCTTTCAGCGCCTCCATCACGTCCTTCCCGGTGACCTCCTTGTTGTTGGCCGACACGTAGTACTCTTGCAGGCAGATGATGTCGGCTCCACTCTCTTGCAGATAGGTCAGTATGGGGCTTTTCCCATTCACCTTCCTGACGTGGGCGAAGCTCATCACGTTGTACGACAGGATCTTGATGTGCTCCTCGGGCGGGTCGCCTGCGAGAGGGTTGAGGGGGAAGTAGGCGCGTATCTGGGGGAGGCAGACCAGTATGCCTGCCAGCGGCAGCAGGGCGTACCGGTAGCGCACGCATAGCCAGAAGACCAGGAATATGGCGTTGAGGGCGAGGAAGAGGGGGAAAGCCAGTCCCAACGCGGAGGCGATGGGGTGCGCCTGTGGCTGTATCAGCCAGCTGTAGGCGCATAGTATCATCGTTCCCATGAAGAGGGCGTTGACCCCCAGGGCCGGGTACAGGATTAGTTTGCCAAGTGTTTTCATCCGTTATCGTTTGCTTGCGTCGAACAATCGTTTCTTCTCCTCGGCCGTCAGGCTCTCGTAGCCCGACTGCTTCAATTTGTCGAGTATGCGGTCCACCTCGTCGGCCTCTTCCTTCTTGCGCGCGTTGTAGTCGTAGTCGCGTTGCCGGTCGCCGCGTCCTTCTCCGTAGTGCACCTTCATCCTGGGCTTGCGCGTCCAGGTCTCGTGGCTGAAGAGGGCGGCGAGGCGGTCGAGCGCCCAGTTGATCCACGCGGTGAGGTCCCGTCCTTTGCGCAGGCTGGCGGCGAACCACCATCCTGCGAGCGCTCCGCCGAGGTGGGCGATGTGTCCGCCGGCGTTCGACGAGGTGACGGAGATGAGGTCGAGAGCGATGACCACCAGCGCCAGGTATTTTACCCGTACGCTTCCCAGCACGAAGAGACGTATGGGGTAGTCGGGCTCTCGGTAGGCCGTGGCCACCACGATGGCCAGCACGGAGGCCGACGCGCCCACCAGCGTGGCGTAGTCTTGCTCGCCGGCGAAGAGCGGGAATATGTTGTAGGCCAGCAGGAAGGTCACCCCGCCCACCAGCCCGCCGAAGAGGTACAGTCCCCGCAGGTGCCTGGCCGAGAAGAAGTTGAGGAAGAGGCTGCCGAACCCATAGAGCCACAACATGTTGAATAGGATGTGCAGCAAGTCGGCGTGCTCGAACATGTAGGTGACCGCTGTCCAGGGGCTGCGCAGCAGCCGGGCGGGCGAGGCGGGCAAGGCCAGTATGCGTTGGAGCAGGCCAGGCTCACCGTACTGGAACAGCCGCATGGCGATGTTGAGCAACGCGCCCGCGAGGAATACCCCTACATTTATATATATAAGCTGTACGAAGATACTCCCCCGGTCGAACGCCCTCTTCAGGTCAGCTATAATATGTGCCATTGCTTTTATCTTTTTTCTTCCAATACAAGATGAAGAACAGTCCGAACAGCATGCCGCCCAGGTGAGCGAAGTGGGCCACGTTGTCGCCCGGAGCGTTGGAAATGCCCGCCCATAGCTCTATCGCCGCGTACCCGATGACGAAGTACTTCGCCTTGATGGGCACGGGCAGCGGGAAGACGAACAGGCGGTTGTTGGGGTAGAGCATCCCGAAGGCCAGCAAGATGGCGTAGACCGCTCCCGAGGCCCCGACAGTCTCCCCGTACAGGGCGACGTTCAGCGCGCCGATGGCGTTCGGCCCACCGGAGGCATCCCCATAGGTCATGCCATTTAGGAGGAGGTCCCGCCCGTGGGTGTAGACTTCCTGTAGGGTGGCCTGCGACAGCTGCCCCTCGAGCGTCGATATATGTATGTACTGTACCCCTTCCTGGATCAGCGCCGCCCCAATACCGCAAGCGATATAAAAAAGGAGGAAACGACGACTTCCCCACGTTTGCTCCAAGATGGGCGCGAACATGAAGACAGCGAACATATTGAAGAAGATATGGGTAAATCCGCTGTGCATGAACATATACGTGATGAGCTGCGCCGCGTTGAAGTCTGGGGAACTGAAGAGGTGCAGTCCCAAATACCAGTTTAAGTCTATCTTGTACCTTTGCGCCACTATCGTTCCGAAAAAAGCGAGCACATTGATTATAATCAAGTTCTTTGTAACAGTTGGCATACTCCAAAAGATGTATTTATCGTCTATAATAGGCGCAAAAGTACTAATAAATTCTGTTATGGAGCACAAAAAAGCGCTCTATTCACTCTTTTTCAAGAAATTGCAGCATTTTTTCTTGGTTTTTATTTGGTATGTTATTTGCATCGCCTATATTTGTGGGGTTATTTGTAGGAAAGAGAATCTTTTGTGTAACATTTATATATTAATTAATCAATTTAGTTTATGAACAAGTCAGAACTTATTAGCTCAATGGCTGCAGAAGCCGGTTTGAGCAAGGCCGATGCCAAGAAAGCACTCGATGCCTTCATTACTTCTGTTACAAACGCCATGAAGAGCGGCGATAAAGTATCGCTGGTTGGCTTTGGAACGTTCTCGGTAAGTAAGAGAGCCGCAAGGACCGGTATTAACCCCTCGACGAAGAAAGCCATCGAGATCCCCGCAAAGCAGGTGGCTAAGTTCAAGGCTGGTGCCGAGCTTTCAGCAGCTGTTGAATAACTACGAGTTAGCGCTAAAAAAGGAGGAGACGCCCAGGCTGGGTGTCTCCTCCTTTTTTTAGGCTGCCTGTCGGCGTTTTATCGGGAGATTTTATGTAAGTTTGCACCCTCAAAAAAAGACGAGTATGAAGATAGAAGACAAATTGATCTTGTCCGTCGTCGGCGGACTGAAGGCGCTCTATGGGCAAGACGTGCCGGCCGGGAGCGTGCAGATGCAGAAAACCAAGAGGGAATTCCAGGGACATTTCACGCTCGTGGTCTTCCCGTTCTTGCGCATGTCGCGAAAGTCGCCCGAGCAGACCGGGGAGGAGATCGGCCAATACCTCGTGGCCAACGAGCCGGCCGTGGCCGCGTTCAACGTCATCAAGGGATTCCTCAACCTCACCGTGGCCCCGGCCGCCTGGATCGATTTGCTGAACCAGATACGGGCCGACCGCCACTACGGGCTGGCCGAGCCTGACGACGCCTCGCCGCTGGTGATGATCGAATACTCCTCGCCCAACACCAACAAGCCGCTCCACCTGGGGCACGTGCGCAACAACCTCCTGGGGGCGGCGCTGGCCAACATCATGGCCGCGACCGGCAACCGGGTAGTGAAGACCAACATCGTGAACGACCGCGGCATACACATCTGCAAGTCCATGCTGGCCTGGATGAAATACGGCAACGGCGAGACGCCCGACAGCTCGGGCAAGAAAGGCGACCACCTGGTGGGCGACTACTACGTGGCCTTCGACAGGCGCTACAAGGCCGAGGTGGCCGACCTCATGGCCCGGGGAATGGGCAAGGAGGAGGCCGAAGCCGCGTCGCCGCTGATGCGCGAGGCCCGGGAGATGCTCGTGAAATGGGAGGCCGGCGACCCCGACGTGCGCGCCCTGTGGACGAAGATGAACGGCTGGGTCTATGCCGGGTTCGACGAGACCTATCGCCGCATGGGCGTCGCCTTCGACAAGATCTATTACGAGTCCGACACCTACCTCGAAGGGAAGAAGAAGGTGCTCGAGGGATTGGGCAAGGGCGTCTTCTACCGGAAAGAGGATGGATCCGTCTGGGCCGACCTCACCCCCGAGGGACTCGACCACAAGCTCCTGCTGCGCGCCGACGGCACTTCGGTCTACATGACGCAGGACATCGGCACGGCCCAGATACGCTTTTCCGACTACCCCATCGACAAGATGATCTACGTGGTGGGCAACGAGCAAAACTACCACTTCCAGGTGCTCTCCATCCTGCTCGACAAGCTGGGCTTTGACTGGGGAAAGAGCCTCGTACACTTCTCCTACGGCATGGTCGAGCTGCCCGAGGGGAAGATGAAGTCGCGCGAAGGGACGGTAGTCGACGCCGACGACCTGATGGACGAGATGATAGCCACCGCCAGGGAGACCTCGCGCGAGCTGGGCAAGCTCGACGGGCTGACACGGGCCGAGGCCGACGACATCGCCCGCGTCGTAGGGATGGGCGCGCTGAAGTACTTCATCCTCAAGGTCGACGCCCGCAAGAACATGACCTTCAACCCCAAGGAATCCATCGACTTCAACGGCAACACCGGACCCTTCATCCAGTACACCTACGCGCGCATACGCTCCGTGCTCCGCAAGGCGGCCGAGGCCGGCATCACCATGCCCCCGTCCCTGCCCGCGACGCTCGGGCTGAACACCAAGGAGGAAGGCCTGATACAGCTCCTGGCCGACTTCGCCGCCGTGGTGAAGCAGGCCGGCGAAGACTATAACCCCTCGCTCATCGCCAACTACGTCTACGAGCTGGTCAAGGAGTACAACCAGTTCTACCACGACTTCAGCATCCTCCGCGAGACCGACGGCGAACGGCGCGTCTTCCGCCTCGCCCTCTCCGCGCAAGTGTCCGAGGTGGTGCGCAACGGCATGGGGCTGCTCGGCATCGAGGTCCCGGAGCGGATGTAGGGACGCCAACGCGTGGGTATGGCCAAGGGAAAGGCTGGGTCGGGACAGCTACGGCTCCACCCGTCCCGTCTCCAGCATGCGTCGGAAGGCTTCCACGAACCTCATGTACTCCGCGAGGTCGCGGTTCTCGCTGGGGATGTCGGCGGCGTCTCCGCCCAACATGGTTATCGTCTCGCAATCCGACTGATACTCCCGGTCGAACCGGCGGCGGATGCTATCTATGGCCTCCTCGATATAGGCCAAGGCACGCGCGTTGTCGCCGCGGAGGTGGTAGAAGA
>JAISIZ010000130.1 GCA_031261785.1 Mediterranea sp. (in: CFB group bacteria)
TCCGGTGCAGAGACGTGGCATGCCGCGTCTCCACATGCCAATCATTACAAAATCTGTGCGAATCTGTGTAATCTGTGGTGAACTCCCTCCCGCAATCACCAATCCCTCCCTTTCCCTCCTCCTATCCATTCGCTCGCAAATGGCGAGACGCGGCACGCCACGTCTCTACACCGGAGACGGTACAGGATAAACACAGGATATTCCCGGTGCCCCGAAAAGATTCAAATTTCCATTGCCGATGGACTATCGGACATTGTCCGTAACTACTTCGACGAGGAAGTTGTCGCGACGATACAAATATCACACGGGACTGCTTACAATTTGATTGACATTGATCCTGTATAGCGGTGCGTACTCCCAAGCGGAGCTATGACAAAAACACCTGCCGATCGTGTAGAAATTGGCCGCTAATCCGTATCTTTACCGCGGCGAAATCGCCAATAACTCAAATAATTAATGTATTATGGAAGCCCAACAGACCAAAAAGCCCGCGACCGGGATTCGAATGAGTGCCCGGCCGCTGAAAGGCGTGGCTGTAGCGCTTGCCTTCATGTTCGTACCGTCCGAATGGACACTGCATGAATCGCGGGCGACAACCACGGCACCGAACGGCAGGACGGCGACCCATGACATCCGCCATGCGCTAAAGGAAGCGAACGCGCCTTGCGAAACGGATTCGGTAAGCCCCGCCGCAAAGATGAAGAAAGAGCAAGAGGATCCAGCAACCCTCATCAATCCCGAAAGAACGCCACAATTTCCCGGTGGATATGACGCACTGAAAAGATACGTGGAAGCTCACGCCAAATACCCTGCCACGTGGGATTACAGCATTTGCGTGCAAGGACGCGTCATCATTCAGTTCGTCGTGGAAGCCGATGGCAGCGTCACCCATCCGAAAGTGATGCGAAGCCTACACCCCGAGCTGGACAAGGTCGCCCTACAAATGGTTGAATCCATGCCAAAATGGATACCGGGAGGGATGTGGGTCAATGGGAAAATCAAGCCGCTCCCCATGAAGTACACCATACCTGTTACGTTCAGGACAAAAGAGGGATCGGCACCGAAGCCCAAGAAGTGAGCGGTTCGCCTCCGAGCGAAAGAGAGTCGTGGCTCACCTCATTTTAGAAGTCCGGATTTCTCGATCCCATACGATTCGCGGGGAGCGGAAGTCCGGGCTTTCTCATGTACATACTCACCGATGCGGCAGCGTACGCAGCCACAGCGCCATGAAACGGTCGTAGACCCGATAGCCCGTATCGCCTCTGTACACATACTCCTGGTCTATAAGGATAGAGCGATTGAGTTACAGCATAAAAAGCGCGGCACAAAAAGTGCTACGTTCGTTCCGTTGCGCAAATGTACGCTATTCGCGCTTAGCACACAAAAGGTTGAGGCGTTTTTTTCAGGGAATCCATGAGCACGTCGGCTTACCTCAACAGTTCGTCCCATTCCTCGTCGCTGAGGGCGGACAGGACATCGTTGTCGGTGACGAAGGTCTCCACCAGTTTCCTTTTTCGCGCTTGCAGGTGGAGTATTTTCTCCTCGATGCTGCCCTGGGTGATAAAACGATAGGCGATGACCTGCTTATCCTGTCCGATGCGATGGGCGCGAGCGATGGCCTGGGCTTCGGCCGCGGGATTCCACCACGGGTCGATGATGAAGACATAGTCGGCTTGGGTGAGGTTGAGGCCCACGCCCCCTGCCTTGAGCGAGATGAGAAAGGCTTGCACGTCGGGCGTGTCGGTGAAGCGGGCTATCTCGGCCGGTCGATGGGTCGTTGAGCCGGTCAGCAGGGCATATTCCCAGCCATGCTGGCGGAAAGTGTGGGCAAGGAGTTCGAGATAGCCTACGAAAGAGGAGAAGATGAGCACCTTATGCCCCTCGCTACGAAGTGTGTCGAAGGTGTCGACAATCTGCTCCATCTTGCCCGAGTCGCCCTCGAACGCGGCGTCGAAGAGACGCGGGTGGCAAGCCAGCTGACGGAGGCGAAGGATGCCGTTGAGGGCGTTGAGCACGCCTTTCCGGTCCGTCCTCGCGGAGGGTTGGAGAAGCATGTTGCGCAAGCTGTTTTTCTCCTGTTGGTAGAGGAGTTCTTGTTCCGGGGACATCTCGCAGTATACGGTCTCTTCGGTGAGTGGCGGCAGCTCGGGCGCCACCTCGCGTTTGCCCCGGCGCAGGATGAAGGGGGTGACGAGTTGGCGAAGCCTCTCCTCCATGCGGGTATCGCCCTGGCGGATGGGGCCGATGAAGCGCCGTTGGAACTCAGGCTCGGTGCCCAGCAAGTCGGGTTCTATGAAGCGGAACTGCGCCCACAGGTCCTTGAGCGAGTTCTCGATGGGCGTGCCGGTGAGCACTAATTTGTGGCGGCCCTGGAGTTGGATGGCGGCACGGAAGGTGAGCGACTCGCTGTTCTTGATGTTCTGGCTCTCGTCGAGCACAATATACTCGAAGGGGTAGAGACGTAGCGTGTCGATGTTGTTGCGCATCATGCCGTAGGAGGTGAAGACGAGCTGGAACCCGTCGAAGAAGCGTTCGGGACGCTCGGGATCGAGCGCGGTGGCGGTGCTGAAATCCGTGGCGGCCAGAGAGGTGAAACGGCTGGTCTCCCGCCGCCAGTTGTGCAGCAGCGAGGTGGGGACAACGATAAGCGTAGCGGGCTTTGACGAGGGTCTCGGAGCGAACATGGCGAGCTGGCCGTCGGCTTCCACGGCGGTGCCGTCGGTGGTGGAGGTATAGGCGGCCTGCAGGAGCGTGAGCGTTTGCAAGGTCTTTCCCAATCCCATGTCGTCGGCCAGGCATCCGCCAAAACCCTCCCTGGCCAAGGCGGTCATCCACGCGAAGCCCTTCAGCTGGTAAGGGCGCAAGGTCGCTTTCACCTCGGCAGGCACGGGGATGGGCACTATCGTCTCCTTGGTAGGCAACAGTTTCGTGCCGCCCTTGTCCAGAGCGTCCCCGACGACACCCACGAAGACGCGCCTCAGGCGGATGCCTCTTTCGGTGTCCACGCCCTCCGCGAACAGGTTGGCGTATTTGCTGAACCACTCCTCGGGAAGCAGGATTATACGCCCGTCGGGCAGGCGATATTCGTGCCTGTCTTCCAGGATATGGCGACGAAACCGGGAGAAAGGGATACGCAGCTCGCCAATGACGACGGTGATGCGCAGCTCGAACCAGTCGGGTGTCTCGTCGCAGCTTTCTTCCATACGTATCTCGTCGTAGCAGTAGGCCGCCTTTCCCCTTTTGCCCGACAACAGGAAAGTGGTTCGCAGCAGCTCTTTATGGCAGTCGACCCATTCGGCCACGCTCTTCTCCGCGGCCTTGGAAGAAAGGCGGAACAAGGCATCGCTGACGCGTATCCATCCATTGTCGGTCAAGGCGTGCAGGGCACGCTCCTCGGTCGCCGTGTCGCGGGCGAAAAAGCGTACCTGCCCGTTGGCGTCCTTGAAGACGACACGCCGCATACGCACCTGCCGTCCGGGAACGAAAGAGTAGTCACCATAGCGAAACTCCAGCCGCAGGTGCTGTCGCCCCGCCGTGGTGTCCTCAATGGTGAGGAGCGACTGGCACGGGCGGCTCTCCTCCGTGATTGGCAGTCCGCTCGTCTCCACCTCGTGGTAGCGGGCGATGGGGATGACGATGTTGTCGACGTACCGCTCCAGTTGGGCGATGTCGACACTGATGGACTCTTTCTTGACGAAAGGCAGCAGGCGGTTGCTTTCGATATTGGGGAAGAAGCGCAATTCCATGCCCAGCAACAGGGCGGTGGGCGAGGTGGTGAGCACGGTCACCGGTTTTTTGTCCATCAAGGAGAATGGTTCGCCGTCGTAATAGCATTGTAACCGGTAGCTGAAACGACGCTCGTCGGCAGTAAAGGCGAAACGAATCTCGGTATCGAGTGGATAGACGCGATAAGCATGATAGGGGTGCAGGGGATGCCCGATGGGTTGTTTCTGATAGAGCGGAAGGCCGTGTTCGCGAATCAGCTCGAGCATCTCGCGCAGTTTCTTCTCGACGAAGGGGCGGATGATGCCCCGCAATCGGCCGGGGTCGTCGGCCAATTTGCGCAGGAAGGCCGACACCACTTTCTCGCGGGAGTAGACGGTCATGAGGTACTTCTCGGTGTAGGAGGAGGCGATACGTATGGCCGCCCGCTCGGCCTCGCTCATGCCAGCCACGGCCGCCTCGGAGGCGTGAAAAGCCTGCTCGGCGACACGCAAAGAGCCGTCGGAGGCGACTGGCTCGGCCATGTAGGGAACGAGCAGAGGCCCCAACACGGGATGATCGGTGAAGACGATGATAAGTTGTTCGCTCATGCTTTGGCGCTCGGAGGCTTTCCGCTCCGAAAGGGCAAAGATAGGCAAAATCGCGTTGCAAAACAGGATGTTTATCCTATTTTCCTTGTTTTGCAACCGCCACGTACGATAAAACTTGTATCTTTGTGCCAGTAACTAACAAAATGTAATAGCGTGAGACCTCACTGCCACTGTACCTATATTATAGTATGGCTGTTGGTATGCCTAATGATCCCATTGTCGTCGAAAGCAGTCTCCATCGCGGATTCTATCTCGAGAAAGGCGGTGGATTCCATTTTGCGCCAAGCCCGCGAAGCGGAACGCAAGCAATCCATAAACGAAGCCATGAGGCTCTGGTTCGACGCCTTCAACGAATATCAACTCCGCCTGCACGATTACCACGAAGCCTTCGCCTGCGCCAACCAGATAGAACGGTTGGCCGGACACGTCCCGCTGGAAAAATGTCCGGAGATCCTGCTTTACTATACCGTCATAGCCGACTTATACTACGAGTTCGAGGATTATGAGAATAGCCTCGACTTGCTCGACTACGTGGTGAGCCACCCGCGAATGGCCGAACGCGTGGGCACGCTGGCCCGCGCCTACTACACGCTGGGACTGACGTACCTCATGCTGAAAGAGTACGAACGCGCTGAAGGAGCCTTCAAGCTCACCGTGCACCGACAACACGTGGTCATGAAGGATTCGATCGACAAGGACACGTGGGACGAGAAGGGCAGGGCCGGCCTGGGATACCTCTATCTGGTCAACGAAGAGTTCCAACGCTCGATCACCCCGTTGAGGAACGTAGTAGCCGCATTGAACCATACGGGCGAGTACAAGGAGGCCGGCGAGTACGCCGCCCTGCTGGCCTATTCGTACACCAAGCTGAACAAGCTCGATTCGGCTTGCTACTACATCGGACAGGCCGACGATCTCTTTTCCATGGCCAAACCCGTACGGATACGCTGGGGGCTGCTGCACTGGGTAGCGGCGGAATACGAGCTGGCCATGGGTAGACTGAGCGACTCGCACGAGGCTTTCTTGCTGTCGTACCGCGAGGTGCAGGCCCGAAAGGAGGAACTCAACTCCATAAAGCTGTTCAACGTCCGACGCGTTCCCCGCCGGAATTGGGACGACGACCCGCAAAAGGAAAGCGAGAAGTCCTATTCCCTCTTCGACCGCATCATAACCGATACCGCCATCGGGCTGTTGATTCTCATCCCTCTACTCATCTTCCTGATGCGCAAGCGCATGCCCGCGCAACCCGTAGAAAAAGAGAAGACAGAGACGGATTCGCAAAAGGACGAAGCGCTGTACGCCCAAATCACGAGCTACATGGAGGAGAGCAAGCCATACCTCTCGCCGACGTTCGACATAGACGACCTCTGCGAGGCGCTGCGGGTGGGCACCAAGTCGGTATCGGGAGCCATCAACCGGATAGGGCAACGCAACTTTCGATCGTTCGTCAATCACTACCGCGTAAATACCGCCATCGACCTGATGAGCAGCGCGCATGGCAGCAGGATGTCGGTCGACGCGCTGGCTTTGGAAGCCGGATTCAGCGATCGAAGCAGCTTCTGGAGGGCATTCAAGAAGGAGAAAGGGCTGTCGCCTACCGAATACTCCAAAAACATAGAAGTACCGGATGAGACCTTACCATAAAGACCCGTTTTACCACCGTAGCAGACCTTTTTCGCGACTACAATTTCCTAAGTCGCGACCACAATACCTTGTTTTGCAACCAATGTCCCGGCATTATGCCCTACCTTCGCGATGGTTCTCAAACAAAACATTTAGTGTGCAAGAACATGGAAATAGTACAATCATGAAACTCTCTCTGTAGCGCGCATTACGCTCCTTTCCTCTGTACCTAATTACACGACGAGACGCAAAAATGTTGGTTCCACGACAAAACGACCTTGTTAGTTACACGGCAAAACATCCTTTTCCTATCATAACAACAACTTTGACGCGAGGTCAATCGGAGTTCATACGGAGGAAAGGAGCGCGCGCTTTCTCTCAATTCAATCAATAAGCAGACAAAAAGACAGGGGGGGGTAGTCCCGCTTGTCGCTTCGCCGTATATATAGGCCTTTAACGGCTCCGCGAGGCGCCTATACGTTGAGCGCCAACATCTCTTCCATATACTCGCGGGTATTGCTCAGGCGGGGCACTTTGTGTTGTCCGCCCAATTTCCCTTTCCCGGCCAGCCAATCGTGGAACAACCCCGCGCGCGCCACGATGACTTCGGGCGGTTGCAGGGCGATGTCCTTCCAACGTTTGGCTTCGTAGTCGGAATTTACCTCCTTGAGCGTAGCGTCGAGGACGGCGACGAAGCGTTCCACGCTGTCGGGCATGCGGGCGAACTCCACGAGCCATTGGTGCCGGCACTTGGCGTTGGCGTCCATGAATACGGGCGCCGCCGAATACTCGGCCACCTGCGCGCCCGTCTCGGCACAAGCCCGAGCCAGCCCCCGCTCGGCGTTGTCGACGATCAGCTCCTCGCCGAAAGCGTTGATGAAATGCTTGGTACGCCCGGTGATAACGAACTTATAGGGATCGCGCTTGGTAAACTTCACCGTGTCGCCTATCATGTAACGCCACAGACCCGATGAGGTAGAGATGACCATGGCATAGTTCTTGCCCAGCTCCACCTCCTCAAGGCAACACGCCCGGGGATGCTCGCTTCCCACCTCCTCGAAGGGGACAAACTCGTAGAATATGCCGTAATCAATCATCAGCAACATGGCGGGGTCCGTCGGGTCGTCCTGTGTGCCGAAGTATCCCTCGGAGGCGTTGTACGTCTCCATGTACCGCATCCGCGACGAACGGATGACCTGCGCATACTGCTCGCGATAGGGGGTGAAGGCCACGCCTCCGTGGAAGAACACCTCGAGGTTGGGCCACACCTCCTCGAGCGTCGCCTTGCCCGTCTTCCGCAAGACACGCTTGATGAGCACCAACATCCACGAAGGGACGCCCGAGAGGCTGGTGACGTCCTTCGACAGCGTGCTGTCGGCGATAGCTTCCAGCTTGCTCTCCCACTCGCTCATAAGGGCGACACGCTTGTCGGGCACACGGACGAGGTTGACCAACGGATTGATATTCTCGATGAGGATGGCCGAAAGGTCACCCACCAAGGTATGACGCGAATTGAGGTCGGGGCTGTGGCTACCGCCCAGTATCAGCCCCTTGCCCGAAAAGAAACGGCTCTCGGGATTGTCGCGCAAGTAAAGGGCGACGACATCTTGTCCGCCAAGGTAATGCGTGTCAGCCAGCGCCTCCCGGCTCACGGGAAGGAACTTGGACTTGTCGCCCGTAGTGCCCGACGACTTGGCGAACCATCGTATCTCCGACGGCCAGAGCAAGTTCCGCTCGCCACCGCGCATCCGCTCCACGTAGGGTTTGACATCGTCGTACGTCTGGATGGGAAGGCATCGGCGAAACGTGTCGTAATCGGCGATGGTGGCGAAGTCGAATTTCCGCCCCCATTCCGTGCCGGCCGCTTGCCGCATGAGGCGATTCAGCACTCGCTCCTGGATGGTGCCCGCCTGCGTGTCGTAAAGCTCGATGGCACGCAGTCGGTAGTCGAATGCCTTGCCGATGATCTTGGTGATGTTCATCTCGCCCTAAACCTATTTATTGTTACGATTACGCGTGCAAAAGTACGCCATTTATCTTTTTTTCCTATCTTTACCACGGAAATAATCGTTAAAAGCGGTTATATTCAGTAAGTTTCATTGGCGTTCAACCCAAAAAGAAAGATATATGAGAATAGGAATCCTCACCGCCGGGGGCGATTGCCCCGGCATCAACGCCACCATTCGCGGCGTGGGAAAGACGGCCATGCTCCACTACGGCATGGAAGTGATGGGCATCTACAGCGGCTTCCAGGGGCTGCTCACCAAGGAGGTGGAACTTTTTACGGAGAAGTCGCTCTCGGGGCTGCTCAACCTGGGCGGCACCGTGCTGGGGACCTCACGCGAGAAACCGTTCAAGAAAGGGGGCGTAGTGGACGGCGTGGACAAGCCCGCCCTCATCCTCCGCCACATCGACGAGCTGGGATTAGACTGCTTAGTATGCATCGGTGGCAACGGCACGCAGAAGAACGCCGCCCGCTTCGCCGCGCTCGGCGTCAACGTGGTAGGCATCCCGAAGACTATCGACAACGACATCTGGGGGACGGAATTTTCCTTCGGGTTCGACTCCGCCGTGAGCATCGCCACCGAGGCCATCGACCGCCTCCACTCCACCGCCAGCTCGCACAAGCGGGTGATGGTCATCGAGGTAATGGGACACAAGGCCGGATGGATAGCCCTCTACTCGGGCATGGCCGGAGGAGGCGACGTCATCCTGATGCCCGAATTGCCCTACGACCTCGCCAACGTGGCCGACACCATCCTCGAACGGCTAAAGAAGGGAAAGCCCTACTCCATCGTCGTCGTGGCCGAGGGAATACAAACCGACGACGGGCGGCACGCCGGCGAATTTATCGCCCGAGAGATAGAGCGTGCCACGGGCATCGAGACCCGAGAGACGGTGCTGGGCTATACCCAACGGGGCGGCTCCCCTACCCCGTTCGACCGCAACCTCTCCACACGGATGGGCGGCCACGCCACCGAGCTGATAGCCCGCGGCGAGTTCGGACGCATGGTAGCCCTGCAAGGGGGCGAGTTAGCCTCCATCCCTCTCGGCGAAGTGGCGGGACGGCTGAAATTAGTCAACGAAGATCACGACCTCGTGGTGCAGGGCCGACGGATGGGGATTTGCTTTGGATAAATCGTCGGCTTGTCCCTTTGTCAACCTACTATTTATTTCCTCAATTCATTGCTTAATCAATCTATTTCCCCTAATTTTGCGACTTCAAAAGGTGTGTTGACAAAATAGGCACGCGAAAAGGCTCCAAGAGGAATCAATAGTTAAACAATTAAATAAATTAAAAGTCAATCATTTATGTGGTTAATTAATTCATCTGTAGGTAGGAAAGTGGTGATGAGCGTGACCGGTCTCGCCCTTATCCTGTTTCTAACCTTTCACATGGCGATGAATCTGGTTGCTATCATCTCGGAAGAGGGATACAACTTGATTTGTAAGTTCCTGGGAGCGAACTGGTACGCGCTGGTGGCTACCGCAGCGCTGGCCGCTCTCTTCGTGATCCACATTATCTACGCCTTCTGGCTCACGATGCGGAACCGCACGGCACGCGGCAACGAGAGCTACGCGGTGACCGACCGGCCGAAGACGGTAGAATGGGCTTCACAGAACATGCTGGTACTGGGACTGATCGTCCTGGCGGGTCTCGCCTTGCACTTGGTCAACTTCTGGTCGAACATGCAGCTGCCCGAGCTGATGGACAAGATGGGCTTCGCCGCCAACGTCACCCACGCCCACGACGGGGTTTATCACATCAAGGCGACCTTCGCCAACCCGGTGTTCACCGTACTCTACCTCGTCTGGCTGGCCGCCCTCTGGTTCCACCTCACCCACGGTTTTTGGAGCTCCATGCAGACGCTGGGATGGAACAACAAGGTGTGGATAGACCGCTGGAAAAGCATCTCCAACATCTACACCACCATCGTCGTGCTTTGCTTCGCGGTGGTTGTGGTCGTGTTCTACGCAAAGTCACTATGCTAAGCGGCGTAAATGATAACTGATTAAATCGCTAACAAATTATGATCAAGATAGATTCTAAGATTCCCGAAGGTCCCGTGGCCGAGAAATGGACCAACTATAAGGCTCACCAGAAGCTGGTGAACCCCGCCAACAAACGTCGCCTCGACATCATCGTCGTGGGTACGGGCCTGGCTGGCGCTTCAGCCGCCGCCTCCCTGGGCGAGCTGGGCTTCAAAGTGCTCAACTTCTGCATCCAGGATTCACCCCGCCGCGCGCACTCCATCGCCGCGCAAGGTGGTATCAACGCCGCCAAAGCATACCAAAACGACGGTGACTCGGTGTACCGTCTCTTTTACGACACCGTGAAGGGCGGCGACTACCGCTCGCGTGAGGCCAACGTGTACCGACTGGCCGAAGTGTCGAACGCCATCATCGACCAGTGCGTGGCACAAGGCGTGCCCTTCGCCCGCGAGTACGGCGGCACGCTGGCCAACCGCTCCTTCGGAGGAGCGCAGGTATCGCGCACGTTCTACGCCAAGGGACAGACGGGACAGCAGCTGCTGCTGGGCGCCTACTCCGCCCTGAGCCGCCAAGTCAACGCCGGCAACGTGAAACTGTATACCCGCTACGAGATGGAAGACCTCGTGATGATCGACGGGCGTGCCCGAGGCATCATCGCCAAGAACTTAGTCACCGGCAAGCTCGAGCGCTTCGCCGCCCACGCCGTGGTGATCGCCACCGGCGGATACGGCAACACCTACTTCCTCTCCACCAACGCCATGGCCTGCAACTGTAGCGCCGCCATCGCCTGCTACCGCAAGGGCGCGGCGTTCGCCAACCCCGCCTACGTGCAAATCCATCCCACCTGCATACCCGTGCACGGCGACAAGCAATCGAAGCTGACGCTGATGTCCGAATCGCTCCGCAACGACGGACGCATCTGGGTGCCCAAGAAACTCGAGGACGCCAAGAAGCTGCAAGCCGGTACGCTGAAGGGCAAAGACATTCCCGAGGAAGACCGCGACTACTACCTCGAGCGCCGCTACCCCGCCTTCGGCAACCTCGTGCCGCGCGACGTGGCCAGCCGCGCCGCCAAGGAACGTTGCGACAAGGGATTCGGCGTGAACAACACCGGGTTGGCCGTGTTCCTCGATTTCAGCGAGTGCATCCAGCGCCTGGGCAAGAACGTGGTAGAGCAACGCTATGGCAACCTCTTCGACATGTACGAGGAGATCACCGACGAAAGCCCGTACGACAACCCCATGATGATATATCCCGCCATACACTACACCATGGGCGGCATCTGGGTGGACTACGAGCTGCAAACCTCCATACCCGGGCTGTTCGCCATCGGCGAGTGCAACTTCTCCGACCACGGAGCCAACCGCCTCGGCGCGTCGGCGCTGATGCAGGGACTGGCCGACGGCTACTTCGTGCTTCCCTACACCATGCAGAATTACCTCTCCGACCAGATCACCGTTCCCCGTTTCTCGACCGACCTCCCTGAGTTCGCCGAGGCCGAGAAGGCCGTGGCCAACAAGTTAGACAAGCTATTGAACATCAAGGGCAACAAATCCGTGGATTCCATCCACAAGGAACTGGGCCACGTGATGTGGGAATACATGGGCATGGGCCGCACCGCCGAAGGGCTGAAGGAAGGCCTGGCCAAGCTGAAGGAGATCCGCAAGGAGTTCGAGACCAACCTCTTCGTCCCCGGATCGAAAGAGGGCCTGAACGTGGAACTGGACAAGGCCGTACGCCTGTACGACTTCATCACCATGGGCGAACTCATCGCCTACGATGCCCTGAACCGCAACGAGAGCTGCGGCGGACACTTCCGCGAGGAGTACCAGACGGAAGAGGGCGAAGCTAAGCGCGACGACGAAAACTTCTTCTATGTATCGTGCTGGGAGTACCAGGGCGACGACGAGAAAGCACCCGTGCTCTACAAAGAGCCGCTTGTGTACGAAGCCATCAAGGTACAAACCCGTAACTACAAGAGCTAATCGGTGAAGTGGAACAATTAAAAGAACTAAAGTAATTATGGATAAAAATATATCGTTTACACTGAAGATATGGCGTCAAGCCGGACCGAAGGCCAAGGGCGCTTTTGAAACCTACCAAATGAAGGATATCCCCGGCGACACCTCCTTCCTTGAGATGCTGGATATTCTGAATGAGCAACTCATCAGCGAGAAGAAAGAGCCAATCGTATTCGACCACGACTGCCGCGAGGGAATCTGCGGCATGTGCTCGCTCTACATCAACGGACATCCGCACGGCCCGGCCACAGCCGCCACCACCTGCCAAATCTATATGCGCCGTTTCGAAGACGGCGATCTCATCACAGTAGAGCCATGGCGTTCGGCAGGTTTCCCCGTCATCAAGGACTTGATGGTGGACCGCACGGCTTACGACAAGATC
>JAISIZ010000018.1 GCA_031261785.1 Mediterranea sp. (in: CFB group bacteria)
GCCGAGAGCTACTCTTCCGACATCCAGAAGTACAAGTACATCGGCAAGGAGTACGACACGGATAACGGCCTGGACTGGTACGACGTGGAAGCCCGCATGATGGACGGACTGCGGTTCACAACGATGGACCCGCTGGCGGAGAAGTACTATTCGGTGAGTCCGTACGTGTATGGGATGGGGAATCCGGTGAAGTTTGTGCATCCGGATGGACGTGACTGGATTGTGGCGAATGGTAGCTATAATTACGAATGGAGGGATGACATAACAGCAAAATCAACGTTGCCAGAAGGCTATCAATATGTAGGAGCTAACAATTCGGATATATTGAACCATATGGGTTAAAAAGATCGGAGTGTGGCGCGATACATACGTGATTCTTAGTACTTACATGCATATCCGGATGAAGACAGGACCGCTTTCTACGCCACTTTCTTTGAGGCGATCGCATCCTCTTTCAAATCCGCAACTCCCGGATGATTCGTTCGGCTTGTCCGTACCGTTCTATCATGAAGAGGATGTAGCGGATGTCTACGCCGATGCATCGTTGGAGGTTGGGTTCGTAGAGGATGTCGCTGCTCATGGCTTCCCAGTTGCCGTCGAAGGCGAGGCCTATCAGTTCGCCCCTGGCGTTGAACATGGCGCTTCCTGAGTTGCCTCCGGTGATGTCGTTGTTGGAGATGAAGCAGACGTTCATGCCGCCCCGCGGGTTGGCGTAGCGGCCGAAGTTGGCGGTGGAGAGGAGCGAGAGCAGCTCGGGCTGGACGTGGAAATCGCGGTCGGTGGGATGCTCGCGGATTTTCTCGAATATACCCTTCGTGGTGGTGTAGTAGTCGTACTTCACGCCGTCGGTGGGTGCGTAGCCCCGTATGGTGCCGAAGCTGAGGCGCATGGTGGAGTTGGCGTCGGGGTAGAAGTTGCGGTCGGCATACATGCGTCGCATGGCGGCGTTGAGGAGGCGTTCGCCCCGTTCCACTTCCGGTGACGACTGGCGCAGCTCGAAAAACGTGCTGATCAGATCCATGCAAAGCGATAGGGAGAGGTCGTTGACGATGGACAGGGTGGTATCGCGGCTGAGGATGGATGCCACGTCCTTCCGGTTGGCGAAGTGCGAGGTGGCGTAGAGGGAATCGGCGTAAGCCTGCATGTTGCCGCCGCAGACCGTGTCGATGTAGTGGTAGGTGAGGGGCAGGTATTTGGAGTCTACCTTGTCGCGATAGGTCTTGAGCATGGCTACGAACAACTCTTTGTCGAGGTCGAGGTCGAGGTTGTCGTATTGGTCGCGTATCCGCTTGAGGCTGGCCTCTTTCTGCTTCGGGTCCGCGTCGAAATCGAAGTTGAGCACCTGTAGCGTGAGTTGTATCAGCTCGGGGCCGTTGAAGAAGGATTCGCTGAAATAGGCCAGTGCGTGCGTGGCGGCGCGGCGGTTGCCATAGCCCAGCTCGAGGTCGGTGAAGAGGTGGAGATATTCCGCCCGCTCTTTGGGGCGCGCGTCGATCCAGGCACGGAGAGACGCTTCGGCCGCCCGCTTCTTAGGCAGCACTTGGAGGTGCTCGATGGACCTGTTCGCGCCGATGCTGTTCTTCCAGTAATTGGAACTTTCGTCGTACTTGGCGGCGTACTTGATCTGTATGTCGGGACGTCGTTCCATCTCCCGTTTCCAGATGGCTTGCTTCACGCCGCGGACGTCGATCATGGCTTGGTTGAGGTTATCCTTCATCTCCTCGATTCCCCAGGAGGAGAGGTAGCGCTCGGTGGTTCCCGGGTATCCGAGGGTCATGCAGAAGCTGCCTTCCCGGTAGCCGTCGAGCGAGATGGGTGCCACGTAGCCGGGACGATAGGGACGGTTGTTGGGGGAATAGTCGGCAGGCCGGTTGCCGGGGCCGGCGTATATGCGGAAGACGCTGAAGTCGCCCGTGTGTCGGGGCCACATCCAGTTGTCGGTATCCCATCCAAACTTACCCACCGAGGTGGGTGGGGCAAAGACCAGGCGGACGTCGGTATAGTCGCGGTAGGTCGACAGCCAGAACTCGTTGCCGGAGTAATAGGCGTTGACCACGCCCGTAAGCGTGGAATCCCTTTCGGACACTTCCCTGCCTATGACCGTCGTCATGGAATCCACCAGCGCCGAGCGACGCTCCTCGGTAGCGGTTGGAGGGACGACGGCGAGCACGCGGTGGGTGACGTCTTCCTGGCTGAGGAGGAAACGGACGTACAGCTCGGGATTGGGCAGCTCCTCGTCGAGGGTCCGCGCCACGAATCCGTCGGTGAGGTAGTCATGCTCTACGGAGGAGTGTTGCTGTATGCTGCTGAATCCGCAGTGGTGGTTGGTGAACACCAGTCCGTCGTCGGATACCACCACACCCGAGCAGAAGCCGCCGAAGCTGACGATGGCGTCGGAGAGAGAGGGATGTTCGGGGTCGTATATCTTCTTCACGGGCATGCGCAGGCCCAGTTCGCGCATCATGCGGTTGGTGCGTTTGTCTTTTTTCAGCCGTCCGGGCATCCACATCCCCTCGTCGGCCAGGACGTTGGAGAGGGAAAAGAGGAGGACGAGCAGGAGTGAGATGGATCGTTGTGTCATTGTTTCGGGAAATTTCTTAGGAGGAATCATTTATTCGGTAATCAGTTTGAGCTTGTCGGTGCCCATGCGGGCTTTCAGCCACTCGCCGATGGTTTTCCGCTCGGCGTCGGTAGGTGGCTTGGCAAATCCCATCACGGCCATCACCAAGGTGTCGACGTGCGTGGTGTCGTTCACGCCGACCTCGATGGAATGGGCTATGGAGAGCGAGCGCACCGACGGGTAGAGCACCCGTAGCTCGGGCACGAGGGTGTGGCTGATGGCATCGTAGGATTTGTATCGTTCGAGGTTGGCCTCCAGGGTGGCGATCTGCCTTTGCTGCTCCTGCAGGCGTTGCTCGCTGTTCTTGTAGAAATCCTCCATCACCATGGCGCGTATGGAGGAGACGTCGACATTGGCGTTGTTCATGCCCTGCACCACGGTGAGGGCGGTGCCGTCGAGCTTGTAGTCCTTCAGCTTCTCGCGGGCGATGGCGAGTGAGGCCTCGGGCACCTCGGAACCGATGAGGACCACGCGGACCTCTTTCTGCTCGGGCTTGATGGAGCGGTCGAGCACCTGCGTCTTCTCGAAGCTGAGCTGTTCGCTGATGAAGCGGTTGGCGGCCGATTCGTACAGCGTGTCCTTGATGATGCCGTAGGTGAGGTAGATGGCGGGGCAGATGGTGAACAGCGCCACGAGGATGATGTATTGGCGCACCCGTTTCTCACGGGCGGTGTCGACGAACTCTTTCCCGTGGAAGTGCATCACCCGCACGCCGATGAAGGTGGCCAGGCTGATGAAGACGGTGTTGATGAAGTAGAGGTAGAACGCCCCGAGGAAGAACATGAGGTTGCCCGTGGCTATCCCATAGCCGGCGGTGCAGAGGGGCGGCATCAGGGCGGTGGCGATGGCCACGCCGGGGATGACGTTCCCCTTCTCCTTGGTGGAGAGGGCCGTCACGCCCGCCAGGCCGCCAAAAAGGGCGATGAAGACGTCGTAGATGGTGGGCGAGGTGCGGGCCAACAGCTCCGACTGCGAGCCGGTGACGGGCGCGATGAGGAAGAAGAGCGTGGAGGTGGCCACGCTGAAGGCCGTGGTGATGATGAAGCTCTTGAACGAACGTTTCATCAGGGCAAAGTCGTTCAGGCCTACCGAGAGGCCGATGCCCATGATAGGCCCCATCAGCGGGGAGATGAGCATGGCGCCGATGATGACGGCGGTGGAGTTGACGTTCAGCCCCAACGAGGCCATGAAGATGGCGAATATCAGGATCCAGAGATTCGCCCCCTTGAACTCCACCCCCTTGCGGATGGAATCGATGGTAGCCAGCTCGTTGTCCTTGTCTTTACGCAGGTCCAGATACTCGCCAAGAAAGGACTTGATGGAGAAGAATTTTCGTTCGTTTGTTTTCATACAGTTACCTTTTCTTTATAAAACGGTTGATGAGGGGTATTTGGTTCGGTGGCAGGTCTGTTTTCAGGATATAAGCCACGAACAGCAGGAGGAGCGCCGTGCGTATGGCCAGCCGCGCCACCGTATGCTCGACAGGCAGGTACATCCCGACGAAGCCGAGCGCCGCCGCCAGCGACAGGTAGCGCCCGATTCCCTTCAGGTCGTATGGTATGGGATATTTTTTCTGTCCCATCCAGTAGGAGAGCAGCACGATGACGCCGTAGCCCGCCACCGACGCCCACGCCGAGGCGACGTAGCCGTATAGGGGCACGAGCAGGATGTTCATCGACACGATGATGGCGCATCCCACGATGGCGAAGTAGGCTCCCCACCGCGTCGCGTCGGTGAGCTTGTACCAGAAGGAGAGATTGAAATAGATGCCCTTGCACACCTCGGCGCCCATCACGATGCCCACCACGCGAAGGCCATCCCAATAGTCTTTGCCAATCAGGTAACGGAAGAGGTCGAGATAGAACAGGATGGCCAGATAGGCCAGGAAGGCGAAGATGAGGAAGTACTTCATGGCGGCGGCTTGCGTCCGGATGTTGTCGTTCGCTTTCCCGTCCCTGGCCTTGCCGAACACGAACGGCTCGTAGGCGTAGCGGAAGGCTTGCGTGAACATGGCCAGCACCAGCGCGATCTTGGTCGCGGCGCCGTAGATGCCCAACTGGCGGAAGCCTTCGTTATGGTCGGCGAAAAGGTAGGGGAAGATGATCTTGTCCACCGATTGGTTCAGGATGCCCACTACGCCCAGCACCAGCAGGGGAAACGAGTAAACGACCATGCGTTTGAGCAGCGCCTTGTCTATCCGGTAGGCGAAGCCCCGCAGCTCGGGGATGAAGAAGAACAGCTGCACGGTGGAGGCGATGAGATTGCTCACGAAGATGTATCCCACCAGGTAATCGGGGTCGTAGAACCAGGCGATCAGTTCCGGCGAATGGATATGCAGCCAGGGGCAGAGCAGCAAGAAGAAGCAGTTCAGCCCTATCGATCCGGCGATGTTGAGCAGTTTGACGCTGGCGAACTTGATGGGGCGTTTCTTGTAGCGCAGGTAGGCGAAGGGGATGCACTGGAACGCGTCCAACGCCACCACTACCGCCATCATCGCGATGTACTCGGGATGCTCGCCATACTCCAGCGCGTCGGCTATGGGCCTCAGGAAGAGCAGGCAGGACAGGACGAAGATGAGCGACAGGCCGCCTACGGAGATCAGGGAGTTGGCGTACACCTTCATCGGGTCCTCGTCGCTCTTGTTGGCGAAGCGGAAGAATCCCGTCTCCATGCCGAACGTCAGCAACACGAGTATCAGCGCCGTATAGGCGTAGACGTTCGACACTACGCCATACCCGCCCGAGGCCGCCGACAGCACCGCCGTGTACAGCGGCACCAGCAGGTAGTTGAGGAAGCGGCCCACGATGCTGCTCGCTCCATAGATGGCGGTATCTTTCGCCAGGGACTTTAAGTTAGTGCTCAAGTGATTAGTGATTAGTGATTAGTGATTGGCGCTGGTACCCGTTTTGGCGGTGCGTATACTCGCGGTTAATAATCTCATTACTGAACTTTCGCAAGTATTCGAGTTCAGAATTGACAAGCCGATGAACAGAAGGCCTGAAAGATTTGAAAGGTTGGTGATTAGTGATGAGCGATTAGTAATGAACGAAGCGCTGGATGAGCGCCCTGAAAGGGCTTTCAGCCACATTTCAGCCCTTTCAGGGCATCCTGCTCTGCGATTGGTCAACCTTGCTAAATCCATCTCCTTTTTAGACGTGCACAAATATCTGTATAGCTTTACTATCCGAATAGCGAAAGCCTTGCTTTTATCTTTTAAGATTTCTGCCCTATGTTCCATCCGCCAATCACTAATCACTAAACACTAATCACTAAACAACGTATGTTGTTGACTGTTGCTCCCGTAGAGGCTGCGTCCGAGGTGCTTGTAGGCCAGTTCGGTCACTTCGCGTCCCCGGGGCGTGCGCTTCATGAAACCCTCTTTGATGAGGAACGGCTCGTACACCTCCTCGATGGTTCCCGGGTCCTCGCCC
The DNA here is from genome assembly GCA_031261785.1 of Mediterranea sp. (in: CFB group bacteria). GTDB lineage: Bacteria > Bacteroidota > Bacteroidia > Bacteroidales > Bacteroidaceae > Bacteroides. The sequence goes on from JAISIZ010000018.1 coordinate 6,052, forward strand.
AGGGCGGTGGCGATGGTCGTTATCCCCACGGGGCCTCCCTTGAACTTGTCGATGATGGTGCAGAGTATCTTGTTGTCAATCTCGTCCAGCCCGTAGCGGTCGATGTTGAGCGCCTCGAGGGCGTACTTGGCGATCTCGGTGTCGATGGAGCCGGAGCCTTTCACCTGGGCGAAGTCGCGTACGCGGCGGAGCAGGGCGTTGGCGATACGCGGGGTGCCCCGGCTGCGCGAGGCGATCTCGGCGGCGGCTTGCGTGGAGCAGGGCACGTCGAGTATGGCGGCCGAGCGGCGTATGATGCGGGCCAGCACCTCGTTGTCGTAGTATTCCAGGTGCAGGTTGATGCCGAAGCGCGCGCGGAGCGGCGCCGTGAGCAACCCGCTGCGAGTCGTGGCTCCCACCAGCGTGAAGGGGCTGAGGTCGATCTGTATGCTCCGTGCCGATGGCCCTTTGTCGATCATGATGTCGATGCGATAGTCCTCCATGGCCGAGTAGAGGTATTCCTCCACCACGGGCGAGAGGCGGTGAATCTCGTCGATGAAGAGCACGTCGTTGGCCTCGAGGCTGGTGAGCACGCCCGCCAGGTCGCCCGGCTTGTCGAGCACCGGTCCGGAGGTGATTTTGAATCCCACGCCCAGTTCGTTGGCGATGATGTTGGAGAGTGTCGTCTTTCCCAGTCCGGGAGGCCCGTGCAGCAACACGTGGTCGAGCGCCTCGCCCCGCAGCCTCGCCGCCTTGACGAAGATGCGCAGGTTGTCCACGATCTTGTCCTGTCCGCTGAAATCCTCGAAGCTCAACGGCCGGAGCGCGTTCTCGAAGTCCCGTTCCTTGGAAGAGAGCGGATGCTCCCGTATGCTAAAATCTTCTTGTTCCATTAATTGTTATACGATTAAGTCAAAGGGCAAATCCGAGATGTCTTTCAGGCGCTTCCCATCAATCATAATATGCAATATTTCCATAGAGTCTTCTGAACCAATCTGCTCTACGGCTTGGATTAATTCGTTTAGCGCAAAATGATATACGCAATCAATGTCGCCAGTACCCAATGCGACAGAGGCTATACGGCTTGGCATCGGCTCGGCTGTCACAATGATGATATGTGGCAAATGCCCTTTCCTGTTGCGTATTAGGTTTAGAGCTTCCGTCCTGCTATTCTGGCTTCGGTCGGAGCGAATGGTCCATTTAGAAGAGATGCTGGCATGTAGAATGGCACTTCCCCCATTTGTCTTGCGCAGCATGGTCTTTCTTGCGAAAGTATCATCAACCAATGTTCCATGTGCGTTTAAGTCTTCATCCTCTAACGGAGAACGAGATATTACGATATCAGGGTTCACCATATAATCGTTCCCTAAGGCTGCGGCTAATACATTGTTGTTTTGGGCTAACTCCTCCAAGTCGGCCAAGTGTGCATATTGTTCAAAATCAGAGATCGTGGTTCTGTTCTTGTTTCCTAAACGTTGGATACACCATTCTCCGGGACGAAAGATCTCTATGTGTGGAAAAACCTGTTGAAGGAATTGCATGTTGATAATCTCAAACTTCCTTCCGGATGTTTGTCCCACCTCTTTGGGGCGAATATTCGTTTTCAATAAGTCTGTTATTCCTTGAGCTATTCGTGTGGACAGACTACTGTGCTTGTCCGCATTGCTTGGAAAGCCCTCTTTGTCTACCGTTAGAATTGACTGAAGCAGTTCTTTGTGATAATTGGCGCGTGCCATCTCGATAATAGAATGAAAACTATTCTCCATGATTATCCCCTTTTTTTTATGCACTTTAGTATTTCTTTTCCAATCGCTTCTGCGACAGGTGGGGGGAATGCATTCCCTATTTGTCTGTACACATTGGTTTTGGTTCCTGCGAAAGTCCAATCATCAGGGAATCCTTGCAGGCGTGCCACCATACGATTTGTTAGACGAGGCATTCCTTCAAAATCTGCATCAGGAGCATTGTTCCCAATGCCGCTTCCATCAATCCCTAAAGAGGCCCACGCTTTTTTTGCCCGGGTAGGCCCTAAATCGGGACCTCCATGTTTTTTTGATCCACCAACGATCGTCGGAGCGACATTGATGGCTTGTTCTTTCCACTGGTAGGCTTGAGGCCATCCATTCTCTGATATCAAATCAAATAGAGCTTCCCCAACAGAACATCGCTTTTCTTGTTGCTTGGGAAAGTGGAAAGTCGTATTGATATCGTTGCGTATACCTACTAATATGGTGCGGGGACGGAGTTGTGGAACTCCATAATCAGAGGCGTTCAGCAATTGCCAATATATTCGGTATCCCAGGGATTCGATGGAGGATTGGATGTGCTGCCGATATTCTTTGAAACGAGGAGCAAACAGGCCGCGTACATTTTCCAGCATAATAGCGCGGGGGAGAAGGGCGGCTATAAGCCGTATCGCCTCAGGGAATAAATCCCGTTCATCCTTATGCCCTAATTGTTTGCCGGCAAAAGAAAAGGGGGGACAGGGAACCCCTCCCGCAAATAGGTCCAAATCTTCAATGCGATCTGCTTGGTACGCCTTTACATCTTCGTTGATAACGTTCCAGTCGGGACGATTCGTCTGTAGTGTGCGGCAATATTCTTTTTCTATTTCAACTAACGCTAAGTGGCGAAAGCCAGCTCTCTCCAGTCCTATAGCCTGCCCACCTGCCCCCGCACATATCTCAATACAAGTCGGGGCAGTGTGATTTGCCACGGAGATGGATGTCCAGAAAGGTATCGTATATTGCAAAGATCCTATACTCATTTTCTATTCTTTTGAGACTATAAACTATCTGGATTTCTATATCCTTTATCTTATTGTTCGGCAAATATACGAAGAGTTTGCGTACGCCGTTCGTTTCTTTCCCAAATAAATTGCCTACTTTCGCGTTTATTACTCAAGCAACCTCCGCCCATGGTACTCAATTATATCTGGATAGCTTTCTTCGTCGTCGCTTTCGTGGTGGCGCTGGTCAGGGTCGTCTTCTGGGGCGACACGGAGATATTCACCGCCATCATGAACGCGACGTTCGACTCGTCGAGGACGGCGTTCGAGATCTCGCTGGGGCTGACGGGCGTGCTCTCGCTCTGGCTCGGCATCATGAAGATCGGCGAGGAGAGCGGACTCATCAACGCCCTGGCGCGTTTCCTCAGCCCGGTGCTCTGCCGGCTCTTTCCCGACATCCCGAAGGGACATCCCGCGCTGGGATCCATCTTCATGAACATGTCGGCCAACATGCTGGGCCTCGACAATGCCGCCACGCCCTTGGGACTGAAGGCGATGGAGGAGCTGCAAGAGCTGAACCCGAAAAAAGACACGGCTTCCAATTCCATGATCATGTTCTTGGTCATCAACACCTCGGGACTGATCATCATACCCATCAGCATCATGGTCTACCGGGCGCAACTGGGGGCGGCGCAGCCCACCGACGTGTTCATCCCCATCCTGCTGAGCACGTTCGTCTCCACGCTGGCGGGCGTCATCGCCGTGAGCGTGTCGCAACGGATCAACCTCATCAACAAGCCCATCCTCACGCTGCTGGGCGTGGCCTGCCTCTTTTTCACCGCGCTGATCTGGCTGTTCGTCAGCCTCCCCCGCGAGCAAATGCAGACCTACTCCACGCTGGTGGCCAACATCCTGCTGTTCAGCGTCATCATCCTTTTCATCCTCACGGGCGTGCGCCGGAAGATCAACGTGTACGACGCCTTCGTGCGCGGCGCCAAGGAAGGGTTCACCACCGCCGTGCGCATCATCCCCTACTTGGTGGCGTTCCTGGTGGGCATCGCCGTGTTCCGCACGTCGGGGGCGTTGGATTACGTGGTCGACGGCATCGGCTATGTGGTCGGCCTTTGCGGCATCGACACCAGCTTCGTGGGGGCGCTCCCCACGGGCTTGATGAAGTCGCTGAGCGGCAGCGCCGCCAACGGATTGATGATCGACACCATGAAGGAGATGGGACCCGACTCGTTCGTGGGAAGGGCGAGCTGCGTGATACGCGGTGCCTCCGACACTACGTTCTACATCCTCGCCGTCTACTTCGGGAGCGTGGGCATCAGCAAGACGCGCAACGCCGTGACCTGCGGACTGATTGCCGATGCCGCGGGCATCATCGCCGCCATATTCGTGAGCTACCTCTTCTTCCACTAACGCCGCCAAAGACATCACGCGTCACCCACGTACATACATTAATCATATCATATAGCATCATGCCAGTGACATACCAGACCGAGGGCGTACGCATGCCCCATATCAAGAAGCGGGAGACCACCGAATGGATCAAGCGGGTGGCCGCCACGTACGGCAAGCGCGTGGGCGAGATAGCCTACGTCTTCTGCTCCGACGAGAAAATCCTCGAAGTGAACCGCCAATACCTGCGGCACGATTACTACACGGACATCATCACCTTCGACTACAGCGAGGGCGACCGTCTTTCGGGCGATCTTTTTATCAGCCTCGATACCATACGTACCAATGCCGGGCAGTTTGGCACGGCATACGACGAAGAGCTGCGCCGCGTCATCATACACGGCGTGCTCCACCTTTGTGGCATCAACGACAAAGGTCCCGGCGAACGGGAGGTGATGGAAGCGGCGGAGAACAAGGCGCTCCAGTTACGCTTCGTGCGGGGTAATCTTGTGCGATGATTTTTTAGACGCTGATGACGCTGATGACACGGATTTATATATTTTAGATCCGTGTCATCCGTGTCATCAGCGTCTAATGAATTTCGCTTTGCCCGACGAATGAGCGTTTACTCGCCCCGTGTCAGCTCCGTGATGGCGTCGAGCTTCACGTTGTACACCAGCGCCGAGTAGGGCTGCAGGGTACCGTCGCCCCCCGTGCCGTCGGCGTAGCCGCTCTCGTAGGGGATGTAGATGGTCCAGAAGTCGCCCACCTTCATGTAGATGAGCGTGTACTGCCAGCCGGTGATGAGGCTGCTGATGGTGAACGTGGCGGGCGCGTCGCCCACACCGGTTGGCGCGTCGCCGCTAAAGTTCTGCTGCACCACGTCGCCGTTGAAGTACGACATGCGGTAGTAGGCGTTTACCGTCGAGGTGAAGTAAGGCGACACGGTGCCCGAGCCGCTCTCGATCTTCTTCACGTAGATGGTCTTGCCGTTCGTTTGGTCCTGGAAGGCGTAGAGGCGGTCCTTCTCGTCGGTCACGTTGAGTTCTCCACTTTGCTGATCCTGGTACACCTTGGCGATGCTGTCCATGAACGCGTCGCTCCGCGTCCGCCAGTTGTCGTAACGGCTCACCTCTTCGGTCTCGCCGCAGGCGCCTAAAGCTACGGTGAGCAGCAAGAGCAGGGCGGCGTATAATTGATTTGTTTTTCTCATTTCGTCAGGGGGAATAATTTACTTTATAACGTTTTCAGCAGCGAGGTGATGTTCACGCGGTGCCCGATGATGGCGTTCAGCTCGCCGATGGGCACTCGTTCCTGCCGCATGGTGTCGCGGTCGCGCAGGGTGACGGTGTTGTCCTCTGTCGACTGGTGGTCGACGGTGACGCAGTAGGGTGTCCCGATGGCGTCCTGGCGGCGGTAGCGCTTGCCGATGCTGTCTTTCTCGTCGTACTGGCAGTAGAAGTGGAACTTGAGGTCGTCCACGATCTCGCGCGCCTTCTCGGGCAGTCCGTCTTTTTTCACTAACGGCATCACGGCCAGCTTCACGGGCGCCAGCGGGGCGGGCAGCCGGAGCACCACGCGCGTCTCGCCGCCCTCCAGCGTCTCCTCTTTGTACGAGGCGCTCATCACGCTGAGGAACATGCGGTCCACGCCGATGGAGGTCTCGATGACGTAGGGCGTGTACGATTCGTTCAGTTCGGGGTCGAAGTACTTGATGCTCTTGCCCGAGAACTTTTCGTGCTGCGACAGGTCGAAGTCGGTGCGCGAGTGTATGCCCTCCACCTCCTTGAAGCCGAAGGGCATGAGGAACTCGATGTCGGTGGCGGCGTTGGCGTAGTGCGCCAGCTTGTCGTGGTCGTGGTAGCGGTAGTGGTCGGCGCCGAAGCCGAGCGCCTGGTGCCACTTCAGGCGGAGGGCCTTCCACTTGGCGAACCACTCCAGCTCGGTGCCGGGGCGGACGAAGAACTGCATCTCCATCTGCTCGAACTCGCGCATGCGGAAGATGAACTGCCGGGCCACGATCTCGTTGCGGAACGCCTTGCCTATCTGGGCGATGCCGAAGGGAATCTTCATGCGTCCCGTCTTCTGCACGTTGAGGTAGTTCACGAATATGCCCTGCGCCGTTTCGGGGCGGAGGTAGATCTTCATGGCGCCGTCGGCGGTGGAACCCATCTCGGTGGAGAACATGAGGTTGAACTGCCGCACCTCCGTCCAGTTCTTGGTGCCCGAGATGGGGCAGACAATCTCCTCGTCGACGATGATTTGCCGGAGTTCCTCCAGGTTGGTCTCGTTCAGTGCCTTGACGAATCGGTCGTGCAGGGCGTCGCGCTTGGCCTGGTGCTCCAGCACGCGGGGGCTTGTGGCACGGTATTGCGCCTCGTCGAAGGTGTCGCCGAAGCGTTTGGCGGCCTTGCCCACCTCCTTGTTTATCTTGTCGTCGTACTTCGCCAGCTGCTCTTCTATCAGCACGTCGGCACGGTAGCGTTTCTTGGAATCTTTATTGTCGATGAGCGGGTCGTTGAACGCGTCGACGTGTCCCGATGCCTTCCAGATGGTGGGGTGCATGAATATGGCCGAATCCAGCCCCACGATGTTCTCGTGTAGCATCACCATGCTGTCCCACCAGTAGCGCTTGATGTTGTTCTTCAGCTCAACGCCCATCTGGCCGTAATCGTACACGGCGCCCAGTCCATCGTAAATGTCGCTCGACGGGAATACGAAACCGTACTCCTTGCAATGCGAGACAAGTTTCTTGAAAACGTCTTCTTGTGCCATTTCTTCCTGTTCTAATTCTATTAATGCTTAATTCTTCTTCTTTCGTAAAAAGTGGCACAAAGATAGGCATTTATACAATACAAGGGACGGTGCACCTATTAATTTATCTTATACTCCCGGAAAAAGGTATCCCAAAGACGGCCGTCTCGACATAACGCCCGACACCTGACTTCATCACTTTTCTCCGCTATCACGTAGCGTGCATTGATAACCAGGAGAGTTCCGGCCCTATCATCGTCGTCGTCGTGGGCAAATCTTCGCTGATCCGCGAAGGTCTCACGCGTCGCATGGGGATTTCGCCAGGTCGACAAATTTCAACCACGGATTCGCAAGGAGCGAGAAGCCCGGGCTTTTGTAATCAGATTTCGGGAATGGAGAAAAAAGCCCGGGCTTTTGTAATCAGATTTCGGGAATGGAGAAAAAAG
>JAISIZ010000033.1 GCA_031261785.1 Mediterranea sp. (in: CFB group bacteria)
ACCCTCATCGGCGAATACGCCCGCATGGAGCGGCAGACGGCCAAGGGCCGCGCCGACCTCGTGGTGGAGATCGCCGGCACCGTCTACGTCTTCGAGTTCAAGATGATCGGCTACGGCACCGCGGCCGACGCGCTGCGGCAGATCGACGAGAAGGGATACCTCATCCCCTATAACGCCAGCGGCAAACGATTGGTGAAGATCGGCGCGGCGTTCAGCAAGGAGACCCGCACGCTGGGCGAATGGTTAGTGGTGCGACACGCCGATCACGATTGACGGGAGTTCACCACAGATTACACAGATTCGCACAGATTTTGTAATGATCGGCATGTAGAGAGGTTCTGCCCAAACACAGGATATTCCCGGTGCCCCACTTTGTGTCCTGTTATGTATACGGGAAGAAGGAGAGTTCGGCCCTATCATTGCCGTCGTCGTGGGCGAATCTTCGCTGATCCGCGAAGTTCTCATGCGCCGCATGGGGATTTCGCGAGGGCGACAAATTTCAACTACGGATTCGCGAGAAACGAAAAGCCCGGGCTTTTCGTCTCATGCGGATTTGCATAAAGCTTTCGCGTCTCCGGGGCAGGACCTTGCACGACACCTCTTCGAGGGGCGAGGTGTTCCCCTTCCCATTTCCCGCGTTTTTAACATTTCGCGTTGTAGTAGTTCGTGCGGTCATTGTGTATTCAGGGTAAACAGTCAACCCAACTATAGCAATGAAGAACGATAATTCCATGGCGACATATATCTTCCGGTTGCTCACCGGAAGCTTGTCTTCCAAAGGACAGCGGCAGCTCATCGACAAAGCGCGGATGCGCCAAGTCATGCGGCAGCAATGGGACGCGCCGCACGCCGCGAATCCCGACGACGAGAAAACGGGCGAGGAAATATACCGATCCATCGAACGGCGCATAGCGGGAGAGAAGCGCGTCAGACCCCTCCTCGGAAGAGGCTGGCGCGGCTATGCCGCCGCCGCGGTCGCCGGCTTGGTGATAGGTTTGGCCGGTTACCTGCTGTACCAGTGGACGGGATACCCTAAGCCCCATTTCGTGGAAATTGCCGCCGTGGAACCTACGCGCCACGTCTTGCCCGACAGCTCGGTGGTATGGATCGAACGGGGAAGCGGCATACGCTACCTTTCGGAGTTCAAGGAGGGCCGCGATGTCAAGCTCAGCGGCAGCGCCTTGTTCGAGGTGACCAAGGATGCCCGCCATCCGTTCAAGGTGTATGTCGACCGGGGCACCATCGAAGTGAAAGGCACCGTATTCCAGGTGGATCATAAAAAGAGCGGCAAGTACGACATCAGCCTGTTCGAGGGCAAGATCGACTTCATGTCCCAGGCAAGCGGCAAGCGCACCTCGCTGCTGCCTTCGCAAACCATCCTGTACAACCCCGAGAACGGTGCCGTCTTCAAGGAAACGCTGACCGACGACATCACCTGGAAAGATGGCTATTTCTCGTTCCGCAACGTACGTATAGATCGCCTGATCAGCGCGATCGACAAGCTCTACGACGCCGAAATCCGGATAAAAGCCGACGTGTCGCCCCAAACGGCGTTCAGCGGAAGCTTCCACGTGGACGAAGACATAAACGACATAGCCTCGCAAATCTGTTACCTCATGAACCTCAGGAAATACGACATTGATGACAAAACGATAATCTTGTATTAGTTATCCTTTTCAGTATATTTAGTTATCCTTTTTATTTACCATTAAACAACCATTTTTATGGGATTCAGACCTATTTTTAAGAAGAGGGTGAGTCTGAGATGGCGAATCTTGCTACTCATCCTTTTTACATGCACAACGCTACAAGCTGCTCAACGGCAAGTGTCCGTAACCGGAAAAGCCATGACGTTGGAGCAAGCCATTCGCCAGATTGAAGCGAACAGCGACTATCGGTTTATCTACAAGACGGAAGACGTCCCCACGGAAAAACGGGACATCAGCGCCAAGGGATCGATAGACGAAGTCCTGAACACCCTGCTTAGCGGGACCGGTATCTCCCACTCCGTGAGCGGAAACAAAGTGATGCTCAAGAAAGTGGCTCCCGCGCCTGCGGCACAACAGCAAAAGAAGAAACGCGTCATCACTGGTGTCGTGCTGGACGGATCGCTCAACAACGAACCTGTGATCGGCGCCACCGTGAAGCTGCGCAACAGCTCCATCGGCACGGCGACCGACGTGAACGGCCGGTACTCCATCACGGTCGAAGGCGACGGTGGCGTACTGGAATTTTCCTACATCGGCATGAAGCGGCAAGAGGTGCCTATCGGCAACCAAAGCGTGATCAACATTACCCTGGAACCCGACAGCCAGACGTTGGACGACGTGGTGGTCGTGGGTTTCGGCAAGCAGAAGAAAGAGAGCGTGGTAGGAGCCGTGCAGACCATCAAGCCGGCGGAACTCCGCGTGCCCTCCAGCAGCCTGAGCACGGCCTTCGCCGGTAAGCTGGCCGGCGTGGTGAGCGTGCAACGTTCGGGCGAGCCGGGAGCCGATGGCGCCAGCTTCTGGATACGCGGTATCTCCACCTTCGGCGGAGGCTCCACCCCCCTGATCTTCATCGACGGTGTCGAAGTGAGCACGGGCGACCTCAACGCGCTGCCTCCCGAGGTGATCGAGAGCTTCTCCGTGCTGAAGGACGCGGCCGCCACGGCGCTCTATGGCTCGAGAGGCGCCAGCGGCGTCATGCTCGTCACCACGCGCCAGGGAAAGAACTCCGAGCGGGCCAGGATCAACATCCGTGTCGAGGGACAGATGACCCAACCCACGAAAGTGATCGACCTGGCCGACGGCGTGGACTACATGCGCATGTTCAACGAAGCCATCCTGACACGTAATCCCAGCACCTCGGTAGCCAACCTCCCCTTCAGCCAGAGCAAGATCCAGCATACCGCGGGGGGGGGGACCCGCTGATTTACCCCAACGTGGACTGGCAGGACGTGCTGTTCAAGAACGCCTCGTACAACCAGACGGTCAACCTCAACGTCACGGGCGGAGGATCGAAGGTCACCTACTTCCTCAACGCCACGTTCAACAACGACAACGGTATGCTGAAGAGCGACCCGCAGAACAAGTTCAACAACAACATCCGCCAGCAACGCTACTCGCTGCAGGGAAACATCGTGGCCGACCTGACGAAGACTACCAAGGTAGCTGTCCGCCTCAACACGCAGATCCTGAGTTATGGCGGTTCGCGCTACTCCTCGGGCGACCTCTACAGTGAGGTGTTCAACTCGCCGGGCGTGCTCTTCCCCGCCTATTACCCCGACATGGACGACGACCGCATCCGCTTCGGTAACAAGTATGGCGGCCCTCACCCGCAAGATGGCAACGTGCCGCTCTACCACAACCCCTACGCGCAGATGGTGAGCGGATACAAGGAACGCAACGAGAGCACCACCATCGCCTCGTTCGACATCGCGCAGAAGCTGAACTTCATCACCGAGGGACTCACCGTCAAGGGACTGATCTCGTTCAAGAACTGGACATCCACCAGCGTAACGCGCGACTTCCAGCCCACGTTCTATGAGGTCGACCCCGACCTGATCGCCGCCAACCCCGACCTCACCTACTCGCCGGACGTGATCAAGCCGAAGCTGAACGCCGGACGGAACGCGCTGAATACCAGCACCGACGCGAGTGGCGACCGGCTGATGAACATCCAGCTCAGCTTAGACTACGCACGCACCTTCGGCAAGCACGACGTGAGCGGCCTGATCGTCTACCTGCAGAGGAACTACAACAACAACAAGCCCTCCAACTTCCGCGAGTCGCTCCCCAACCGCTACCAAGGCCTTTCGGGACGCTTCACCTACGGATACGACGGACGCTACCTCGCCGAGGTCAACCTGGGATACACCGGTTCCGAGAATTTCGAGAAAGGCAGCCGCTTCGGACTATTCCCCGCGTTCGCCCTGGGATACAACATCTCGCGCGAAGCCTTCTGGAAACCCCTCGAGGATGTGGTATCCAACCTCAAGATACGCGGCTCGTGGGGTATCGTGGGTAACTCGAGCATAGACGGCTCGCGGTTTCCCTACCTCACCGAGGTCAACCTCAGTGGCGGTAGCTTCCAGTTTGGTTCGGTCGACAGCCACCATAGCATGTCGGGTGCCACCATCACGAAGTACGGTGCCGTCGGCGCCCACTGGGAGAAAGGCAAGAAGCTGAATATCGGTCTTGACCTCGAGCTGTTCCGCTCGCTCTCCGTCACCGCCGACGTCTACCGCGAGATCCGCGACGGCATTTTTATGCAATACCGCACCATCCCCACCGAATCGGGTATCCTTGGCGACAACAGGCCTTACGCCAACATCGGCAAGGTGAAGAACAAGGGTATCGACCTCACGGTGGACTACAACAAGGGATTCCTCAACAACGAGCTGTTCATCAACGTGAAGGGAAGCTTCACGTACGCCAAGAACACCTTGCTCGACCGCGACGAGCCGCCGTACGACGAAGCCAACAGGTACCAGTCCGAAATCGGCAAGTCCCTGAACCTCGAAAAGGGATATGTGGCCGACGGACTGTATGCCGAGAGTGACTTCACCAAGGACGCCAACGGCAACTACACGCTAAGGCCCGACTTGCCAAAGAGCATTTACGACGTGATGCCCGGCGACATCAAGTACAAGGACCTCAATGGCGACGGCATGCTGGATGGCAACGACCAGGCGCTGATAGGCAATCCCACCGTGCCCCAGATCGTGTATGGCTTCGGCGCGTCGGCTACCTACAAGGGCTTCGACCTCAGCGTCTTCTTCCAGGGCGTGGGCAACACCAGCCTGATGATGAAGAACATACACCCGTTCGGCACGCAGTACACGCAGCTTTACCAGTTCATCGCCGACGACTACTGGTCGGAAAGCAACCCGAACCCGAACGCCGCCTATCCCCGCTTGGTATCGGGCGTGGCCGACCACAACAACTACCAGAACTCCACCTACTGGTTGCGCGACGGCCGTTTCATGCGCCTGAAAAACGCCGAGATCGGGTACACCTACAAGTTTGCCCGCATCTACCTGGCCGGGCAGAACCTGCTCACCTTCAGCAAATTCAAGAACTGGGATCCGGAAATAGGTAGCGGACGCGGCTTGGCCTATCCTCCCCTGCGTACCTACTCCCTCGGCTTCCAATTCACTTTCTAAATGACAAACAGATATGAATATAACGAAAATATTATCAGCGCTATTTATCGGTCTCTCGCTGACCGCATGCAACTTCCTGGACATCGTGCCCGACGATACCCCCACGCTCGGCGACGCCTTCAAGAACGAAAACACCACGGAGGGCTTCCTGTACACCTGCTACTCCTTCCAGTACGACTATTTCGACTTCCGCGGCACCCCGGGACTGGCCACCTCCAACGAGCTGGTGTGCGCCTACCACTGGACGTCGGAATGGTTCGGATGCGTGGAATTCAACTCGGGCGTGTACAGCTCCAGCAATCCCCTGATGAACCCTTGGGGCGGATTCTCTTACTATAACTACTCGTCCAAAAGTATGTACCAGGGCATCCGGCAATGCTATACCTTCCTCGACCATGTCGACGAGGCCCATCCGGTCAATGTCGACGCCGCCACTTTCGAGACCCTGCGGAACTATTGGAAAGGGGAAGCCAAGTTCCTGATCGCCTATTATCACCAACTCCTCTTGCAATGCTATGGCCCCATCGTCATCCAGGAAGGCGAGACGGAAGAGAAATTCTCCCGTTTGCCCTTCGACGAGTGCGTGGACAAGATCGTGGCCATGTACGACGAGGCCATCGAGCTGCTCCCCGCCACACGTTCCCAGAAGGCCGACTACGGCCGGGCGTCGCAAACCATCGCGAAGGCGATGAAGGCCAAACTCTTGCTCTACGCCGCCAGTCCGCTCTTCAACGGCAATACGGATTATAGCGAGCTTAGGGGCAAGAATGGCGAGCAACTGATGCCCCAGACTCCCGACAAGGAGAAGTGGAAACGCGCCATGACCGCCATCGACGAAGCCATCACCTTCGCCCAAAAGCAGGGATTCGCCCTATACACCTACACCAAGGCCGACCCGTTCGGGCAGGAAGCCGCCGTGAAGAAGTACACGGCAAGCAACCGCCAAGCCTACCTGAACTGCCGCATGTTGCTCGTGGACGACTGGAACAAGGAGATTATCTGGGCCAATACGCGTAGCGAGAACAACGGGAACAGTCCTCAACGCCATGCCGTACCCAAGGGCATCGACACGCGCTCCGACGCCAGCGACCCCGTGGGCGCGCTGGGAGCCACGCTCACGGCCGCCAAGATCTTCTATACGGCCAACGGCCTGCCGCCCGAGGAGGACCCCAACCTGGGATATACCTGGGACGCCACGGGACGTATGACCGTGCCCGCCGGACAAGAGACCTGCAACCTGCACCTCAACCGCGAGATGCGTTTCTACGCCGACATGGGCTTCGACAGGGGACCTTACGAATTCAACAGCGACTCCACCTACCAGCTCAAGCTGAAAAACGGCGAAAAGAACGGCATGAAGCAGAAGGGACAAGACCACCTCTACGGAGGATACGCCGTCAAGAAGTTCATCAATCCCGACGGCATATCCACGGGTACGCAGTGGAAGATGCAGGAGTACAGCTACCCCATCATGCGCCTGGGCGACCTCTACCTCGAATACGCCGAGGCCTGCGCCGAGTACCAAGGCTCGCTCGACAGCAAAGCCCAGGAGTACCTCAAGGCGATACGCGAACGCGCCGGGCTGACCATGAACTACTTTGAAGGCAAGAGCGGCGACGCCCTGGTCAAGGCCGTGCGCCGCGAACGTATGGTCGAGATGATCTTCGAGTCGCAATGGTACTTCGACCTGCGCCGCTGGAAGATGGCCGAGGAGTGGTTCAAGGACGACGCCAACGGCATGTGGGGACTCAACGACGAAGGCAAAAACAACTCCTCTTTCTACCAGGAGACGCAACTCATCAACCAGCCCTTCGTCTTCGCCAAGAAGAACTACCTGTTGCCTATCAAGATCGACTATATCAACGCCAACGAGAACCTCGTGCAGAACACCGGATATTAACGCCCCAAAAATTGTGAATACATATATGATGAACATGATAAGATACGCGACGGCGGGCATGCTCGCCATCGCCTGCGGATTCTTCGCGGCTTGTAGCGACGACGACGACAAGAACGCGAGCGTCCGGGTCACCGACATCTCGGTAGCCCAGGCCGCGCCCGGCAGCGGTAGCCTGAAAGAGCTGACGGCATACACCAACAGCACGACTCGGCTCGAGGTCACCATATCGCCCGAGAACGCCACCTACAAACGCCTGCTTTATTCCACCAAGCACGAGGGAATACTTTCCGTGAACCAACTGGGCGACCTCACCGGAATCCGAGCCGGTGTCGACACGCTATTCATCCAGTCGGCCGACGAAGGCTTTTTCACCGCCACCTTCAAAGTGAACGTGATACAGGTGTACAAGAAGGCCACCTCCATCGAGCTTGCGCAGGATGAGGTCGCCATAGGCAAAGGCGTCACGTTCAACCTGGCCGACATCGTCAGCCTGCTCCCCACCGACGCCAACCAGGATGCCGTGACGTACCGCTCCAACGACGAGAGCGTGGCCACCGTCGACCCGACGTCGGGACTGCTCACCAGCGTGGGCTTCGGCACCACCACGGTGACGGTGAGCACCACCGACGGCAGCGAGCTGTCCAAGACTATCGCCATCAGCGTGAAGAACTCGAAAACCTACGAGATACCCGCCGCCACCGCCATCGAAGCTTGGCAGAGCATAACCTTCGACGAACCCTTGGTCACCACCAAGAAATGGAGCATCACGGCCGTGAGCACGCAAGCTTCCGACGACATCGACCTCATCACCTACGGCAAGAAAGACTGGGGCGTACACCTGCTCGACGCTATCTTCACCGGAAGCGTGTCGGGTGCCGGCAGCCTGCCTTTCGAGTTCTACCTCGGCGGAACTTCCCAGGGAGGAAGCAAGATCGGGGCCATAGGACGGGGCAACTGGAACAGCTCGACGCTGAACCTCGACCCACCGACCATCACGCTCGACGCGCCCGTGACCATCAAGCTGGCCTGCGACGGACAGGGGAATATCGCCTGCACGGTACAGAACAGCGGCATCAACGGCGGAGCGCCGGTCGACTTCAAGACGATGGCGGGAGTACTGACCGTAACCGGCCTCAAATCGGACATCAATGTCATCACCTACGTCACCGTGATGAACGAAGAAGATTAGTTTTAAACGCGTTAAAGAATAAATATGAAAAGACTTTTTTTCACATGGATGGCTATCGCCTTGCTGGCCGGTTGTTCGGAAGGCGAGATGCCCGAACCCTCCCATGTCACCCAGCGTCCCGGCACGGGGACGTTCAACCCCACGACCTTGTTCACCGACCTCTCGTGCACCAAGCTGCAAGATGGCGTGACGAAAGAACAGATCATCGAAAATGCGCAGGAGCCTTACCGGACCATGGCTTTGCAGATGCTGGAAGGGACGTATAACACGGAGTTCCGCATCATGGACGTGGAAGCCCTGCCCGACCCAGAGCTTGACGCCGCCCTCAACAAGACCTCCACGTATGGCCTGATGGACAACCCCACCGGCATCTCCGTCACGTTGGGCGACACGCTCCGCGTGTTCGTCAGCGGACTGTCGTCGACCGCCGCCACCTTCAAGATCCAGACCCTTAGCACCCAGACGACCGGCGGCTACGGACTGGGTCCCGACGGGATAACCCTCGCCAACGGCGAGAACGTGATCCCCATACCGCGCCTGGCCGGCGACGAGGGCAAGGGCCTATGCTACGTCAGGTACTACTACAACAGCGCGACGAAGCCCTCGAACATCAAGATCAACGTCTTCGGAGGCCAGGTAAACGGATACTTCGACCCCATACGCAAGCAGCACGACGACAGCGACTGGACGAGGATCGTCAACGCCGCCGTCAACCCTTACTTCGACATCTGCGGCGAGTACTCCGCGGCTACCATGCCCCTCGACTGGGTCAAGAGCAAGACTAAGGGACGCGGCGTCGACCTGACGAAGGCCTACGATGCCGTGGTCTACCTGGAGTGGAAATTCATGGGCTTGCTGGATCCCCCGCTCGGTTTTGGCGGATACCACCGCACCCGCGGCTACTTCCACCAGGAGGTGATGAACGAGGGAGTGGGAGCCTACGCCGCCGGCAACCATACCGCCTTCCCGGGCGACTACATGGCAAGCCCCGACGGCATAGTGGGAAGTGACGTATGGGTCTTCGGACACGAGCACGGGCACGTCAACCAGACACGTCCGGGATTCCGGTGGGACGGCTTGGGCGAAGTGACCAACAACCTCACGGCCATGTTCCTGCGCACACACGTCAAGGAGTTGCTGCCCTTCTCGACCAACACCGCCCTGAACACCAACCTGCAGAACGTCGGCGACGACGGATACCTCAATACCTACGAGCGCGCCTTCAACTGGTTCTTCGGGAGGGATAGGCCAGGGGTTACCCCTACGCCGCACTACCGCAACGACAACAACGCGCACCTCTTCCATAAGCTGGTGCCCTTCTGGCAGCTCTATCTCTACTTAGACAATGTACTGGGCAAGACGGGCACGCACGGCGTATCGTTCTACGAAGACATCTACGAGCACTATCGCAAGGACGACCCCAACGCCGACAAGCGCTCCGACGGCGAACACCAACTCTACTTCGTGGAGCTGGTCTGCGAT
Organism: Mediterranea sp. (in: CFB group bacteria); assembly: GCA_031261785.1. Lineage (GTDB taxonomy): Bacteria > Bacteroidota > Bacteroidia > Bacteroidales > Bacteroidaceae > Bacteroides. The sequence continues at coordinate 9,718 of JAISIZ010000033.1, forward strand.
AAGGCCAAGCTCAACCTGGCCGACTTCTTCGAGAAGACCGGTTTCTTGCAGGCGTACAGGGACGACAAGAGCGGATTCAACGTCACCCAGGCCATGGTAGAGGCCACGCTCAAGAAGATTCAGGAGTATCCGCTGCCCGATTATCCGCAACCTTTCGAGTATATCACGGACGGCAATGCCTACATCTTCAAGGAGAAGCTCGCCCTGGGGACGGGTAGCCCCGCGGAGGTGAACAAGAACGGCAAGTTTACCGTCATCCCCGCCGGATGGACCAACGCCGTGGCCTTCGAGGTGCGCGCCGATGGCCCCGATGGCGACATCAAATGCGTGTACACCGCCGACAACAACAACGTCATTGAGCAGAAGTTCGACAACGGATTCCGCCTCAACCCGTCCGATGGATTGCATCTCTACGCCGTAGGCCAAGATGGCGAGCGCAAGGAGGTACAGGTAACGATACAGACCACCACCCGGAACTAAAAAAACGAATTAGCATAGTTTCACGCCAGCCACCGTGCTTTCGCGAGCTTATACCCCGAGAGAATCGAAACCAACGATTTGAATGCTCAACGCTCCTCTCCGGTATCTCGCGAAAGTGCGGTGGCTCTTTTTTATGGATAACCGTGACAGCCGACAAAACCTATACCCTAAAGGTTCTCCTCAAGGGCAAAGGATACGTGTATAGCATAGCGCCAGGCAAGCGGGTGATAACAATTGGAGGATAGGAAAGCTAAAGAAAAAACAGGCAAAACAGCAGTTGCCCATCCTTTTCGCCGTAAAGGGCTTTCAGCTCTTTCTTCAGCGCCGTCGAGCGCCAGATAGACATGGAACTCGACGGCGCGTTGGCAGATGTTCAGGCGTATGGCAATCTCGGCGTGCGAGAGCGACAGTGAACGGCTTAGCTTGAAAACCAGAGGCTGTATCATAAATCGGAGCGGCTTTCTTTTAGGCACGGATTACACGGATTACGCAGTCTTTTCCAGAACACAATGCCGCGGAATCCGTGTAATCCGTGCCTAAATATTCTCTTTTTGATAGCGCCTTTCACTTATGATACAGCCTCGGTTAATAAGAATTGGAGAACCAGGGAATGAAGAAGGACTTGCGCAACCTTACGAAGTCTTACGGATGACTTGCGAAACCTTACGGATGGCCCAAAACAATCCCTGGTTATACATCTGTTATATGTACGGAATAATGGACGCATGGACGAGGCTTGCGGGGGAGGCGGACAGGGCAAGGGAGATCGCGGTGCCGCAAGGTGAAAATATCAAAAGTATCAAAAATATCACTTGATATTTTCTCCATATTCTTTTGGGTATATCCATAGGATTAATCTTCTTATTATATGGATATTGGACTATTTTAGGATGCGTTTCACCTTGATCTCGGGGAAGCCCGCCATGTCGCGCGCCCTTATAGCCTCTGAGGTAGTGAAATTCTCCGGAAGACTATCGATAAAGTCTATTATATGGTCCGGATATTTCAGCGTATTTGGGATATCCTGCTCGGCCGCCACCTTGGAGAGCTGCCAGGGGAACACGTCGTTGAGCTTGTTCCACTGGGCTTGCTTGAATCGGAATAGCGCAGGGTGGGCAGCCCGTTCTCGGAATTCTTCAGCAGGATGGACATATTCTCGTACATCGATTGGGGGAAGAGAGGTGTTTTCTTGCGCAGCTCCTCGCCTTCCCGGTAAGCTTCCTCCTCCTCTTCGTCTTTTCCGGAAATATCAAGTGATATTTTTGATACTTTTGATATTTTCGTCTCTTTCGCCGTATTCGCTTGTCGTGTCTACAGCTTACATGTATTCGATCTAACTTGCTTATATCCATTACTTACTACTTTCTATGTCTCCTCGTATGTAAAGTCTGTTTCTTATAGGTCGTCTCAGAGCGCGCGACATAGCTCTTGTCTGTCCCACCCGTCGCGTGCGGCCTCGCAGGCTATGCGGTACGGGTTGGCGTTGCGCTGTCCGGGGATGGGCGGATGCTTGAAAATGTAGGACTTCACGTCCGTTTGGCGTCGCTGGTGGGTCGTGGTTGTCGTTCTTCGTTCATACGGTTGTTGTATGGGTGATTATTGTTTGGGGTTGTTGTCGATGGGGTACTCTCGAGGAGAGAAGCTCCGTACTCTCGGGGAGGGAAGCTCCGTACTCACGGGGAGAGAAGCTCCGTACTCACGGGGAGCGGTGGGGGCCTTCTCTCGGGGAGAGTAGCGGGGTTCTCCTGGTGAGCGGACGGCATGCCTGTGGGCAAGGGAGGGGAGACTTTAGTTAAAAACAAGAAGAGTTATCCCTTTTCGCTTGCGTAATCCGGGCAAACCGCTTACTTTTGCCGTCGCATTGGTTCGCGAGCCTCAACCTACCACGAGGCGAGCGATGAAAAGGGAATCAGGTGCAAGTCCTGAACAGTCCCGCTGCTGTAAGTTCCGAGCAAGGTCGCGAGCAACCTACTCTTTAGCCACTGGAGAACAGCTCTCCGGGAAGGCGCCCGCGACAGGAACAAGTCAGAAGACCTGCCATGCGACCCTATTATTTCGCACTTTCGAGGAAAAAGCGCTGAATTTAATGACCCCGGGGCACCATTCCGTCCCCATCATTTCATTCACCACTCTGATTCAGAGAAAGTCTGTACGTAGATGGATAAACTCTGCCAAGTTTATTTCCACAGTGTCCGGCCGAAGTGATTTCGCCCGGGCACTTTACAACGAACGCTAAAGGAAGATGAAAAGATACATCAGGCTGTTTCCGGGCAACGGCGGCCGAGTACTGCTCGCATGCTGCTGCCTGACGCTGGCCACCTCGCTCGCCGCGCGGCGACAACGGGTGGACACCCTGCGGACGTACGCCCTGCCCGAGGTGGGCGTGGTGGACCGCTACCACACCCGCGAGACGCACGCCACCGCTCCCGCGCAGAGCCTCTCGAGGGAGGCCATGCAGGCGATGGGTGTCCTGCAGGTGTCCGACGCCGTGAAGCACTTCGCCGGCGTCACGGTGAAGGACTACGGCGGGGTGGGGGGACTGAAGACCGTCTCCATACGCAGCCTCGGCGCGCAGCACACCGCCGTGGGATACGACGGCATCGCCATCACCGACGCGCAGACGGGACAGATCGACATCGGCCGCTTCTCGCTCGACAACGTCGACCGCCTCTCGCTGAGCAACGGACAGAGCGACAACATCTTCCAGCCCGCGCGGTTCTTCGCCGCGGCCGGCATCCTCAACATACAAACCCTCACGCCCAGCTTCGGGGAGGGAAAGGCGACCAACGCCGCCGCCTCGTTCAAGACCGGCTCGTGGGGATTGGTCAACCCCTCCGTACGCATAGAGCGGCGGTTAGGCAGCCGATGGGCGGCCACCGCCAACGCCGAATGGATGTCGGTCGACGGACACTACCCCTACACGTTCCGCTACGCCGACCTGCCCGACGCCATCAGCTCGCGCGAGAAGCGGGCCAACACCGCCGTGCGCACGCTACGCGCCGAGGCGGGCCTGTACGGTAACTTCTCCGACCGCGAGCAATGGAGGCTGAAGGCGTACTACTACCAGTCGTCGCGCGGACTGCCCAACGCCACTACCTTATATAATAAGGAGTCCGACCAGCACCTGTGGGACAAGAACGTCTTCGTGCAAAGCCACTACAAGCGCGAGTTCAGCCACCAATGGGTGTTCCAGGCCTCGGGCAAGTGGAACTGGAGCTACCAGCGATACTTAGACCCCAACACCAAGAACAGCGAGGGCAAGACCGACAACAGCTACCGCCAGCAGGAGTATTACCTCACCGCCTCGGCGCTCTACCGGGCGCTGGACCGGCTGTCGTTCGCCCTCTCCACCGACGGGAGCGTGAACACGCTCTCGGCCGGCGGGCTGGGCTTCGCCGCCCCCACCCGCTACTCGTGGCTCACCGCCCTGGCGGGTAAGTACGTCGACGAGCGCCTCACCCTCTCCGCCTCGCTCCTGGCCACGCTCATCCGCGAGGAGGTGAAGGTGGGCGGGAGCGCCGGACAGCACCGCAAGCTCTCCCCCTACGTCAGCGCCTCGCTCAAGCTCCTGCGGAGCGAGGAGCTGCGCGTCCGCTTCTTCTACAAGGACATCTTCCGCCTGCCCTCGTTCAACGACCTCTACTACACCGGCGTGGGCGACATCCGCCTGAAGCCCGAGCGTGCCCGGCAGTACAACCTCGGGCTGACGTACGCCAGGGAGGCCGACGGTCCGCTCGCCTATCTGGCCGCCACCGTCGACGCCTACCACAACCGGGTGACGGACAAGATCGTGGCCGTGCCCACCAAGAACCTCTTCGTGTGGAGCATGAAGAACCTTGGCAAGGTCGACATCAAGGGCGTCGACCTCACCGCCACCATCGGCCTGCGTCCCTGCCGCGACATCCGCCTCAACCTATCGGGCAACTACACCTACCAGCGCGCGCTCGACGTGACCAACCCCGACCCCAACACCGACGAGGGCGTCACCTACAAGCACCAGATCGCCTATACGCCACGCGTGGCCGCCTCGGGCCGGGTCGGCGTGGAGACGCCGTGGGTGAGCCTGACCTACGCCTTCATACACGCCGGACGGCGCTACGCCCTGGGGCAGGACATCGCCGCCAACCGCCTGCCCGGATACAGCGACCACAGCCTCGCGGCCAGCCGCGACCTCAAGCTGGGCAAGCTCACCGCCACCGCCAGCGTGGAGGTACTCAACCTGCTCGACCGCAACTACGAGATCATCAAGTCGTTTCCCATGCCGGGACGATCGTTCCGCGCCACCATCAAACTGAAATACTAACGAATATGAAACAGATACTGACACACACCGCACACGCCGCCTGCCTGGCCTTCGCGCTATCGCTCGCCGCCTGCGACGACCTGGGCGACCAACCCGTCCTCATCGTCGACCCGCCCACGCACAACTACGTCGACGAGGGAACCTCCGAGGTGTACGTGCTGAGCGAGGGACTCTTCAACCTGAACAACAGCACGCTGGCACGCTACTCCTTCGCCACCGGGGAGCGAACGGACAACTACTTCCAGGCCAACAACCGCCGCGGACTGGGCGACACGGCCAACGACATGGCCCTGTACGGCGGGAAGCTCTACATCGTGGTCAACGTGTCGAGCACCGTGGAGATCGTGGACTACGCCACGGGCAAGTCGCTCCGCCAGATCCCGATGACCGACGACGAAGGCCGCGCCCGGCAGCCCCGCTACATCGCCTTCGACCGCGACAAGGCGTACGTCTGCTCTTTCGACGGCACCGTGGCGCGCATCGACACCGCCTCCATGACGGTGGACGGCCTGGCACGCGTGGGACGCAACCCCGACGGCATCTGCGTGCAGGGCGGCAAGCTCTACGTCTCCAACTCGGGCGCGCTCGACAACGGCACCGCCACGGGCGTGGACAACACCGTCTCGGTGGTCGACATCGCCACGTTCCGCGAGACGAAGCAGATCGTCGTGGGCGACAACCCCGGGAAGATCCTCCCCGGCATAGCCAACGACGTCTACGTCGTGACCCGCGGGAGCCGGATAGAGGATGGCGACTACGACCTCGTGAAGATAGACTGCGCCACCGACGCCGTGGCCCGGCGCTACGGCGAGCGGGTGCTCAACTTCGCCATCGACGGCCCCGTGGCCTACGCCTATACGTACAACTACACCACGCAGGAGGGAGCCATCAAGGTGATCGACCTCAACGCCGGCACCGTGTTGCGCGACAACTTCATCACCGACGGCACCCGGGTGAACACCCCCTACGGCATACAGATCAACCCCTTCAGCAACAACCTCTACGTCACCGAGGCGCGCAACTACACCGTGCTGGGCGACGTGCTCTGCTTCGACCTGCAAGGACGGCTACTCTTCGAGTTCACCGGCATCGGGCTGAACCCCAACACGCTGGCTTTCAGCGACCGCACCTCGCAAGGTAGCGGAGGCGAGCCGCAAGACCCCGACGCGCCCACCGCCTTCGCCAACCGCGCGCTCGAGTACGTCCCCGCCCCGGGACAGTTCGTCAACACCTCCACCTCGGCCTACGAGGAGGGCTTCGGCAAAGACGAGGTGCTGGCCCGGGCCACCGAGCGGTTGCGGAAACGGCTCGTCCTCTCGCTCGGCGCCTGCGGCGGATTTGTCACCGTGGGATTCGCCCAGCCCATCCGCAACGTGGAGGGCGAGTACGACTTCAAGGTGTGGGGCAACGCCTCGTACAACCCCAACACGTCCACCGGCCGCCCGGGCGGTAGCGCGGAGCCGGGCATCGTGCTCGTCGCCGCCGACGCGAACGGCAATGGATTGCCCGACGACCCGTGGTACGAGCTGGCCGGAAGCGAATACGGCAAGCCGACCGAGACACGCGGATACGCCATCACCTACCATCGCCCCCAACCCGCCGACGGCGACGTGCGCTGGACCGACAACCAGGGTGGCGAGGGATACGTCTACCGCAACAGCTACCACCAGCAGGCTTCTTACTATCCCCTCTGGGTCGACGCCGACCAGCTCACCTTCCGGGGCATCGTCCGCCTGGCCGACAACGCCGTGAACGAGAACGGCTCCTGGATAGGCTACTGCTACGACTGGGGATACGCCGACAACCATCCCAACAACACCGACGGCAGCAAGTTCAAGATAGACTGGGCCGTGGATGCCGACGGACAGCCCGCGCGCCTCGAGCGAGTGGACTTCGTGCGCGTCTACAGCGCCGTCAACCAGCAGATGGGATGGACGGGCGAATCGTCGACCGAAATAAGCACGGTGGAGGACCTGCATTTTGAAGAATAGGGGAATAAGGGAACTAATTAGAGAACCATCAATAACGAAAAGACAATGAGAACAAGAAACTACGCATGGGCGCTATTGGCGCTCACACTCACGCTTGGCGGATGCGGCAAGGACAATCCCGGTGACGAAGACATCATAGGAGGCGATACCGACCCCGTGTACGTCACCCTCGGCTTCGACGCCCGGCTCACCGCTCCCGAGACGGAGTTCATCGCCGAAGGCACGCCCGGCAGCACCGCCTTCGAGCAGACCAGCTTCAAGGACCCGCTCGGCATCGTGTCGTTCAGCCACTACTACGCCGACTGGGGAAGCGGATACAGCTTCGCCGGCTTCACCTACATGAACAAGACCGACAACCAGACCTGGAACAGCCCCGCACCCATAAGCGGAAAGGCGTATAGCGGAACCTCCTACCTCGCCCTCGACAGCACCACGGGCGAGTACGGCACGCCGGCCACGCTCACCATCCTCGAACCCATATACACCATCTCCGAGGCGTGGATCACCAACAGCACCTACGCCTACACCAGCATGTTGAAAGGCGACGGCAACAGCCGCCCCTTCGCGAAAGGCGACTGGTACAAGGTCACCGCCACCGGCTACGACGCCGACGGCACCAAGGTGGGCGAGACGAGCATCTTCCTGGCCGACTACAAAACCGACACCGACCGCCCCGTAAGCGACTGGGTGAAGTTCGACCTCACGCCTCTCCGCAACGCCACGACCATCACCTTCGTCCCCTCCTCCTCCGACAATGGCGAGTGGGGCATGAACACCCCCGCCTACTTCTGTCTGGACGACATCACGCTCTACGAGAGGCACCCGGCGAGGTGAAAACGCGCCAGCGAGAAGGGAGAGGCAGACAAATTATACACGGGTGTATTATACATCCGTGTATAATTTGTATATTTGCCCCGTATTCACTTCAATAAGAGGCAGCTTATGATGAAATCACCCTTTCAATACGGGACATTGGCCGACAAAGAGAACTTCGTCGACCGAGTGGAGGAGCGAAGGCAATTGAAAGAGTTGCTGGGCGGTGGCATTAACGTGATGCTGATCTCGCCGCGCCGATGGGGAAAGTCGTCATTGGTAAAGAAAGCGATGGACGAACTGACAAACGAAGACAAAAAGTTCCACGTATGCTATATCGACGCTTTCAGCATTAAGACGGAGGCGGAGTTTTACCGAACTTTCGCCCGCGAGGTCATCGCTTGCGCCGCGTCGACCCTGGAGAAGCGACTGGAAGACGTGAAAAACTTCCTTCGGGCTATCTCGCCAAGTGTCACGCTGAAGAGCGATTCATCGGACAGCATGTCGTTTGACCTGAAATTCAACCTCGAAGAGCGGGAAGCCTTAGAGGTGCTCGACCTGCCCGAACGCCTGGCCACCTCCAAGGGGATACGTCTCATCGTTTGTATCGACGAGTTCCAGCAATTGGCGCAATTGGACGGATACAAGGCACTGGAAGGAAAGATGCGTTCCGTATGGCAAAAGCAGCAAGCCGTATCCTATTGTTTCTACGGGAGCAAGCGTCACATGATGATGGACATCTTCAACAACTCCGCCAACCCCTTCTACCGCTTCGGACAGATACTGTTTCTCCAGAAGATAAAGAAAGAAGAGTGGATACCCTTTATCCTCCAGTCGTTCCGGAAGACAGGAAAGCGGATTACCCCGACGCAAGCCGGACGCCTTTGCGACATCGTGAAATGCCACTCCTGGTACTTGCAGCAGTTATGCTACTTCGTATGGTCGGGCGTGGCCGGCACGGTGACGGACGATCTCATCGATAGCCGCGTCAGCCAGCTGATAGACACCAACATGCCGATGTTCATGAATGATACGGAAAGACTCACGGCCGCACAGATTGGCATGTTGCGCGCCGTAGCCGACGGAGAGCATCGTTTCAATTCGGCGGCAGTCTCCTCCACTTACGAACTGGGCGGCGCGCAGACCATCACACGCAACAAGCGCATGCTCGTCGAGCGCGACTTCATCGAGAGGGAAGGCGAAGCGTACGTATTCTCCGACCCTATCTTCGAACTGTGGTTCAGGCGCGAATACGGACAACGGTAGCACTGCCCGCCCCGTAAGCGATTGGGGGAAGTCCGACCTAACGCTTCGGCAGCGGTATCGGGGGGGGGAGGTAAACGCGGATAACGCGGATCTGTGCTTATAGATAAAGACCCGCGTCATCCGCATCTGAAAAATAGGCGATTCCGGAAGAAAGGCTCGCCAGCTAATTGGTCTTGACGCAGCGGACGGCTAAACCGTAAGTCCGATAAGTAGTATGCTGGAGTCCCCCCAGACTTCCATAGATTACCTGACGAGCACCGGTTTCTCCATAAGGCTCTCTCGACCATAACGTTCCCGCACAATCTATAGCTATCTGTTCGGGGGCATAACCGCCAGTGCCAACCTTCTCTCCAGTTGTCCGTAGAGCTACAGTCCGCGGAAACGTGTATCTTCTTCTCCATTTGGAGGTGAAGTAGACGTATTTGTTGGCGTTCGTGCCCCAAAACGTCCCTGCGCCGTCGACGGTGGCCGGGGGATCTCCCGCCATCCACTCTACCCATGATATGCCATAGTTGTCGGGGAGAACCCACCACGTTTCCGGCCCCTCGACTGTTTTCATCCCACTCCAACCTGGCATGGCGAATTCGTTTATGAAAGGCATGCGCCATACGCCATCCGTGATGTACGCGCAGATGTCGCCATGGTAAAGGTTTCCTGTGGCCACGAGAGGATACGGCAGATTTCCTTCCCCGGTGTAAGGGGTGTAGGTTTGCTGCCAAATGATACTGTCCGCAGCGCCGGAGGTGTTGTGCGGGATATAGGTTTTGTCGCCAAGGACGTCGCCTTCTACGCCTCCCGGCAGGTAGTAGGTGGTCGCCGTTTTGGCCGTCTGGGGCGCGAAAGCCACGAGCGATCCCCACTTGAAGACCACTCCGCTCCGTCCGCCGCTAATGTCGCTGGCCATCGTCGTTCCGTCGTATCCTCCGCCATCTTCCTCGAGAGCGTCGAACGTCAGTCTGCCGCTAACGGCGTTGCCTACGTAGTAGATGTTCGACGCCGCCCACGTGAGCCGCTTGGTGATTTTTGTGGTGAGGTTGTACTGCGTGTTGGGGCTGAACGAACCGGCGAAGCTCCCGCCGGAGAGATTGATGTACTTGTCCTTGTAAGTGATGTCGCCCGAGTTGTTTTTGATGGTCAGCTCGGTGAGGTGGATCCGCGCGGTGGCGGCGGTTTCCGACGGCAGGATGCAGATGGTGTCGATAAGCGTGGCCGACGTGCCCGGCCACGCGGCGGAAGTCATGAAGGCGTCTGTCGCCACCGGCACGTCGCTGACCGGATTTTGGAAAGCGTACAACGTCGCGTTGTTGTCCGTGCTCGAGGCGTAGCTTCCGAACAGCATTTTCCCGTCATCCGCACGGGGGGCGATGCCCGCGCTGAGGGAACCCACTTTTTCGCTGATGGACGAGTCGACCATCACGGTCCAGACGAACCGCGTCAGCACGTGTCCGAAGGTGAGCGACAGTGGCTCGGAACTGGAGGTATCGACATCCTTCAGCGCGGTGACCATGCACTCGTTCATGGTGAAGCTTTCCGAGTCCATCCCCTTGAGATCCGAGAGGTCGACCTCGTCCGAGAGCGTCGCGGGCGCTTCGAACGCGTAATACTTCCCGGCCTCGAAATCCTGTGGCATCAGCTGCGCGGCGCCCGTGAACATGGCGTCGGTGAACCGCACCTCGTCGTCCTGCGTATAAAACATCAGTTTGGGGATTACCGTATCTGCGGGCAGCTCGATGGCCAGCGCGCCATTGGCGCCCACCTCGAGCAACTCGCAGCCCATGGCCTTTCCGTCACTGTCGAGGGCGAACATCATTATGGTCGACCCTTGCCGGAGTGGCGTGGCCGCCCTTGTCCGCGGAGCGGGAGTGAACGTGGATTCCATCACGTAGCCGTCGCCCAGCTCCTGGGTGATGACGCGCGGCTCGGCGCGCGTGAAGTCCGGTCCGTCCGGATAGTCGGGGTTGGATACGCTGGCGTGTAGCGTTACCCTGTCTTTCGCGTCGGGGGTGGGGAGTGGGGCGGGTTTTTCGTTTCCGCCATCCATCAGGTCGTTTCCGCAGCCGCACACGAGGAGTGTCGACGCGGCGCAGGCTATCAGGTATAATAGGTTTCTTTTCATACTTGTACTTTTACTTTTTAAGTTTTTGTTTCACGCTTGGGGCTTTCACGCTTCCGTCGGAGGCTACCAGCCCCAGAATCCGCTGCCGTCGCCGCCGGTGTTCTCGGGACCTCCCGTGGTATCGGATCCGGCGGGCGTACCGGTCAGGTCTTGGCTCGTTCCGTACCCGCCGCTGTTGGCGTTGCCCGTGATCGACCCCGCCACGGCTTGCGCCATGCCCACTTCGAGTTCGAGGACGAGGTCACCGACTTCTGGCGTTTCGTAAGGCGTAAGTTCCTAGTTTCTTTCTCTGTTCATACTCTTTCTCTTGCTTAAAATTTAGATTGATTGGGTTTCTTTTTTAGCAACTCGCGTTGCCGCCGCAAAGGTCTGTGTTTTTCTTCTATATAATGTGCCAATTCGTACATATTATGTCTCTTTTAGTACGTAGTGTGGCCATAATTTAGTTAAAGTTCACCGATAAATATAGCCGCTTCGCGGCTATGTCGTATGCGGAGGACTTTTGCGCCATTCCCTTACGTTTGCGCGCGTCATTGGTCACGATCAGAATTACGCGACCTGCTCAAAGGAGATAAGCGGTTTATGCGATTCTCGCTTCCCGCATGAAAAAGGGACAGACTTCGCTGTTTTTTCGCGGCATACAACAGCGAAATCCGTGTAACCCGTACCTAAATAATCATTTGGTGCCCGCGCAACAAAATAGATTCGTATCTTTGTCCTCCATAAAGTCAACGCTTATGATGAACAGCAGACCATTGCCTATCGGCATACAAGATTTCGAGTACATCCGGAAGAATAACTTCGTTTACGTGGACAAGACGGAGTATATCTACCGGCTTGCCTACCAGGGGAAACCCTACTTCCTCGGCCGCCCCCGGCGTTTCGGGAAGAGCTTGTTGCTCTCCACCATCAAAGCCTACTTCCTCGGCAAGCGGGAGCTGTTCGGGGGACTGGCCATAGAGAAGCTGGAGACGAGGTGGGAAGAATATCCCGTATTCCACTTGGATATGAACAAAGGGATCTACACTAACTTGGATACGTTCATGTCCGCGCTAAACGCCAACCTGAAAGCACTGGAGGAGCGGTGGGGAAAAGACGAAAGCGAAGACACTCCCGCCAATCGTTTGAACGGGCTTATCGAAAGGGCCTGTCAACAGACGGGCA
>JAISIZ010000036.1 GCA_031261785.1 Mediterranea sp. (in: CFB group bacteria)
CGCCAGCACGTTCTTGGGGTCGAGCTTCTCGCCCCATGGGGTCATGATTTTGTCGCCCGCGGGTTTCCATTGGGCGAAGGAGGTGCCGCAGGCCAGTATGGCGAGCAGCGCGGTCAATAGTCTTTTCTTCATACTTCTTGTTGCTTCATGCATACTATACTTACTTTATCTCTGCGTTCTTTTTCCAGTTGGTGGCTTGCAAGAACCAGTTGGTATTCTCGTCGTTCAGTCCCTGGTTTTTCAGCACCTCGGGCAGCTTCCTGAAGCTTGTCCAGAAAGTGTTGACGAGGTCGGGCAGCCGGTCGGGAGCGTATCCCACCGCCTCGCTGAGGCTACCCATCCGTCCCAGCTCCTCTTTGAAGCAGATGCCGGCGTCGCGGTACTTCAGTCCTTCCATGGCCTTGGCCACCCGTCGGGCGGCGGCGGGAAGTCCGTCGAAGTCCGCCGTTTTCCCCGTCGGATAATGGATGGTAATCATCTTCGCACGGTCGCAGGCCGTGGCGGGGAGGTCGACGATGAGGGCGAAACGCTCGCCGTCGTAGCTATAGTGGGCGGGCGTGCCGTCCACGGTGACCGACTGTGGTATCAGCGCCGACAGCACCCTCACCTGGAACGCTCGTTTAGCAGGCATGTCACGATAGTGTCCCGTACGGGCACCGATGACGATGGTCTGGCTGTCGCCCTGGCGTGTGGCGGTGATAGGGGTGGTGGCATACTGGCTGGCGTATAGCTTGTCGTTGCCGTTGTCCTCGTACAGGTTGAAGGAAGAGGTCTGCCCATCGGCAGCTCCGGGGAAGAGAGCGACCACCACTTGGTCGTCGTTGCCGCTGAGGTTCATCACCTCGTCGTTGGAGAGGGGCAGCACGGCTCCCGCCTTGACATAGATGGGGTATTCGTCGATGGCGAACGAGCGTCCTACGGTGCGTCCGCCTTTCAGCAGCGTGCCCGTGCTCCACTCATACCACTCGCCCTCGGGCAGCCATACGTCGCGGGTGGCGTATCCGTTGGTGGCCGGAGCGGTGATGGGAGCCACGAGAATGTTGTCGCCAAACATGTACTCGTTGCGGAACGTGTAGGCTTCCTCATTCTCGGGATAGTCGTAGTAGAGGGGTCGGCAGAGCGACACGCCGGTGTCGGTAGCCTCGCGGGCCATGGTGTATATGTAGGGCGCGAGTTCGTAGCGCAAGCGGATGGTCTGCCTGATGATCTCGGCATACTCCTTGCCGAACACCCACGGCTCTTTGTTCATGTGGGCGTTCTTCTGCGAGTGTGTGCGCATGATGGGGCTAAGCGCACCGAACTGCAACCAGCGTACGTACATCTCGGGGTCGATACGGTCGCCGATGTGCCCGCCCAGGTCGTGCCCCCAGTAGCCGTAGAGCACGTTGGAGGCCGTGGCGTTGAAGTAGGGTTGGTAGTCGAGCGTCTTCCACGAGGAGACAGCGTCGCCCGAGAAGCCTATCTGGTAGCGGTGGTTGCCCAGTCCGCCCCAGCGATGGAAAATCATGGGACGCGCGTCGCCCTGCTTCTGGGCGTGGCTGAAGAAGGCGTAGTTGAGCCACCAGGTATTGCTAAGCTCCGGTATCTTGTGGTCGTTGGGATCCTGCTGCCAGTCGAGCCACCAGAAGTCCACGCCCTCTTTCCGCATGGGGTCGAGCACTTCCTTGAACATGCTGCTGACGAATCGCTTGTCGGAGCTAACCCATGGCACGGTCTGCTTCGTGGCGGGATCGATGCCCATATCCTTGGCCACCCGGGGGTATTGCTCCTCGTAGGCCGCCACGCCGTCGGCGGGGTGGAGGTTGAGGGTTACCTTCAGGTTCTGGCTCTTCAGGTATCCGAGGAATCCGGCAGGGTCGGGGAAGAGGTCCCTGTTCCAGGTCCATCCCGTCCATCCGCCTTTTCCCTGCTCGGTGTAGTGCCAGTCCATGTCGACCACCATGACGTCGAGCGGGATGCGATAGGCGTGGAAGTTGTCGACCAACTGGCGGAATTCCTTGTCGGAGTAGAGCCAGTAGCGCGACCACCAATAGCCGAAGGCGTAGCGCGGGGGCAGGGGAATCTCTCCGGCGAAGCGTGTGAAGTCCTTGAGCGCCGCCTTGTAGTCGTGCCCGTAGGCCAGGAAGTACCAGTCCTGCTTGTCGCCCCCTTGCCGGGTTTTCACCCAGCTCCATTGGGAATCATTGTCGAAGAGCATGCCTTTGGAATCGTCGATTAGCGTCCATCCGTCGGTGGCCAGCAGCCCGTCTTCGAGAGGCATCTGGGTTCCCTGCTTGGAGTCGCGGACGTATCCGTGGGCTTGGGTATCGCCGTCGAATCCGTCGAGAGTGCGATACGTGCCCTTGAGGTTACCCTTCTGGGGGGTACCGGGCTTCCAGCTGAAGGGTAGCATACCCTTGGCCGAGCTGATGGAGAGATTGTTCTCCGTGAAAGCTCCGCTCCCCTTGCGGTAGCGCATCTTCATCTTCGAGGTGGTGATCTCCACCCAGTCGCCCTTGGCCTTCAGGCGGAAGTCGACAGGTTGGTAGGCGCGCTTCACGGCGACAAACGAGCGGTCGTCGGTGAACTTGCCGTCGGGGGCGTACTCCAGACGCATCGCCCCGTCGGCGATGACGGTGAAGCGTACCTGTCCGTCGGCGTAGGCGATGTTGCTTTGCCCCTCGCCCTGTGCTCTCGAGGCGATGAGAACGCCTTGCAGGCAGCACAGCAGGAGCCAGATTCTTTTCTTTATCATAATCGTTCGTTTAGCGGTGTACAACAGTATCTTTCTGTTTATTCACTGATTTATTGGTGGGCATTGATTGTCGGGGCTTCGGATTTGATGGCCGGGCTGTCGCCCAGCACGTAGGGCCATCCGTCGGCGGTCCAGTAGAGGCGGTCGAGCAGCACTCCGCGGTTGGCGTCGGGGTTGGCCACCTGGTAGGCGTGGAAGAGTATCCAGTCCTTGCCGGCGTCGTCGGTCACGATCTCCGAGTTGTGTCCCGTTCCCACGAAGGCGTCGTTCTTGTGGATGATTACCTCATGCTTGTTGTCGAGCATCCGCTCGCCCGCCTTGTTGACGTAGGGTCCGAGTAGGCTGGTGGAGCGTCCCACCACGGTGGTATAGGTACTGTTCAGCCCGTCGCAGCACGATCCAATGGAGGCGAAGAGGTAGTAATACTCTCCTCGCTTCATCACCATGGTTCCCTCGTAGGCGTTGCCGGCTATCTCGATCTTGGCGTTGGGATCCTTGAGCGCCAGGCCGTCGTCGGTCAGCTCGATGGCGTAGATTCCGAAGAAGCTTCCCCAGAAGAGGTACTTCTTGCCGCCATCTTCGACGTAGCAGGGGTCGATGCTGTTGTGCACGCCAATCTCGTTGCTGCGGAAAAGCTTCCCGTGATCGGTGAAAGGTCCCTCGGGCTTGTCGGAGGTAGCCACGCCAACGCCGCAGGTGTTACCCCCTCCCCATACGGAGAGGGAGTAGTACATCACGTAGCGTCCGTCGATGAGGTTGATGTCGGGTGCCCAGATGCCGGCACCCGGTTCCCAGGCCGGTTTTTTGTCGTCGGGGTAGGCGTAGCCCACGTAGCTCCAGTGCGTCAGGTCGTCGGATTTGTAAATCGAGGTGTTGCCTCCCGTGCCGTAGAGGTAGAAGGTGCCTTCGGGGGTACGTACCAGGCTGGGGTCGGGCGTGTCGACGTTGATTACGGGGTTGGTGTACCAGGCCTTGTCGGCCAGGGGCGGCTGGATGTCGCCGCCTTTTGTCTCGCCCGACGAGCATGCGCCCGAGAGGCAGGAGAAAAGGCAAGCCACGAGTAGTTGTTCGATATGTATCATATTCATTGCTGTCATTTATCTATGGATAATGGTTCCTAACGAGTGAGGTCGGGTCCGAGCGTGACGTGCACGGTGGCCGTCAGCTTCCCGTCAAGGGTGAGGATGAGCGTCTGTTCGGTGCCGGGCACAAACATGCCGAAGTCGCGCAAGGCGCCTACGATGTCGGGATTGGTGATGGCCTGCTGGCGCACGTCGTTGTCGGTCAGCGTGCTGGTGTTGGCCACAGGCACGGTTTGCTCCGTGCTGTCGGCTCCCAGCGTGATGGTGCAATTCTCGGTGCCGGCTCCTGTCCATCGCAGGACGAAGGCCAGCGCGTCGGCATTTTCGGAGGTTATCTGCGCGTAATAATCGGTAAACTCCATCCTGATTTGCGTGGGTTGCGCTTGTCCCATCTCTTCCACGTCGCCACACGCCGCCAACAGGCAAATGTTGGCGAGCATGGCGGCAGTGAGGAAGAGGTACTTGTTGATCTGTCTCATATTTATCTTTTTCCTTTGTATCAAATGTTGAAACACTTCCCGTTCTATCCCTTATTCATTGGCGGGTTGTAGGTCTATGGTCATGGTGCTTACGTCGATGTCCACCGTCAGGGTGTATCGTCCATCGGCTTTCACGAACCATTTCAGGTCGCCTCCGTTGTCTTGGTAGCGGGCTTCGCCCAGCGCATGCTCCTCATCGGGGAAAGCTCCCTGATAGGGGGCGAAGAAGAACTTGCCTCCGTAGCTGCCTTCGAGCATAAGCTTGAACTCTTCGCTACCGGCGTAGAACTGTCCCGTCCACGACAGACGTTCGGGGTGACGCGGGTCTTTGGCGGTGAGTTGCCCTTGCGCGAGCGACTTATCGATGTCCCAGCCTATCTCACAGGCGCCGCCGATGATACATACCACGCCTTGCGGCAGCGGGTAGAGTTGCACGAAGCTGACGTCGAGCTGGTTGAGGTCCACCACCACGGTGTAGGTGCCGTCGAGGGTGGTGTCGAGCATCTCGGTCCCCTCGCCGTCGACCACGTATTGCAACGAGTTGGCGGCTCCGCTGCCTTTCATGTAGGCGGGGTAGTCCTTGTCCTGGCTGAGGGCGAAGAAATACTTGCCGGGGGTGACGGGGATGGTGGCTTGGTAGATTCCCGATCCGGTGCCCTTCTCGGGCATGCGGACGAGGGTACGCGTGCCGTCGTCGGCTACGGACACCATGTATATGGCAGTGACATTCTTGATGTAGCCATACATATTGAGCGTCGTTTTCGACAGTTCGGGTTTCTGGTATTTGTCGCTCGTGCGCAGCTGGGCGATGACCTCGGCCTCGATCGTCACCTTGTCGCCCGTGCTCATGCCCCAGGTGGCCAGCATGTCGTTGAGTTCCTTATGCGTGAAGCTGATGGAGTGAGTGTCGCTGTCGAGGGTGTCGACTTTGGAGACGTTGGTGGTCTCTTCGGCCATGTACATGCGGAAGTAATATTCCACGTTCTCGGGTGTCGTTCCGAGGTTCGACGCCCCGTTCCAACTGAAGGTGACGGCGGTTTCGTTCTCTTTCGTCTTCTCCAGGGTGAGGACGTTGTCCGAGGCTTTCACGAGCATGATGTCCTCGGGTGTGTCGAGCGTATAGTACTCCGGATCTTTGTTGCATCCGGTCAGGGCGAGCAGGAGGCAGCATAAGGCTCCCGCTTGTTTCAGTATCTTGCTTGTCATAACGTGTGTCTCCTTTCGTTCGTTAGTTCCAGAAGGGGGCTTGCACCAGCTTCGGGTTCTTGTTCATCTCGTCGATGTAGACGGGCATCCAGTAGTAGGCTCTCCGCCATACGCGCGTCTGGAAGACGGTGCGCTTGTAGAAGTCGGTGGGGTTGGTGGCGCCGAAGTCCATGCCGTAATCGTCGCCCGTCACCTCGGGCAGGCTCTCGGCCAGCTTCCAGCGACGTATGTCGATCCACCGGCTGCCCTCGCAGCACAGCTCCACGCGGCGCTCCATGCGCACGACGTTGCGCACGGCCGCCTGGTTGTCGGCCACTTGTATATAGTCGGGATCGTCGGTAGGCACGGCGTTCAGGGTGTACTGCCTCACACCTGCGCGTAGGCGTACCTTGTTGACGTAATCCAGCGCGGTGTTGCGCGAGGCGGAGTTGTCGTACGCCTCGTTCACGGCTTCGGCATAGTCGAGGTACGATCCCGCCAGGCGGTACAGGAATACCTGTCTCCATTTCCAGCTATTGGTCTTGGGATTGTCCTGGGGGAATACCTTCTTGCGCGCCAGGTAGCCGTTCTGCGGGGCGTCGTGCGTATAGTCGTTGTCGCGCCCGTTGCGCAGGAAGTCGAACTTGCGGTTGGCCAGCGCATACCAGGAGCCGTTGTACGATACGGCGGTGTAGAAGCGGGGTTCGCGGTTGCAGTACATGTTGAAGGTTCCGGCGTCGGTCACTTCGCCTTTCACGCCCGTACCTCCGTCCCACGCGGTATTGCGCAGCTCTTTATCTGTCGAGAATCCCGTCTCCGTGTATCCCGAATTAGGGTCGCTGATGGGCAGCCCGTTCGCGGTGAAAAAGGCGTCGACCAGGCCTTGGTACACGCCCAGTCCCCCGCCACCGCCAAACTCCTTGGTCACCACCTTGTTGGTGTAGAACTGGAAGTTGTCGTAGTCGTGCGAGCGGGAGTACGGGAAGAGTATTTCCTTGTTGCCATCCTGGAACTTGGTGAACCAGAGGTCGGTGAGCGAGGCGAAGGGATCTATCGTACCATCGTCGTTATACTCGGTGAAGAGCTTGTATCCAGCCTTCTCGGCCTCGTCGACCAGCAGCTTGCAGGCTTCGGCGGCGCGTACCCACTTATTGGGGTCGTAGGAGGAGTTGAACAGCTCCACGCCGTCGCTGTTGGTGAATCCCTTGTACCATTCGTTGCCGTTCACCAGCGGGCTGGCGGCGAAGAGCAGCATCTTGGCCCTGATGGTGAGACACATGATGGAGGTGACGCGTCCGTACTTCTCCACGCTTTGCCAGGTGGCAGGCAGCTCCTTGGAGGCAGCGAGCATCTCCTTGTCGAGGTAGTCTACGATCTCGTCGAACGGTGTCTGTCCCACCATCAAGTCGCTGAGGTTGAAGTCGGTGGGAGCGATATAGTCGGGCTTGAAGGGGATGGGGCCGTACGTCTCGGTCGCTTGCCACCAGAAGTAGGCGGCCAAGAAGCGTGCCTCGGCCTTCATGTACCCCACCTCTTGTTCCGAGAGGTCTTCGTTGGGCAGGGCGTGCAGCTTCTCCCTGAAGATGTACGATTCACGGATCTTCTTCGGGAGCTGGTCCCAGAATCCGGCGCCCCATTGCGTGTTGGGCGTCCATTCGCCGAATATCTTGGAAATGTTGCCCCAGTCCCATTGCTGCCACCGCTTGGAGGGAGTGAGGTCGTCGCCGAAGATCTCCCATCCGATGTTGTTGGTCCAGCCGATGGACGGGTTGGGGATGCCGGCATAGATGTTGGCCAGCCAACTCTCCACCTTCGTCTTGTTGCTGAATACCATGTCGATATCGATCTCCGTGTCGGGCTCTTTGTCGAGATAGGAGCAGGAGGTCAGCGCAAGGCTTGCCAGCATGCCGCCGGCTATGATGTATTTTCTCAGTTTCATAGTTCTTACCTGATTATATATGTATATATAGTTAGAAGTCGAGGTTCACGCCCAGCAGCACCGAGCGCATGGCGGGGTATTGTAGTCCCGTCCCGGTGTCAAGCTCGGGATCCCACATCTTGAAGGGCGAGAAGCACAACAGGTTGTTGCCGCTCACGTAGAAGCGTATGCTCTTGGCATGTATCTTCCCGGTCACCGTCCTGGGCAGGCTATAGCCCAGCTCGAGTGTCTTCAGGCGTATGAAGCTCATATTCTTCTTCCACCAGGTCGAGGACCGGTAGTTCTGCCTGTTGGGATCCTCCGAGAGGCGCGGCCAGAAGACGTCCTGCGAGGGGTTGTCCTCTGTCCAGCGGTCGTTGTAGTTGTCGTATATGTTGCCCAGCAGGCCTTGTCCGCTACCGGGAATGAAGTCGTTGGTGCCTCCGATGATGCGGTAGGTATCGCCCGTACCCTGGAAAAAGAAGCTCAGGTCCCAGTTCTTGTAATTGACGTTGGCGCCGAATCCGTAGACGATGCGGGGGTCGACGGTGCCGCCGATGTATCCCTCGTCGGCGTCGGTCACTACGCCGTCACCGTTCATATCCTTGTACTTGATGTCGCCCGGACGGACGTTGGCCGCTCCGACATCTTGCTTGGGTATGCCAAACTTGAGGTTGCCGTCGGCGTCGAAGTCGTCGGCGGTGAAGAGGCGTTCGGCCTGCAACCCCCAGAGGGTGTTGAGCGAGCGTCCGGTAAGGCCTCGGTAAGTGTTCTTCACCGATTCGGGTTCGTCGTACTCGTCCACGCGATTGATGGCGTAGGTGAAGTTGGAGCGGAAGCCCACGAACCAGTCCTTGTTGATCTGCTTGTTGTAGTTGAGCGTCACCTCCGTGCCTCGATTGACCACCTTGCCGAAGTTAGCCCAGGGGTTGACGAGGAATCCGGTCTGCGAAGGGATGACCTTGCGCTGCATGAAGATGTTGGTACGCTTCTCCCTGAAGAAGTCCACTTGCAGCTCCAGGGCGTTCCATAGGCCCAGTTCGAAGCCTATATTGCCTTTCAGCGCCGTCTCCCAGGTGAGGTCGTCCACACCCACGTCGCCTTCGGTGATGCCTGGCCGGCCGATCTGTCCCGTGTCGCCCCAGTCCCATACGTTGCTGCCGGTGGTGTTGAGGTTGGTGATGTAGGCGAACCGGCGCCCGCCGATGTTGTCGTTGCCCACTTTACCGAGCGAGCCTCTGATCTTCAGCTTGTCGATCACGTTCTTCGCATTGGCCATGAACGGCTCCTCGGAGATGAGCCATCCCAGGGCGATGGAGGGGAAGAAACCGAAACGTTGCCCCTTGGCGAAGTTTTCCGAGCCATTGTACCCGAAGTTGAACTCGGCCACGTACCGGGCGTCGTAGGTGTACGAGAGGCGTCCGGCGATACCTTGCTTGCGGTAGGGCTGTATGCCGCCGTCGTCGTAGCTCGACTGATTGTAGAGGAAGAGGGCGTCGATGTCGTTCTTACCGAACATGCGATTGTAGGTCAGCGTCCCTTCAAAGTAGACGCGCGAGTTGCCGTACTCCCCGCTATTGGTATGCCCCAGCGCATCCTCGCCGTAAGAGAGGATGTTGTGGATGAGGTTGCCTTCGATGTCGCGTCCCGTGGCTACGTTGTAATAGGTGATGGACTTGGAGCGTTCGTTCATACTGGAGTTCCAGCGGTCGAACGAGAAGGTGACCTTCGCTTTAAGTCCTTGGGTGATCATCTTCAGGTTCTGTTCCACGGCGAAGAGCGACTGTATCTGCGAGGCGGTGTTGACGTTGTAGCCTTTCTGCGTCAGCTCCGCCCACGGGTTCACACGGTTGGTGATCACGGGAATGGTACCGTCGGAGTAGCGTGCGGGGTGCACGAAGGGAGCTGTGGTAAAGGCGTAATTGAAGATGTCGTTCGTCGGAGCCTTCTGCTTGCGCAGGGTTTGCAGGAATCCACCCACGTTGACGCGCAGGGTGGTGGTCTTCGTCACGTCGAGGTCGACGTTGGCCCGCAGGTTGTAGCGGGTCAGTCCCGTACCGGTATCGTAGGGTAGGCTCTTGTCGGTCTCCATGATACCCTTCTCGCCGTAGTACGACCCTACCAGCGAATAGCGCAGGAAGTTGGAACCTCCCCCCACGGTGAGGTTGGCGCGGGTGGAGTAGGCGTAATCCTTGGTGATGGCGTCGAGCCAGTTCACGTCGGGATAGAGGTCGGGGTCGTACCCGTTGCGAGTACGGTCGATCTGCTCTTGGGTGTAGGGCAGGTGGTTACGGTCCTCCTTCAGCTCGTTGAGCAGGGTCATGTAGTCGGCCGCGCCGATAAACGAGGGCAGCTTCGTGGGCTGCGAGATGGAGTGCTCCACGCGGAGGTTGACCGTGGGCGCGCCCACTTTTCCCCGCTTGGTGTTGATGACGATGACGCCGTTGGCGCCCCGCACGCCGTACATGGCGCTGGCCGATGCGTCCTTGAGCACCGAGAACGATTCGATCTCGGCGGGGTCGAGGTTGTTGAGGTCGCGCTCGATGCCGTCTACCAGCACCAGCGGCGTCTGCGTGCCCGAGAAGGAGGCAATACCTCGGATCCAGAAGTTGGAAGCGTCGTAGCCCGGCTCGCCCGAGCGTTGCACGGCGATGATACCGGCTATCTGTCCGGCCAGGTTATTGGAAAGCGCGCGTGTGGAACCTACTTCCAGCTTCTTGGGCTGCAAAGTGGAGATGGAGCCTATGACCGACATCTTCTTCTGGCTGCCATAACCGGTCACCACCACCTCTTCGAGCGAGGTGACGTCTTCTTCCAGTACGATGTCGAAGTTGATCGAGTTGCCGACCTTGATCTCTTGGGCTTGGAAGCCCACGTAGGTGATCACCAGGACGGCATTCTTGCCAGGGACATCCAAGTAGAAATGTCCGTCCATGTCCGTAATGACACCCGTGCCGCTCAGGCCTTTCACCTGAATGTTCACCCCGGGTAGAGGCGACTTTTCTTTGTCGGTCACTGTACCACTCACACGGATACCTTTGGTTTGCGCCGCCTTCGCTGCCACCGGCGTGGCCGGGTTGGAAGGCTCTTGAGAATATGCGCCCACTACCAGGAAAAGCAGCAAGCACGTTAACAAGGATTTTCTTACATCCATAATTCTAAATTTAAGACCATGCAATAAGTTGATTTTAGTAAAGTTTGGATGCGCGAAAGTAGTGAGTAGCCGTGGAAAGGACTATCACGAATTAATCAATTTCTATAAAAAACTGGTCTAATAGGGCGAATGAAGCTTCATGGCACCCAATAAACCAAGCAAAAACAGGAAATTGGATGGGCGACACAGAAGATGACAAAGGTATCGGTTACGATGGCATGTTTTTGGTATTGTATGGATAAAAAAATAAGCACGGATTTCACAGGCTCCACTGTTTCTGCGGCACGCAACAGTGGGATCGTGAAATCCGTACCTAAAGGTAAAGTCTTCGAGAGGCTTATGAAACAAGTAGCCTCGACCCTTCGCTCCTACTTATCCAGCGCTCCGCAAATCTTGCGGTTGACGGCCCGCAGGGAGGCTTCGTCCATCTTCACCACCTTGCGGTCGTAGGTCAGCAGGCCGTTCACCTCGCCTTCCACGTCGGTGGTCTGGGTGTAGACGGCCGCCGAGAAGCCGCGGGGGATAAGATCGAGCAGACGGTTGGCGTACTTCACGTACTCGTCGGTCGCCTCCT
>JAISIZ010000041.1 GCA_031261785.1 Mediterranea sp. (in: CFB group bacteria)
CGCCAGCACGTTCTTGGGGTCGAGCTTCTCGCCCCATGGGGTCATGATTTTGTCGCCCGCGGGTTTCCATTGGGCGAAGGAGGTGCCGCAGGCCAGTATGGCGAGCAGCGCGGTCAATACTTTCTTCTTCATGCTTATTCTTTTCACTTCTGTTACATATTACACATTATTTCTCTACATCATGATCGTTAGTTTCGCGAAGATGCTCCTCCTATTCATTTATGGGTAATGATAGCAGGCGCTTCCGCCTTGACAGCCGGGCTGTCGCCCAGCACATAAGGCCATCCGTCGGCGGTCCAATAGAGGCGGTCGAGCAGTACTCCGCGGTTGGCGTCGGGGTTAGCCGTTTGGTACGCGTGGTAGAGTATCCAGTCCTTGCCTGCGTCGTCGGTTACGATCTCCGAGTTGTGCCCCGTCCCCACGAAAGTGTCGTTCTTATGGATGATTACCTCATGCTTGTTGTCGAGCATCCGCTCACCCGCCTTGTTGACGTAGGGTCCGAGCACATTGGTGGAGCGTCCCACCACGGTAGTGTACGTGCTGTTCAGCCCCTCGCAGCACGAGCCAATGGAGGCGAAGAGGTAGTAGTACTCTCCCCGCTTCATCACCATCGCCCCCTCATAGGCATTGCCGGCTATCTCCGTCTTGGCGGTAGGGTCCTTGAGCGCCAGTCCGTCGTCGGTCAGCTCCGTGGCGTAAAGTCCGAAGAAGCTTCCCCAGAAGAGGTATTTCACTCCTTCATCCTCGACGTAGCAGGGGTCGATACTGTTGTGCACGCCGATCTCGTTGCTGCGGAACAGCTTTCCTTGGTCGGTGAACGGTCCGGCGGGGTCGCTGCCCGTGGATACACCGATACCGCACGTATTGCCTCCTCCCCATACGGAGAGGGAGTAATACAGCACGTATTGTCCGTTGATGAAGTTGATGTCCGACGCCCAAATGCCGGCGCCTGGTTCCCAGGCCGGCTTCAGCTCTTCGGGGTAAGCGTAGCCCACATAGTCCCAATGCACTAAATCGTCGGACTTATACACGGAGGTGTTTCCTCCCGTGCCATAGAGGTAGAAAGTCCCCGTTGCCGTACGTATCAGGCTGGGGTCGGGGGTATCGATGTTGATCACGGGGTTGGTGTACCACACCTTGTCCGCCAAGGGTGGATTTGTGGCGCCTCCACCCTTTTCCTCGTTGCTTGAGCATCCGCAGGCGAGGCCCGAGAAGAGGCTGGCTATGAGCAGTTGTTGTATATGTATCATATTCGTTTCTTTATTAGGGTTGAATGGGGTAAAGTTAGTTCGGCAGCGCGAGATCGGGTGCCAGCGTGACGTGCACGGTAGCTGCCAGCTCTCCGGCGAGAGTGAGTGTGAGCGTCTGTTCCGTCCCAGGCGCGAGCATGGCGAAGGTCCGTAGCGCGTCGATGATGTCGGGATTGGTGATCGCTTGCTCACGTACGTCATTATTGGTCAGCGTACTGGTATTGGGCAGGTTGACGGTTTGTTCCGTCCCCTCTACGCCCAGCGCGATGGTGGCTTTCTCGGTATCGGTACCTGTCCATCTCAGTACGAAGGCCAGTCCGTCGGCGTTCTCCGAGGTTATCTGCGCGTAATAGTCGGTAAACTCCATCCGGAGCTTGGTGGGCTGCGGTTGTCCCATCTCTTCCACGTCGCCACAGGCAGCCAACAGGCAGATGTTAGCGAGCAGAGCGGCCGCGAGGAGGTATTTATTGATCAGTCTCATATCTATTCCTTGTTTAAACGTTGAAACACTTCCCACTCCCCCTATTCAGTGGCAGGTTGTAGGTCTATGGTCATGGCGCTCACGTCGATGTTCACCGTCAGGGTGTATCGTCCGTCGGCTTTCACGAACCATTTCAGGTCGCCTCCGTTGTCTTGGTAGCGGGCTTCGCCCAGCTCATGCTCCTCGTCGGGGAAAGCTCCCTGGTAGGGGGCGAAGAAGAACTTGCCTCCGTAGTTGCCTTCGAGCATCAGCTTAAATTCCTGGCTTCCGGCATAGAACTGTCCCGTCCACGAGAGTAGCTCGGGGTGTCGCGGGTCTTTGGCGGTGAGTTGGCCCTCCGACGAAGATTTCCCGGTGTCCCAACCTATCTCGCAGGCCGCTCCGATGATACACACCACGCCTTGCGGCAACGGATAGAGCTGCACGAAGTTGACGTCGAGCTGATTGAGATCGACCACCACGGTATAGTTGCCGCTAAGGGCGTTGTCGAGCATCTCGGTACCCTCGCCGTCGGCCACGTATTGCAGGGAGTTGTCGGCGGTGGTGCCCTTCACGTACGCCGGATAGTCTTTTTCTTGGCTGAGGGCGAAGAAGTACTTGCCGGGAACGAGGTCGGTCGTGGTCTGGTAGATGGCCGATCCAGTGACCTTCTCGGGCATTCGGACGAGACTCCTGGTACCGTCGTCGGCCACGGACACCAAGTATATGGCCGTCACGTTCTTGATATAGCCGAACATGTTCAGTGTGGTCTTCGAGAGTTCGGGCTTCTGGTATTTCTCGGTAGAACGTAGCTGCGCGATGACCTCGGCCTCTATCGTCACTTCGTCGCCGGTACTCATGCCCCAGGTGGCCAGCATGTCGTTCAGTTCCTTATGTGTGAAGCTGATAGAGCGCGTGTCGCCGCCGAGGGTGTCAACCTTGGAGACCTTGGTCGCGTCCTCAGCCATGTACATGCGGAAGTAGTACACCAGGTTGTTGGCCGTGGTGCCGAGGTTCGACGCCTCATTCCAGCTAAAGGTTACGGCCACCTCATCTTCCTTCGCCTTTTCCAGCGTGAGGGCGTTGGCCGAGGCTTGCACGAGCATGATGTCCGCAGGCGTTTCGAGCGTATAGTACTCCGGATCCTTGTTGCATCCGGGCAGGGCGAGCAGGAGGCAGCAGGCGGCTCCCCCCAATTTCAATATCTTGTTTTTCATAACGTATATCCTTTCGTTCGTTAGTTCCAGAAGGGGGCTTGCACCAGCTTCGGATTCTTGTTTATCTCGTCGATGTAGACGGGCATCCAGTAGTACGACCTCCGCCATACGCGCGTCTGGAAGACGGTGCGTTTGTAGAAGTCGGTGGTGTTGCTGGCCCCGAAGTCCATGCCGTAGTCGTCGCCCGTCATCTCGGACAGGCTCTCGGCCAGTTTCCAGCGGCGTATGTCGATCCACCGGCTGCCCTCGCAGCACAGCTCCACGCGGCGTTCCATGCGCACGACGTCGCGCACGGCCTCCTGGTTGTCGCCCACTTGTATGTAATCAGGGTCGTCGATGGGCACGGCGTTCAGGGTGTACTGCCTGACACCGGCGCGCATGCGAATCTTGTTCAGGTAGTCGAGCGCGGTTTGTCGCGAGGCGGTATTGTCGTACGCCTCGTTCACGGCCTCGGCATAGTCGAGGTACGACCCTCCCAAGCGGTACAGGAAGGCTTGCCTCCACTTCCAACTGTTGTTTTTCGGGTTGTCCTGCGCAAACACCTTCTTACGCACCAAGTAACCGTTTTGCGGGGCGTCGTGCGTATAGTCGTTGTCGCGCCCGTTGCGCAGGAAGTCGTACTTGCGGTTGGCCAGCGCATACCAGGAACCGTTGTAGGAGACGGTGGTGTAGAACCTCGGCTCGCGGTTGCAGTACATGTTGTAGGTTCCGGCGGCTGTCACCTCGCCCTTCACGCCAGTGCCTCCGTCCCATGCGGTGGTACGCGACTCTTTCTCGGCGGAGAATCCCGTCTCCGTATATCCCGAGTTGGGGTCGTCGATAGGCAGCCCGTTGGTGGTGAAGAAGGCGTCGACCAATCCCTGGTACACGCCCAGTCCGCCGCCTCCGCCAAACTCTTTCGTCACAGCCTTGGTGGTGTAGTATTTGAAGTTGTCGTCCTCATGGTTCCGCGAAAAGGGAAAGAGTATCTCTTTGTTGCCGTCCTGGAACTTGGTGAACCACATATTGGAGACCGACAAGAAGGGGTCTATCGAGCCGTCATCGTTGTATTCGGTATAGAGCTTGTATCCCGCGGCCTCGGCCTGGTCGATGAGCAGTTTGCAAGCGTCGGCCGCCTTCACCCATTTGTTGGGGTCGTAGGTGGCGTTGAACAGCTCCACGCCATCGCTGTTGGTGAATCCCCGGTACCATTCGTTGCCATTCACCAGCGGGCTGGCGGCGAAGAGCAGCATCTTGGCCCTGATGGTGAGGCACATGATGGAGGTGACACGCCCGTACTTCTCCACGCTCTGCCATACGGGTGGGAGCTGCTGTGAGGCGGCAAGCATCTCCTTGTCCAAGTAATCCACGATCTCGTCGAAGGGCGTTTGCCCGATCATCAGGTCGCTAAGCACGAAATCGGTCGGGGTGATATAGTCGGGCTTGAAGGGTACGGGACCGTACGTCTCCGTCATTTGCCACCAGTAGTAGGCGGCAAGGAAGCGTGTCTCGGCCTTCATGTAATCCACTTCTTGCTGCGAGAGGTCCTCGCTGGGTAGGGCGTGAATCCTCTCCCTGAAGATGTACGACTGGCGTATCTTCTGCGGTAGCCTGTGCCAGAAACCTCCGCCCCAAGTGGTGTTGGGCGTCCATTCGCCGAATATCTTGGGAATGTTGCCCCAGTCCCATTGCTGCCAGCGCCGGGATGGCGTGATGTCGTCGGCATAGATTTCCCATCCGATGTCGTTCAGCCAGCCTTTCGACGGATTAGGGATACCGGCGTAGATATTGCCTAACCAGTCTTCCACCTTCGTCTTGTTGCTGAATACCATGTCGAGGTCGATCTCCGTGTCCGGCTCCTTATCCAGATAAGAGCAGGAGGTCAGCGTCATGCTTGCCAGCATGACGCCAGCTATGATGTAATTTATCCGTTTCATAGTTCTTTCCTTATTAATATGTTAGAAATCAAGGTTCACTCCCAGCAGCACCGAGCGCATGGCGGGATATTGCAATCCGGTACCCGTGTCTAACTCGGGATCCCACATCTTGAAGGGAGAGAAGCACAACAGGTTGTTGCCGCTCACGTAGAGACGGATGTTCTTGGCGTGAATCTTCCCGACCAGCGACTTGGGCAGGCTGTATCCCAGCTCCAGCGTCTTCAGCCGCATGAACCGCATATCCTTCTTCCACCAGGTGGAGGCGCGGTAGTTCTGCCTGTTGGGCGCTTCCGAGAGGCGCGGCCAGAACACGTCTTGCGAGGGGCTGTCTTCCGTCCACCGGTCGTTGTAGTTGTCGTATATGTTGCCCAGCAGGCCTTGTCCGCTTCCGGGGATAAAGTCACTGCTTCCACCAATGATACGTTTGGTGTCGCCCGTTCCCTGGAAGAAGAAATTGAGGTCCCAGGTCTTGTAACTGACGGTCGCTCCGAAGCCATATACGATACGCGGGTCGACGGTGCCGCCGATGAATCCCTCGTCGGCGTCGGTCACCACGCCGTCACCGTCCATGTCCTTGTACTTGATGTCGCCGGGACGGATGGTGGTGGCTCCTACGTCTTGGCGGGGTATGCCGAACTTCAGGTTGCCGTCGGCGTCGAAGTCGTCGGCGGTGAAGAGGCGTTCGGCCTGCAGCCCCCAGAGGGTATTGAGCGAGCGTCCGGTGAGCGAGCGGTAGGTGCCTTTCACCGATATCGGCTCGTCGTACTCGTCGACGCGGTTGATGGCGTACGTGAAGTTGGATCGGAAGCCCACGAACCAGTCTTTGTTGAGTTGCTTGTTGAAGTTTAGCGTCACCTCGGCGCCCTGGTTGGTCACCTTGCCGAAGTTGGCCCACGGGTTCGAAAGGAATCCTGTTTGCGAGGGTATGACCTTGCGCTGCATGAAGATGTTGCTACGCTTCTCCTTGAAGAAGTCCACCTGCAGTTCGAGAGAATTCCACAGTCCCAGCTCGAAGCCGATATTGGCTTTCACGGCTGTCTCCCAGGTCAGGTTGGTCACGCCCACCTCGCCTTCGGAGATGCCGGTTCGGAATATCTGTCCCGTATCGCCCCAGTTCCAGTCGTCGGCATCGGTGTTGAGGGTGGTGATGTAGGCGAAGCGTCGTCCGCCGATGTTGTCGTTACCCACCTTTCCTATGGAGCCTCTGATCTTCAGCTTGTCGACGACGTGCTTGGCCTTGGCCATGAACGGTTCCTCGGAGATGAGCCATCCTATGGCGACGGAGGGAAAGAATCCGAAGCGCTTGCCTTTGTCGAAGTTCTCCGAACCGTTGTACCCAAAGTTGAACTCGGCCACGTACCGGGAGTCGAACGTGTACGAGAGGCGCCCCGCGATACCTTGCTTGCGGTAGGGCTGTATGCCGCCGTCGTCGTAGCTCGACTGGTTGTAGAGGAAAAGGGCGTCGATGTCGTTCTTGCCAAACATACGGTTGTAGGTCAGCGTCCCCTCGAAGTAGACGCGCGAGTTGCCGTACCCTCCGCTGTTGGAGTGCCCGAGAGCGTCCTCGCCGTAAGAGAGGATGTTGTGAATGAGGTTCCCCTCGATGTCGCGCCCCGTAGCCACGTTGTAATAGGTGACCGATTTTGACCGCTCATTCGTGCTGGAGTTCCAGCGGTCGAACGAGAAGGTAACCTTCGCTTTCAGTCCTTGGGTGATCATCTTCAGGTTCTGTTCCACGGCGAAGAGCGACTGTATCTGCGAGGCGGTGTTGACGTTGTAACCTTGTTGTGTCAGGGCCGCCCAGGGGTTTTGCCGGTTGGTGACCACGGGTATGGTACCGTCGGAATAACGCGCCGGGTGCACGAAGGGAGCTGTGGTAAAGGCGTTGTTGAACACCTCGTTCGTAGGCGCCTTCTGCTTGCGCAGGGTCTGCAAGTATCCACCCACGTTGACACGCAAGGTCGTGGTCTTCGTCACGTCAAGGTCGACGTTGGCGCGCAGGTTGTAGCGGGTCAGTCCCGTGCTGGTGTCGTACGGCAGGGTCTTGTCCGTCTCCATGATGCCTTTCTCGCCGAAGTAGGAGCCTACCAGCGAGTAACGCAGGAAGTTGGATCCGCCCGATACGGTGAGATTGGCGCGGGTGGAGTAGGCGTAATCCTTGGTGATGGCGTCGAGCCAGTTCACGTCGGGATAGAGGTCGCGGTCGTACCCCTCGCGCGTGCGGTCAATTTGTTCTTGCGTGTAGGGCAGGTGGTTGCGGTCCTCCTTCAGCTCGTTGAGCAAGGTCATGTAGTCGGCCGCCCCGATAAACGAGGGCAGCTTCGTGGGCTGGGAGATGGAGTGCTCCACACGCACGTTGACCGTGGGCGCGCCTACCTTTCCCCGCTTGGTGTTGATGACGATGACGCCGTTGGCGCCCCGCACGCCGTACATGGCGCTGGCCGAGGCGTCCTTGAGCACCGAGAACGATTCGATCTCGGCGGGGTCGATGTTGTTCAGGTCGCGCTCGATGCCGTCCACCAGCACCAGCGGCGTCTGTGTGCCCGAGAAGGAGGCGATGCCGCGGATCCAGAAGTTGGAAGCGTCGTAGCCCGGCTCGCCCGAGCGTTGCACGGCGATGATACCGGCGATCTGTCCCGCCAAGTTGTTGGATAGCGCGCGCGTGGAGCCTACCTCGAGTTTCTTGGGCTGAAGCGTGGAGATAGATCCGATCACCGACATCCTCTTTTGGCTGCCGTATCCGGTCACCACCACCTCGTCGAGCGAAGCCACGTCTTCCTCCAGCACGATGTCGAAGTTGATGTCGCTCCCCACCCTGATTTCCTGGGTTTGGAAGCCTACATAGGTAATGACGAGTACAGAGTTCCTGTCGGGTACGTCAAAGTAAAAGTGTCCGTCGATGTCCGTGATGACACCCGATCCGCTTTGCCCTTTCACCTGGATATTCACTCCTGGTAAGGGCGACTTATCCTTATCGGTCACGGTACCACTCACTCGGATACCTTTGGCTTGCGTCACCTCGTCCGTTCCCGGCGAGAACGGATGGGTAGGTTTTTTAGGATATGCGCTCGTCCAAGCACAAAGGAGCGAGCACATCAGCAAGGTTTTTCTTACATCCATAATTATAAATTTAAGATCATACAATAAGTTGATATTAGTAAAATTGGGTATGCAAAAGTAACGAGTATCCGCCAAAAGAACTATCACAGACTAATCAAATTCTATCAAAAACCGGTCAAAAAAAGGCTCATGCGCAATAGTCCGCGGATGAACTTGCCTCATGGCTAACAAAGTACCCAACTTCATGTCGATTTCACGATCGAATGGATGCTTAAATCGATCGATGGTTTGACATCAGACCTTTTCAAAGCCGCGGACTGTTCACGCGAACCGCGTGGCCATCTATCAGGCCCGCGAACTGTTCATGCGAACCGCGTGGACATTTATCAGGCCCGCGAACCGTTCACGCGAACCGCATGGACATCTATCAGGCCCGCGGACTGTTCACGCGAAACGCATGTCCATTTATCAGGCCCGCGAACCGTTCACGCGAACCACATGGGCACTTCGCGAACCCGATAGCCTCTCTCGCGAATGGCATGAAGAACGCGCGAGGAGAATAACCCTTCGATCCCCATGCGGGCGCACATATTGGGTTGACTTTGGGGCCAATTCGCCCACGGATTTCCGCGCATGATCCCCCAAAAAGGAGAGAAGTGGTGATTAGCCACATGACGCGCCGGTGGAGTCCGACACTACCGGAGGGTCACCCCTCCCCATACCGGCTGGGCTGCATGCCGAACTGCTTCTTGAACAGGGAGCTGAAGTACTTGACATTGACAAAACCAGTCTGGGTAGCTACGTCGGCTACGCTTTTGCCCTCTTTCAACAGCTCGGCGGCGCGCTGGAGGCGGATGATGCGGATGAACTCTTGAGGACCTTGGCCCGTGAGTGCTTTAAGGCGGCTGTAGAACAGGGTACGGCTCATGGCCATCTCGCGGCAGAGGGTGTTGATGCTAAATTCGGTGTCGGACAGGCGGTCGAGGATGAGTTGCGTGGCGCGAAGGATGAACTGTCGGTCGCCCTCGGAGGTGGTATCGGCCAGCTGGTTGTCCTCGCCGGCTTTCGTTCCCTCTTCCTCTACGCGGGCGATGGCCTGGCGCATAAAGAACGCACGCTGGCGGTGGCGGTTCTCGAGCAGCCCGCACACCTTCAGCTTCAGGATCTCGGTGCTGAAAGGCTTGGGGATGTAGTCGTCGGCTCCCTTCCGCAGTCCCTCCACCACGGCATCGTGGTTCGTCTTCGCCGTGAGCAGGACAAAGGGGATGCCCGCCGTGTCGGGATTCTCCTTTACCAGGCGGCAAAGCTCGTCGCCCTGTATGCCAGGCATCATGACATCGGAGAGGATGAGGTCGGGATACTCGTCGGTCAGGTAGGCGAGGGCCTCCTCGCCATCGGCGGCGTCGACCACACGATAGTCGTCCTCGAAGGTTTGCCGCAGGTAGTAGCGCAACGCTTCGTGGTCCTCGACGATGAGGAGCGTGTAGCGGTCCGTATCGGGTTCGCCCGCTTTAGCGGCCTCGGCACGAGGCTCGCCGGCGATGCCGGTTGGCGCTTCGTGCGGACTGGGTGAGGCAGCGGGCTGGGCGCGGCGGAGGGTGACGACGAAGGTAGTGCCTCTCCCCTCTTCCGAGCGGAAGGCGATCTTTCCCCTCAATGTCCGCACGATGCGATGTACCTGCAGGAGGCCGAAGCCCGTGCCCCGCTCCGACGAGAGGCGGGCGTTGTCGGCCCGGTAGATGTCGGTGAAGATGTGCCGTCTCGCCGCCTTGGGGATGCCGATACCACTGTCGCTCACGGTGACTACGGCCCGTTTCCGTGTCGCCGTGAGGCAAAGGTCGACGTTTCCCTCCGCCGGCGTGTACTTGCAGGCATTGGAGAGCAGGTTGTCCAATAGCGTCTCCACGAGCTGGCGGTCGGCCAGGGCGTAGACCGGCTCGTCGGGCAAGGAGAGGTTGAGGCGCAGCCGTTTCTTCTCGCTCACGGCACGGAAGGCTGCCGCCTCGTCGGCCAACGCCGCATGGAGGTCGACGGGTGCCAGCATGGCGGCTGGCGAATTGCGGGCGTCCATCTTCTCGAACTCCAGCAAGCGGGCGATGAGGGCTTGCAGCTTGGAGGCGCCCTCGTGGGCCAAGTCGAGGTAATAGCGGGCCTTGCCGGGGAGTCCCTCCTCCCGTCCCAAGTCCTCCAGCGGGGCCATGACGAGCGTAAGCGGCGTACGGATGTCGTGCGCCGTGTCGACAAAGAAACGAATCTTCTCCTCGCTGTATCTTTTCTGTAGCTGGTTGCTCTTGTACCTCCAGGCGAAATAGAGAAGGGCGAGCGCCATGGCGACATAGAAGGTCCATGCCCACCAGGAATTCCACCAGGGACGGGTGACCTCGATGGCGAGGGTGGCCTCGGTGATGCCCTTTCCGCTGCTGCGGCGCAGGCTGCGCACCCGGAACACGTAGTCGCCCGGCGACACCTTGGTGTACCTCGCCCGTCCGTCGGCCGACGGCTCGCTCCAGTCCTTGTCGTACCCCTCGAGCATGTACTGGTAGGCGATGTCGCGTTGGTAGCGGTAGTTGATGGACTCGAAGGTGAGGTCGAACGAATTGTGCCTGTAGTCGAGCCGTGCCGAGCCGTTGGCCACCATGCGGTGGATAGAGGGTGCCAGCGCCGCCCGCTCGCCCTCGTCGCTGTAGTCCACCGTCAGTCCCGTGAAGCGCAAGGGTGCCTGGTAGTCGGTGGTGGAGATGGCCAGCGGCATGATGAAGACGGCGCCGTCGGTACTTCCGAAGACGAACTCGCCGTCGCGCAGGCGGGCCAACGAGGATTTGTTGTACTCCTTGTCGATGTCGCCCACGTAGTTGATGTTGGAGACTCGCAGGCTGTCGACCACCGCTATTCCCTTCCCTGTGCTCACCCACAGCCGACCGCGGTCGTCGCGCAGCAGGCCGTAAATGTCGTTGGAGGGCAGTCCCTCGCGGGTAGTGAGCGTGACGACCTTGCCGTCGCCCGGGTCGTACCGGTTCAGTCCGCCTCCCTCGGTGCCCAGCCACACCGTCCCGTCGGAATTGAACAGCATGGCGATGATGTAGGCGCTCACGTTCTGGTCGTAGAACTCTTTGGAGGTGGCGTAGCCGCGCACGTCGCCCGTGCGCTTGTCGACTATACGGAAGCCATCCACGGTGGCGACGGCCACCCGTCCACTGTCCAGCGGCTCGATGGACTGCACCCACTTCACGTCGTACAGCCGCATCTGGCTTCCATCTTTAGGGAGCAGCATCAGCTCGCCGTCGAGGGCGCCGATCCACAAGTCGCCGTCGGCATCCTGACGCACGGAGAAGATGTAGTTGGTTACCAGCTCACCGCCCTGCTTCGTGAGTTGGCGCAGGATGTTCCCGTCGGCGTCGAGGAGGAGCACACCGTTGCCATACGTCCCCGCCCACATCCTGCCGTCGTCAGCCGGACAGAGCGAGACGACGACAGTTTCGTGCAGGACGTGCCGCCATTGTCCCTTCTGCCGGTTGAGGATGCTGATGCCACCGTCGATGCCGAACCAGAGCTGTCCGTCGGTATTCTCTTCGATGTCGTTCACGTTGTTGCCGCCCAAGGATTGCGTGTTGCCCCTTTCGTGCCTCCACACCGCCACGGAGCTTCGTGAGAGGATGGCCACCGACACGCCTCCCGTGTAGCTACCCACCCAGATGTTGCCCTGGCGGTCGCGGGTCACGGCATATACACCGTTGCCGCGGAGGTAATTCTCGGTCTTGTCCCCGGTGTCGACCAGCAGCTTCAGCTCTTTCTTCACTTTTCCCATGGCGTACACCCCTCCGCCGTCGACACCGATAAGCATGGTGCGGCTGTCGTAGTTGGTGATGGCGCGTATGGGATGCGAATCGCCCAGGTTCTCGGCGGGAGCCAACACTCCCGTATCCAGACGCATAATGCCGAGACCACCGGCGAACATACCCACCCACAGCTCTTGGCGGACGCGGTCGCAGTAGAGCGTCTGCACGTTGATGCCGTCGCGCCAGAGGCGCGCGCGGCTGTGGAGGGCGAGCGTGAATTCCCAGATACCGGTGGTGGTGCCTACGAACACCGATTCGCCGCCGTCCACGATGTCGTTGACGTACCGCCCTTCCATCACGGGCTGCACGGGCTTGCCCTCGGCCTCCTGCTTGTACAGGCCGCGGTCCAGCCCTATCCACAGCGCGCCTTCGCGGTCGCGGAAGAGCTTGTTCAGTATCACGTTGGTCTGGTTGAGCGATTGCCCGATGTGGAGGATGAGCTTGAATCCGTCCTCGTCGGCCGAGTAGCAGTACACCCGCCCCGTCTGGTCGTAAGCCAGCAGGCCGTATCGGACATCGTAAAGCAGGTAGATCTGCCGGGCGGCGAGGTCGCCGTAATAGAAGCTGTCGGGCAGCGTATAGTTCTTCACCGAATGCCCGTTGTAGCGGTCGACACCCACCTTGGTGCCGATCCACATCGCCCCGTACTCATCTTCCACGATGGAGAACACACGTTGACTGCTTAGTCCCTCGGCATAGCCGATGTGGCGGAGGTCGAACGTCCGGTCGGCGGTATCGGCATGGGCGGCGACACCTATCGCCAGCCACAGCAGAATGATAAGGAGGGTTCTTTTCACAGCTTTCATCATGTATTATTACTTGCCAGAGGCGAATCGGCGCGCTCTGCCGTGGCAAAGATACGCCTTTTGGGTGAAGCGTGAAAAGGAAACGGCTCTCTTTTTAGGCACGGGTCACACGGATTGCCCTGTGGGAGGGGCGCGGCAGTACCGTGAAATCCGTGCCTAAAAGAAAGCGAAACCGACGTGGTCAGCGGCTCTTAATGCAGCGGACGGGACATCCGCTATTCGGCGAAATGTTCGTCCTCAATCGAAGCTGGTTTGAAGCGAAGTCCGTAATGAGTGGATTCGACGCGCCAGCCGCTTGCGAACCCGAATAGTAATAGCCATGACTTCCGATGTTCTCCCAGTCTCCTTTATTGTCCGTACGTCGCCCCACCGCAGGGAAGGTCACCACCATTTCGCCGTTCTCGACAGGCTTCAGATAGCCGAATCCTCCGACGTTTCCTCCAGTCGTGGGAAGTATTCCTCTTCCCGTGGAGACGATGTCGGCGGTACCCAAGTCCGAGTCTTCAAGCTTGTTGCCCCAAGACGTGCTCCTGTACCAACCCAAAGCAACGGGAGTACTATTCCAATGTATGTTATGCGCTAATCCCGTCCCTCCCGGATCGAACTCGTCGGGAGTAGGCAATCGCCAGCTCCCACCCGTGATGTAGGCGCAGATGTCGCCATACCATTGCGTGGTTCCCGCACCCGCATACGTGCCATAGCCATCGCCACCGGGCACGACATTGTTAACGGCGGTGCCCGCGAGGATGCTCGTCCACTGGGAGTAGGTCGCGCCCGCCGCGACAGGATCGGCGTATCCGTTCGTGGCGCAAGGGCCGTTCTCCGCATTCGTCGGGAGGTAGAGAATTGTCGAGGTGTTGTAGGCCTCTCCCCATGGAGAGATACCGATCAGCGATCCCCATTTGAAGAAGAGACCTTGCAACTGGCCGCTGGTGCCCTTCTCCGTCTGGTCGAACGTCAACGTACCTTTCGCCGAGTCGTAGTAGATGTTCGAGGCCGCCCAGGTACCCTGGGCGATATCCGGCTCGTTCACCCACGAGTTCGGCGGCGTTTTGGTCAGCGTGGTGCGAAGGCTACGGTGCACGTTGGGCACAAGGCTGTACTCTGGATCACCGGCTTTCGGCGTCACCACATTGGCCACCTTTTGGGCGATGAACTGGTCGGTGTAGACCGTCAGGCTGTCGATATAGACCGTTACGGGGTCGCTTGTCGTAAGCCCGTTTTGCGTCATGACCTCTCCCACGTACGCCTCCGTGAGGGGGATGAACAAGGCGGATACCGTGATCACATCCTCCGGGTTATTCGAGTCGTACTCGTACCTGAAGATGCTCTTTCGGTCTTCGGCGGCGGTTGGCGAGCCGATATACTCGCTTATCGCGGGTATCCATGTCTCTCCCAGCGAGGCTTCCATTTCGGCCTCGGTCATGCCTTCTTCGTCGAGGGCGGTCATCTTGGTCAGGTCCACCGTGGCTTGGGTGAAGCGCGGGTACATGCCACCACCGAAGTTGCCGGCATGGGCAATGACCCCGTCGTTCTTGCTCTTCACGGTGATTCTCCAGGTATATTTCGCGAAGATATGCCTGAAGACGATGCTCTTGGAAGTGATGCTCGTCGAGGAGACGCTCTTCCAATGGCCGTACATGATGTCGGGGACGTGGCCGGCGGCACTCTCTCCGACGGCGTATGCGTCCTCGAGCGCGAAGGTGGCGCCCAACGTCTCCGCGTCGTAATAGGTATCGTATTCGGTTCCCGTAGCCCCCGAGAGATAATTCGAGGCGGTGAGCGTGCCCACGGAATCGTTCTCCGAATAGAACAGCAAGTCGAATGTTTGCTCAACAGGTACCTTGAACTTCAACTGGCTGTCGGACACTTTGGTGAGTTGGTACGCCTTGGGGACGCCGCTCTGGCCATCGAGAAGCACCACGAGTACACTCACGTTGGCCGAAACCCGCTTGGAGCGTGTCTTGGGCGTCGCGGTTTCTCTGGTCTCCATCCCGATTCCGTCGCCTGTCTCCAGTACTATTCCCGCACCCGCGGGGATATATCCGCGGGTATCGTCCTCCTTATCTTCCAAATCTCCGCCGCCGACGGAGATGCTGACACTCGTCAGTCCGGGAGGAACGGGGACTGGGATTACGGGTGTCTCGGGATTGTCGGCACCACCCGGATCGGGGAGCCGCTCCTCACCACAGGCGCCCAAGCCCATCCAGGCAAGGACGCACAGGACGGCATACAAGTTCTTTTTCCGATTCATGCACTGGGGCTTTCTTTGTTCATTCATTTTCATTGCTTAGCCCTCCATCATACATCAATGTCTGTAGGATCTTCATCCTCTTGTTCCTTGAATCCGTCGACCACGCCTGGGCTCTTTTCCGAATCAGTCATTATTGGCTCAAGTTGCACCACAATCATGTGGATAGCAGGCTCCTCATAGGAGGCTCGTTCGTTTGATTTAAGCTCAATTTCCCTCATGGTTACTCTAATTACGTTTCTTAATCCTGTTCCGAAGAATCATTTACTCGTTGCAAAGGTCGGAGTTTTATCCCGCACAAATGTCTCATCCAGTCCATAATATGTCTCCTTTCGTACATGTGCCCATTTAGCTGGGCGTAATTAATGTTAATTGTTGATTCCTTTCGCTCAAGTCAGCATCTCTGCGGAGTACCTGTTTAAAAGCTTGCTGACTTGTGCTCGAGGCAGATGGAATTAAAATGAAGCTACGGTGTACGGGGTATTTTCCGTGTCTATCTTGCTTGAATCGCTTACTTCCTTTCGTAAAATCGCTCACTCTCTACAGCATGTTTTGCAAATACCCTCCCCTATGCGCTTCCGAAACATCCTGTCCATCGACGATCGATTAATTCTTATATATGTCAATCGTAGTCCGGCCTCCTGACTTCGTCAATGCGCCACCCTATTTTTTCATCTACCGAAAAGGCGTCATGCAAGTATCTAATTCCCGGAAGTACGAAGGCTTATGCAAATTCGCCTGAAACAAGAAGCCTGGGCTTTTCTCTCCATTCCCGAAATCTGATTACAAAAGTCCGGGCTTTTTTCTTCATTCCCGAAATCTGATTACAAAAGCCCGGACTTCTCGCTCCTCGCGAATCGGTGGTTGAAATTTGTCGGCCTCGCGAAACCTCCGTGCGGCGCGTGAGATCTTCGCGGACCAGCGAAGATTCGCCCACGACGACGCCAATATCACCTTTTCATTGGAGGCAGGCCCGTATGGAGCCTGCGATCTCCTCGAACTCTTCCGGAGCGAGCTTCAGTTTGGGGTTGGAGAAACGCATGTCGTTCTCGTGGGTGATGGGGATGAGGTGGATGTGCGCGTGAGGCACCTCAAGACCGATTACCGCCTCGCCTACCTTGCGGCAGGGGATGGCTTTGCGGATGGCCAGGGCCACGCGTTTGGCGAACACCTGCATAGCCGCCAGGTCGGCGTCGTCGAGGTCGAAGATGTAGTCCACTTCCTGGCGGGGAACAACCAGCGTGTGACCTTTCACCAAGGGATTGACATCGAGGAAGGCGAAGAACTTCTCGTCTTCGGCGATTTTGTAGCAGGGTATCTCGCCCGCGATGATTCGGCTAAATATTGTTGCCATGACTGTATATTCCTATCATTAAAAAAGGCAAGCCTCGCTTCGCGCGGAGACTTGCCTCGGGGTTAAAACGAAATGCTGATTACTTCGAGTTCGATCTTGCCTTGCGGCACGGTGATCTCGGCTACGTCGCCGACCTTGCGGCCCAACAGGCCTTGGGCGATGGGGGTATTGACCGAGATTTTCCCCTCTTTCAGGTTGGCTTCGCTCTCGGAGACGATGGTGTAGGTCATCTTCATGCCGGTCTTCACGTTCTTCAGTTCCACCTTGTTTAGTATCTGCACCGAGTCGGTCTTCAGCTTGGACTCGTCAATGATCTTGGCCTCGGCGATGGTCGCCTTCAGCTTGTTAATGCGCATCTCGAGCATTCCTTGCGCCTCTTTGGCGGCGTCGTATTCCGCGTTCTCCGACAAGTCACCCTTGTCTCTCGCCTCGGCGATAGCCGCGGAGATTTTAGGCCGTTCCACTGTCTCCAGCTCTTTTAGCTCGGCCATCAGTTTGTTGTAACCGTCTTCTGACATGTAAGCCATGGTTGTTCCTCCTTATTTTAGATAGTATATTTAATATGCCATATAAACAAAAAAGAATTCCAACATGGCACATGCTGGAACCCTCTTCTATATATTTTGGGCAAAGATAGTTGTTTAAACGTCACCTACCAAGTGAAAAGGGATGCTATGTAACATCTTTTAA
This sequence comes from Mediterranea sp. (in: CFB group bacteria), assembly GCA_031261785.1. Taxonomy (GTDB): domain Bacteria; phylum Bacteroidota; class Bacteroidia; order Bacteroidales; family Bacteroidaceae; genus Bacteroides. The sequence goes on from JAISIZ010000041.1 coordinate 16,841, forward strand.
GCCCTATTGCATTCCTTAATGCCTTTTTTACAGCAGCGACTTGACCGCTTCTTCGAGATTCTTGATCTCGTCTCCCCGCATCCTCAGCTCATTGCCCCGGTTGACGAGGAAGATGGCGGGCACCTGCTTGACGTTGTAGAGCGCCACGGTGGTGGAGTAGATGCCGTCGCCGTCGCGTACGCATATCCATGGCAGGTTGACGGCCGACGTCTTCCAGAAGTGTTCGTCGGCGTCGAGCGATACTTGGTAGATCTCCAGTCCTCGCGAGGCGTACTTGTTGTACAGCTCGCGCAGCAGCATGTTGTGCGCCGGCCCGGCAGGCGACTGGAACACGGTGAAGTCGAGCAGCACGACCTTGCCTTTCAGGTCGGTGAGCCGGCGCACGTTGCCCTTGATATCGCGCAGGGCGATGTCGATGACGCCCGTCTCCACGATCTTGTCCTCGGGTATGTCGAGCACCTTGGGCGGCGTGCGGCGCGTATTCTTCATCCCCTTGATGACGATGTTGTAGAGGTTCTTCGAGCGCACGGCGTGCGGGTAGGCGTTGTTGAGGCTGGTAGCCACGGCGGCGAAGCACTTCCCGTCTTCCTTGTTGTTCAGGGGGTCGAAGATGAGGTATCCATTGAGCTTCAGGAAGAGGGCGAAGTATGCGGCCGAGGTGTTGGGAGCCTTGAAGATGTAGTTCAGCTTCACGTCTTGCTTATAGCCGTCGATGAGCGAGGTGAGGCTGTCCTCGAAGGCTCCACGCGCCACACGCCCGTCGCGGACGGCGGCCACGAGGTCGTCCGCGCTCTTCTGCAAGGCCACTTGCTTCAGTGTCAGCTCCTTTATCTTCTGGCAGTTCTCCGAGCCTTCCACGGTATAGGCGGTGGAGAAGTCGGGATAGGAGGCGCTGATCTGTAGGGTCTCGGTGGAATCGACCGATAGGCTGATGACTTTGTCGTCCACCCTGAGGCGGTAGAACTCGGGCGATTCGGGTCGGGGCTGCTTGAAGCGGAACGTTCCGCTCTGCTTGAGCTTCACGGAATCGAGGGGCACGATGCCTTCGAGTCCCGACGATTCGAGGATGAGCGTCTTCCCCTCGGCTCCCTTCACTTCGCCTTCCACTTGGAAGCTTGGACTCGAGTTGCAGGCGGTAATCATGAGCGCGGCGAGCGCTGCGGCTGTAATCTTCTTCATACTAAAGTGTTATTTCGAGGTGCAAATATACGCCTTTTCGGGATTCAGCGAAAGGATTTCGGCGCCGTTCTCTCCTTCTTTATGATAAAAAAGCGTGTAGACAACCAAGTTTTTGTCTCATGCTCACCCGATTACAATAATTAATGTATATCTTTGCGCCAATTTTGGACGAAAAGATATAGATTAAAGCAATTTTTTATGATCAACCCAATTGTTAAGACGGTCGAGCTGCCCGATGGAAGAACCATCACGCTCGAGACGGGAAAGTTGGCAAAGCAGGCGGACGGCTCGGTGATGCTACGCATGGGCAACACCATGATGCTGGCCACTGTTTGTGCCGCCAAAGACGCAGTTCCCGGAACAGATTTCATGCCTTTACAGGTAGAGTACAAAGAGAAATTCGCCGCCTTCGGCCGTTTCCCCGGTGGATTCACCAAGAGGGAGGGACGGGCCTCGGATTACGAGATTCTCACCTGCCGATTAGTAGACCGCGCGTTGAGGCCGCTATTCCCCGACAACTATCACGCGGAAGTGTACGTGAACATTATCCTCTACTCCGCCGATGGCGTCGACATCCCCGACGCGCTGGCCGGTTTCGCCGCCTCGGCGGCGCTCTCCGTATCGGACATCCCCTTCAATGGTCCCATCTCCGAGGTGCGCGTGGCGCGTATCGACGGGAAATTCGTCATCAACCCCACGTTTGAACAATTGGAGAAAGCCGATATGGACCTGATGGTAGGCGCCACTTACGAGAACATCATGATGGTGGAAGGCGAGATGGACGAAGTGTCCGAGGCCGACCTGCTGGAGGCCATGAAAGCCGCCCACGAGGCCATCAAGGTACAGTGCAAGGCGCAGATGGAGCTGACCGAAGAGGTGGGCAAGACCGTGAAGCGCGCGTACGACCACGAGGTGAACGACGAGGAGTTGCGCCAAGCCGTGCACGACGCTTGCTACGAGAAGGCTTACGCCATCGCCGAGTCGGGCAACAAGAACAAGCATGAGCGCGAGGAGGCGTTTACCGCCATCCGCGACGAGTTCAAGGCCAAATATACCGAGGAGGAGCTGGAAGAGAAGGCTCCCCTGATCGACCGCTACTACCACGACGTGGAGAAAGAGGCCATGCGCCGCTGCATCCTCGACGAGGGCAAGCGCCTCGACGGACGCCAAACCACCGAGATTCGCCCCATCTGGTGCGAGGTGGGCTACCTCCCCGGCCCGCACGGATCGGCCATCTTCACCCGTGGCGAGACGCAGTCGCTGACTTCCGTCACGCTGGGCACGAAGCTCGACGAGAAAATCATCGACGACGTGCTGAACCACGGCAAGCAACGGTTCCTGCTACACTACAACTTCCCCCCGTTCTCGACGGGCGAGGCGAAGGCGCAACGTGGCGTGGGACGCCGGGAGATAGGACACGGCCACCTGGCTTGGCGCGCCCTGAAGGGACAAATTCCCGCCGACTATCCGTACGTTGTCCGCGTGGTTTCGGACATCCTCGAATCCAACGGCTCCTCGTCCATGGCCACCGTATGCGCCGGCACGCTGGCGCTGATGGACGCGGGCGTAAAGATCGAGAAGCCCGTGTCGGGTATCGCCATGGGACTGATCAAGAATGCCGGCGAGGAGAAATACGCCGTGCTGTCCGACATCCTCGGCGATGAGGACCACCTCGGCGACATGGACTTCAAGGTGACCGGAACGAAAGACGGCATCACCGCCACGCAGATGGACATCAAGGTCGACGGACTGTCGTACGACATCCTCGAGCGCGCCTTGAACCAAGCCAAGGAGGGACGCCTGCACATCCTCGGGAAGCTCACCGACACGTTGTCCGAGCCGCGCGCCGACCTGAAGCCGCACGCTCCGCGCATCGAGACCATGACCATACCGAAGGAGTTCATCGGAGCCGTGATAGGCCCGGGTGGAAAGATTATCCAAGGCATGCAGGAGGAGACGGGAGCCATCATCACCATCGAAGAGATCGACGGCGTGGGACGCATCGAGATATCGGGCACCAACAAGAAATCCATCGACGACGCCATGGGCATGATCAAGGCTATCGTGGCTGTTCCCGAAGTAGGCGAGACCTACAAGGGCAAGGTTCGCTCCATCATGCCTTACGGCGCGTTCGTGGAGTTCCTGCCTGGCAAGGACGGCCTGCTGCACATCTCCGAGATAGACTGGAAACGTCTCGAGACCGTCGAAGAGGCGGGTATCCACGAAGGCGACGAGATCGAGGTGAAACTGCTCGACATCGACCCCAAGACCGGCAAGTTCAAACTCTCGCGCAAGGTCCTGATGCCCAAGCCTGAAAATATCGGTAACGGCGATAACAGCAACGGCAGAAACAACAATAGGAGAAGATAACCATCCCTCTTCCCCTATAGCTCATACAAAGTACGGAAAAACGCCCGGCAGCTTATGGCTGTCGGGCGTTTCTGTCCGCTATCGAACGCCCGCGAGATTAGTCACCCGCCAAGGGTGCCTCACCGCCTCGTGCGCCGCCCGTTGCGCGATAGCCTTCTGCTCGGGAGTGACGGTGGAGGGACAATACGTATTGCCCACCACCTTGCGCTTGAATATCTTTTCAAACCAAGCGCAGGCGGCGGTATAGCGTCCCACGGCGAGGTCGAGGTGGTAGCCGTCGCGCGTCAGGTGGTCGCCCAGGGTGGAGGTGCGTGCGTTCTGTATGGCCGTGCCCGAGGGTATGACGATCTTGATTCGCTCCATCCGTGCCGCTTTTTTCACGGCTTTCATGATGGCCTGGTACATCTCCTGCTGGTCGCTGTGGTAGCGCGGGAAGTCGGCGTGCGTGGAATTGGCGGCGTAGGCCCACGTCTGGTGCAACATCAGTTTCGTCCGGCGGGGCAGGCGTGCCTTGACGTAGTCCACCAGCTCGGGCAACGACGCCTCGAACGAATCGAACTGTCCCGACAGGCCGCTCACCTGTTGCAGGCTCACGTAGTCCCATTCCTCATCGGCCAGCGCGTCGGCCAACGTAGTGTTCGGGGTGTTCACCTTCCGGCCGTCAAGCCCGATCTTCCGGTAGGCGTAGGCGGGCAGGTTATCTTGGGCATTCCGCACGTGCCTCTCTAATGAGCAGCCACCGATATACAGGTTGCCGATGATGGTCTGGAAGCCCTCGGCGGCCGCCAGTTGGTGCAGGTTCTGCTCCACGGCGTCTTCGGAGAAGCTGTTGCCGATAGCCAGAATCTTCACTACCCGTTGCGCGTAGACGTTTCCCGCGAACAGGCAGAACAGCAATGTCAAAGCGATGAATAACGTTCGTTTCTGTTTCATGGAATCTCATGTTCTGATAATGTGAATAATAAAGTTACCGACTATCACCTATATAAAAAGTGAATCGGAAAGTACCCCCATACTTTCCGATTCGTACAGTCAAAAATCGACCTTAATCAATTTATTAACTTAACACAGTGCAAAGATACGATGTTTTTGGAAACCGCAAGCATCTTTGCCTAAAAATTTGCGATAAACCACACTTTTTTCCATAAAAAGTAGGGATTGGATAGCAAATGGCGTGTCTCAACGGTTGTTTCGCCGTCTTTATTTCGCTTGCTTCCGGATGTAGTTCACCAGCAAGAGGCATCCCGGGGCGTACATATTGCCGTGGTCGAAGCCTTGCAGCTCATACAGGTACACGCGCTTGTTGCCCACTTCGCGGAGCACCGCGTCGAGGTGCGCATTCTCCTCGTATCGGGCGGCCATCTCGAGTTGGCGGTCGCCGGTGACGAGATAGATGGGCGGCGTATCCTTACGGGCGTGGTAGATGGGCGCGTAGCGATCGATGACGGGGATGCCATCCTTGAGTCCCTGCTCGCGGCGGATGGTGTAGTGCGTCATGGTCTGCCCACTCAGGGGGAACCAGGCGGCCACGCTGTCGGCGTCGACTTTCCATTTCCACAGGTAGCTCTTATCGAGCGCCAGCATCAGGGTGAGATATCCGCCGGCGGAGTGTCCGGAGACATAGATCCGTCGCAGGTCGCCCCCGTATTCGGGGACATGGGCGAAGGCCCAGGCCACCGCCTCGGCGGCATCCTCGATATAGGCGGGATGCGTGGCGCGCGGGCTGAGGCGGTAGTTGACGGCCACCACGGCGATGCCCTGATTCCTCAGTTCCCCGGGGATGGACTTCTCGCCGCCCGTCAGTCCCCCGCCATGAAACCACACTACGGTGGGGAAGTCTTTCACCCCTACCGGATAGTAGAAGTCGAGCTTGCAGCGTTCCCGACGGTAGGCGTCGGTATCGTCCTTACGCGAATAGTAGAGGTCCTTGACCTCTTTGTAATCGGTCTGTGCCGACAGCGTGAGCAGGCAGCAGCAGACGATGAGCAGTGTGGTGATTCTTTTCATCTCCTTATTTTTGTTTATGGGTTATCTTTTGTATCTCTTCCATCGTCAGGCTGCCCGTAATCGTGATGACGGACACTTCGTCGCTTTTGATGTTGATGAGCACGAACTCTTTCTTGCCGTTCTTCAATTCCTTGAGGTACATGGCCGTCACCTCGCCGTCCTCCTTCGTCCGCATCAGCTCTTCGTAGCCGTTCTTGGGGCCGATGTCCGCCAAGTCTTTGCGCATCCTGGGGATGAGGGCTTTCCGGTCGCAGTTCAATATGCGGATATGATCCAGTTTGGCGGCGGCGCCGCCAATGTCTACCCCTTGGCTCTTCATGTTCGGCATGAGGCCGAGCATCGCCTTGGAGATGTAGATGGAGGAGACGCCATCCTGGTCGGAATAGCGGGTGAAAAAGTCCTCCATGCTCTGCGCGTAGGCCGACGCGAGCGAGCAGAGCGCCAATAGGATAGTTACGATATACTTACGTTTCATTCTTTGATATTGTTGATTCTACTAAGTTGTTCCATCACGTCTTGTCGCGCTTTGTCGGTAGCTTGCCGCGCTTCCGCCACGCCCTTCACCCCTTTGTTCAGGGTGACGGAAAAGGCCGTCAGTGCCCTTTGTGCCTGGGCGTAAGCCTCGGCGGGCGTGGCGCAGGTGTCTTGCGGGGTGGGGCGGTAGAAGTGACTGCCCACGGTGAAGAGGACGAGCAGGCCGGCGGCTATGCCCCCTATCCATCGGAGGCGGACGACACGCGCCCGCCCGTCGATGAGGCGAATTAGCTTCCCTTCCAATTCCCCGGGAACCTCGGGCAGGTCGTCAGCCGCGGCGCAGGCGTCCAGTTGGGCGAAGAACGCCTTTTCCTCCATCAGGTGGGGCGGTAGATCCCCGCTCCCGGCCAACGCGCGTCGCAAGGCCCGCTCCTCCTCCTCGGTCGCGGTTCCTTGGTAGTATCTGGCCAGGAGTTCTTCTATCTCGGTTGTTTTCATTCCACACACTTATATATAGCGTTAAATTGTTCACGTATCTTTTTGCGGGCGCGGCTGAGCAGCGAGCGAATGTTCACGGCGTTCAGCCCCGTAGCTTGTTCGATCTCCTCGAAGGAGTGGTCGTTCACGTCGCGCAGCGTCATCACTAACCGTTGTTGTCGGGGCAATTGGTCGATGAGCCGCTTCACTTGGCTCACCTCGTCGCGCCGCTCCATGTCGGCCACCATGTCGGTATCGGCTCTTAGGTTCAGTTCCTCGGGCGGGTGGTCCGCCTCTTCGAGCCTGGTCCGCCTTAGCGTGTCGTAGCACAGGTTCTTGAGGATGGCAACACCATACGCCTCGGCGTTGAGCACGTCGTCCAGCTGGTCGCGCTTGTCCCACAGCTTCAGGTAGGCTTCCTGCACCATGTCCTCGGCGTCTTGCGTGTTGCCCATGAAGCGGAAGGCTACCTGAAACAGCTTTCGGTGGCAAGGGAGGAACCGCGACTTAAAGCTCGTGGCGTCCATCCCCCTCCTTGCCATGCATGGCCGCCAACTTGTCGATGTCTTCTTTCGTCAGTCGTCCGCGGAGTTGTATCAGCGCGCAGTCGTCCGCACCGTGGCACACCAGCAACAGCTCCTCGATGCTATCCTCGCGCAGCTTGGCCAGGATGCTCACCGTCTCGCCGTCTCTCTTGGTGTGCAGCAGCTCTTCGTATCCGTTCAGGCTCAGCGCCAGGGCCTTCCGCCGGAAGCGCTTCTTAGTGTCGGGCGAGCAGCTTTCCAGATCCATCACCCGCACCGACCGCACGTGCCCCACCCACTCGGACTTCACGTCCTTAGGGGCGAATCTCTTGCCAAGCGACATTAAGAATGGCGACACGGACACATAGTCCGCGTTCCGCTCCTTAGAAAATTCCTTGAATAGCGTGTTGGCGTCTTGCGCGTACATGCCGCAAGCCAGGAGCGTAAGCGTCAAACTTATTATAAACTTCTTCATTGTTCCATTTTCTTTTTCGGGTTCATACTATAATCGTTTCTCGAAGCGCTTCATTTTAGAAGACGAGGAATAGTATGCGGATGTTGCGCGAAGTTAGAAACAAATTTGGCTATCCCCAAAAAAAAGAGGGATAGACATTCGGGCCGCGCGCGGCGCGGCCCGAATGTCTATCCGAATATGCACGAGAGGTCCGACAACCTCAGAGCGGATACTCCTCGAAGGCGTAGAGCAACGTGGAGAGGTACCGCTCGCCCGTGTCGGGGAGGAGTACGACTATCGTCTTCCCGGCGTTCTCGGGGCGGCGCGCCAACAGTGTGGCGGCGTGCACGGCCGCTCCCGACGAGATGCCTACCAGCAGGCCCTCTTCCTTGGCCAGCGCCCGGCTGGCGCTTATGGCCTCGTCGTTCGTCACTTGCAGCACTACGTCCACGATGTTGGCGTTGTACGTCTTGGGCACGAAGCCGGCGCCGATGCCCTGGATCTTGTGCGGCCCCGGCTTGCCGCCCGATAGGACGGGCGAATCGGCGGGTTCCACGGCCACGACCTTCACGCCGGGCTTGCGCGCCTTGAGCGCCTCGCCCACGCCACTTACGGTGCCTCCCGTCCCCACGCCGGCGACGAATATGTCGACCCTACCGTCCGTGTCGTTCCAGATCTCCACGCCCGTGGCGCGGAGGTGGGCGTCGGGGTTGGCGTGATTCTCGAATTGCTGGAGGATAACTGCCCCGGGTGTGGCCGCGCGTAGTTCCTCGGCTTTGGCGATGGCGCCTTTCATGCCCTCCGCGCCGGGCGTGAGCACCAGCTCGGCTCCCAGCGCCTTGAGCAGGTTGCGCCGTTCGAGGCTCATGGTATCGGGCATGGTGAGCAGCAGCTTGTAGCCCTTCACGGCCGAGACGAAGGCCAGTCCCACGCCCGTGTTGCCACTGGTGGGTTCTATGAGCGTGGCGCCTGGTTTCAGCACGCCCCGTTGTTCGGCATCCTCGATCATGGCCAGCGCGACGCGGTCCTTCACGCTTCCTGCCGGGTTGAACGATTCCAGCTTGGCCACGATCCGGGCTTTCAGTTCTCGGTGAGCGTCGTAGGCGCTCAGTTCCATCAGTGGGGTGTTGCCCACCAGTTCAGTCAATCGTTTCGCGATCTTTTCCATATCTATATACTGTTTTTATTGTTTTGGCTTATCTCTTGCTTAGCGTTTGCAAAGATAGCGCCCCGCTTGCCCGCCCACAATACCACAGACGTGGTAAAAATGAGGGGCGCTATCCGGGTAAAAAGAGGCACGGATTACATGGGTCCCACTGCCGTATCCCGCAAAGGGACAGTGGAATCCGCGTAATCCGTGCCCGAAAGAGCGCCTCTCCTAATCGCTTAATATCCGAAGATCTGCTCCGTCGTTAGCTCCGTGATGGGGCCAATCTTGCGGAGCGCCTGCATGTCGAGGTCTTTCTTGTCGCCGAGGATGGCGTAGGTGTAGGTGCGATCCTTCACCCATTTCTCCTGGAAGATGGCGATGTCGTCCAATCCCATGTTCGGCACGTCGTTGTACGCCTTGATGCGATTGTCGACCTCCTGTCCCAGGTATTGCGCGCTGATGTAGCTCCAGATGATGTCCATCTTCGTCACCCGTTCGGTGCGCAGGCGGGCTATCATTCCATCCTTGGCCAGCTTGAAGGCGGCCTCCGAGACGGGCATGTTGTTGATGATGTCGTTGAACGTCTGTATGGCGTCCATCATCTTGTCGTTCTGCGTGGCGATCTGGGTGCGCATGTAGTAGGGATCGGTGAGGTAGGTTCCGCGGCTCATGAAGGCGTTGGCCGAGTAGGCCAGTCCGCGGCTCTCGCGCATCTCCTGGAACACGATGGAGTTCATGCCACCGCCGAAGTACTCGTTGTACAGGTTCCGGGTAGGTTCGATGGCCGGGTCGTACTTCTCGCCCTTGTTGGAGATCTGCGCCATGTAGATCTGCCTGGCCTCGTAGGGCGCGATGTAGATCTTTGTCTCGGGGGTGAGGAGCATGGGCAACTCGTTGCTTGGTGGCGCGTCCTTCAGCGTGTCGGGCACGCGGTGCTCAGCGGCGAGCAGGTCGAGCAGCTGTTGTTCGCCGCTGGGGCCGTAGTAGAGGATGCGGTGCTTGTAGCTGTTGAGCGTGTGTATGCGGTCGATGAGCGTCTGCGGGTCGAGCGCCTTGAGTTCGGCCTCGGGCACGAGCCGCACGGTGGGGGCCTTGTCGCCGTACGTGGCGTAGCTCAGCAGGCGCGAGAAGTTCTGCGACTGGTTGAGCTTGGCATCCTTGCGCGCCTTGATGAGGTCGGCGGCGAGGTTGTCGTAGGCCGCCTTGTTCACTTGCGCGTCGGCCAGTAGCTTCTCGAACAGCTTGACGGCCGCGGGGAGGTTCTCGTTCAGTCCCGAGAGGGTGACATAAGTACGCTTGCTGCCCGGCGATACGGAGAAGTAGCAAGCCATGCGGTAGAACTCGCTCTTCACCTCCTCGGGTGTCATGTCCGACGTGCCGAGGTACTCGAGGTACTGCGCGGCGGTGCCCAGCAGCTTGTCGTTGTAGTTGCCCATGTCGAAGAGGTAGACGAGCTGGAAGAGGTCGTTGCTGACGTTCTGCTTGTAGAGTACCTGCACGCCGCCTTTGGCGGTGAGCTTCGCGAGATCCTTGGAGTAGTCGAGGAAGACGGGTTCGATGGGCGTCACCTCGGCCAGTTGTATCTCCTTGAGGAACGCGCTCATGGTGTCGCGGTTCGTCACGATGGGGGTGATTTCGGGCTTGGCGATCTTCATCTCGTTGGGATCCTTGCCTTCGCGCTTGTAGATGACGGCGTAGTTGGTGTCCTTGAGGTATTTGTTGGCGAAGTCCACGATCTCGGCCTTCGTCAGCTTGGAGAGACGGTCGATCATGTTCACCTCGTCGGCCCAGTTGGTGCCGTTGACGAACGAATCCACGAACCAGTCGGCCCGGGCATCGTTATCCTCGAGCTGTCGCAGGCGCATGTACTTGAAGTTGTTGATGTTGGCCTCCAGCAATTTTTCGTCGAATTCGCCGTCGCGCAACTTCTTCACCTCGGCCAGCAGCAGGTCCTTCACTTCGTCGAGTGTCTGTCCCTGTTTGGGTCGCCCTTGCATCATCAGCGCACTGTAGTCGCTCATGATCATGGGGTAGCAATAGGCGGTGAGTGCCTTTTGTCGCTGCGCGATGTCGAGGTCGATGAGGCCGGCCTGGCCATTGTAGAGAATCCTCGAGACGACCTGGAGCACTTCGGTGTCCTTGTTGGCCGCTCCGGGGAATCTCCAGGCGAGCGACACGTTCTCGGCATCGAGACCCAGTACCTCCTTGCTGACGGGTTCGATGAATTCCGTCTCGGGATCGGTCTTCAGCCGGGGCAGGTTGGGATTGGGCTTGAGGTCGCCGAAGTTCTTCTTGATGATGGCGATGACCTTGTCGGGGTCGAAGTCGCCCGAGAGGCAGATGGCCATGTTGTTGGGCACGTACCACTCCTTATAATAGTTCTTGATGTTGGTGATGGACGGGTTCTTGAGGTCTTCCTGCGTGCCCAGCACGGTCTGCGTGCCGTAGGGATGGTGGGGGAAGAGTGTGGCCAGCACGGCTTCGTACACCTTGCGGGGGTCGCGGGTGAGCGACATGTTTTTCTCCTCGTACACGGTTTCCAGCTCGGTGTGGAATCCGCGTATGATGCTGTGCTTGAAGCGGTCGGCCTGTATCTTGGCCCAGTTCTCCACCTCGTTGCTGGGGATGTCCTCAGTGTAGCAGGTCACGTCGAAGCTGGTATAGGCGTTGGTGCCGTTGGCGCCGATGGCGGCCATGAGTTTGTCGTACTCATTTGGGATGGCGTACTTCGAGGCTTCGTACGAGAGGCTGTCGATGGTGTGGTAGATGTCTTTCCGCACGCCCTCGTCGGTGGTCTGCCGGTAGATCTCGAACTGCCGCTCGATTTCGTCGAGCAGGGGTTTCTCGGCGGCGTAGTTCGTGGTTCCGAAGTCTTCGGTGCCTTTGAACATGAGGTGTTCGAAGTAGTGGGCCAGTCCCGTCGTCTCGGCGGGGTCGTTCTTCCCTCCTACCCGCACGGCGATGTAGGTTTGGATGCGAGGTTGTTCCTTGTTTACGGTCATGTAAACTTTCAATCCGTTCTCCAGGGTGTAGATACGTGCGTTCAGCGGGTCGTTGGGGACGGTTTCATAATCGGCTTTTACGCCGCAGCTGTTCAGGCTCACTGCCATGCCAAGCAGCAATGACAGGCCAGCGGTCAATCGGGTTAGTCTATCCATAACTATTAAAAGGGTTAATAAATGAAGAAACAAAGGTATCCCTCTTTAGGGAAACTCCAAACTATTTACGCGTTTTTTTGGCCCTGAGGGCGCGAAAAGCGTGGATTGTTGCCTTATTGGGGGTCATGCGCGGAATGAAAATGCCCATCCTGTCGTTTTTCGTCCCTATTCGTGTGTGGGCTACGAAATAGATTCGTATCTTTGTCCACGGCAACCCATAAAGGCAACGATATGATGAATAGCAGACCACTGCCTATCGGCATACAAGATTTCGAGTACATTCGCAGGAATGACTTCGTGTACGTGGACAAGACGGAGTATATCTACCGGCTTGCCTACCA
>JAISIZ010000112.1 GCA_031261785.1 Mediterranea sp. (in: CFB group bacteria)
AGATAGACAGGCTTTTCTTTTGCTTCGGGAACATGAATAAAGAGTAGTGAATGACCCTCAAACTCTTCAATGGAGTGCTGGATAGTGACAGGATTGGAAAGATTGTTCCGGGCAATGTTGCCAATGGTTTTGATTATTTCGTCACTCTCTTCTTTAGAGATGGAAAACAGCGTAGCATCATCGTTAACCCCGAATACAAGGAATCCTCCACCCGACAGATTGGCGAAGGCGCAAAGGTGCTGCGCCAGTCGCTCCGACTTGGGTGACAGTCCACTTTTCCAGTCAATTTCATTCAGTTCCGACGGTACGGGGTACAAACTGTCCTTCAACAGTTCGATGGCTTTTGCTTTCCAATTCATATCCTACTCATTTTAAGTGCAAATATAGCGTATTTTGGACGGGTTGCAATGCCTATGCCATATTACTTGCTCATAAATGCCATGCTGCTGCCCGTCTTCGATGCCTCTCTCTACCAAACTCACCGCCTCTTGCTGCCACTTTTACCTATGCACATGCCTGTTGTCTGCCATCCGCTTACTTTTGCTTTCATCATCAAAATTTGAAGATTATGCAAAACGAAGACGATTTGAGAGGCTTGGCAAAGGTCATGGACTTTATGCGGGCATTGAGCATCATTCTGATGCTGATTCACTGTTACTGGTTCTGTTACGCCGCCCTGTCCGAACAGGGTTGGACAGTACGGCTGATGGATAAAGTGCTACTGAACTTCAACCGGAACACGGGACTGTTCAACCACCTTGTTTATACGAAACTGTTTGCGGTCATATTCCTTGCCTTGTCCTGCTTGGGAACGAAAGGTGTTCTGAACGCGAAGGTCTCTTGGAGGAATATTGGCATCGTGTCGGCGGTGGGTATTGTGCTGTTTTTTTTCAACGGCTGGTTGCTCAACTTCACCGATACGCTCTTCCTCAATGCAGTTATCTACGTACTGGTCACTGTCGTAGGCTATCTTTGTCTGCTTATGGCTGGCAACTGGATGAGCCGTCTGCTGAAGAATAACCTGATGACCGACGTGTTCAACAACGAGAACGAGAGCTTCATGCAGGAAACGCGGCTCATGGAGAACGAGTACTCCATCAACCTGCCGAGCCGCTTCTATTACAAGAAGAAGTGGAACCAAGGTTGGATAAACGTCGTCAATCCGTTTCGGGCAGCCACCGTGTTGGGCACGCCGGGCAGCGGAAAGTCTTATGCCGTCATTAACAACTACATCCGCCAGTGCATTCAGAAAGGCTATGCCTGCTATGTGTACGACTTCAAATATGACGACTTGTCGGTCATAGCCTACAACACCATGCTGAAGAACATCGACAAGTACCCTGTCAAGCCGCAGTTCTATGTCATCAACTTCGACAATCCCCGTCTGAACAATCGTTGCAACCCCATTGCACCGGAGCTTATGTCCGATTTCGTGGAATTATATACGACGCAAAGATCTCGCACGCCACCCGCAAGGGATGGATGTTCTGTGGTACGAGGGCCTCCTGTCCTGCGATTGGTCAACCTTGCGAAATCCATATCATAATACTTGCGAAAGTTCAATCATGTTTTTCGCGTGAAGAAAGAAGCCCGGACTTCTCGCCCCACGCGAACTTGCATAAACCCTTTGCGTCTCTGGATAGGTACTTGAATGGCATATCTTCGAGAGATGAGGGAATTGGGGTGGCGCATTGACGAAATCAGGAAATATAAGCCTATATTTCAATAGGAGAACAGAAAACGTGCGCTAAAATAACATCTATTAATTCAATGGGCGTCAAAAAAGAGTGCCCGGAGGAGGTCGTCAGACCACTCCGGGCACTTCGTTTGCATAAGCTATTGAGCTTGCTGATTATTCTATGTCGTGATCAAAGCGCGCCTACGGTACGCAGGTCAGCGTTGGTCTTGTGGACGGCGGCGGCGCTGGCGGCGAACTTCGCCTTCTCCTCCTCGTCCAGCTCCAGCTCGACAATCTTCTCGATACCGTTCTTGCCCAGGATGACGGGAACGCCAATGCAGAGATCCTTCTCGCCATATTCCCCGTCGAGGTACACCGAGCAAGGAACCATCTTGCCCTGGTTGTGAATGATCGACTCAACCACGAACGCGCCTGCCGCACCCGGAGCGTACCAAGCCGAGGTGCCCAGCAACTTCGTCAGCGTGGCGCCGCCCACCATCGTGTCGGCCACGACCTTGTCCAGCTCCTCCTTGCTCAGGAAGTCGGCCACCGGCATGCCTTTGTACTTGGCGAAACGAGCCATCGGGATCATCGTCGTGTCGCCGTGCCCGCCGATCACGAAACCCTCCACCTCGTTGGCGTTGCACTTCAGCGCCTGCGACAGGAAATACTTGAAACGAGAGCTGTCCAACATGCCACCCATGCCGATGATACGGTTCTTCGGAAGGCCCAGCGACTTGAACGCCAAGTAAGTCATGGTGTCCATCGGATTGGAGATGACTACCAGGATGGCGTTAGGAGAATATTTCAGGATGTTTTGCGCTACCGACTTCACGATGCCCGCGTTGACACCAACCAGTTCCTCACGCGTCATGCCTGGCTTGCGGGGAATACCCGAGGTAATCACTACCACGTCGGAGTTGGCTGTCTTTTCGTAGTCATTCGTGCAACCTACAACGGTGGTGTCGAAGCCCAGCGATTGCGCCGTCTGCATCATATCCATTGCTTTACCTTCCGCGACGCCTTCTTTCACGTCGAGCATTACCACTTCGTCCGCCACTTCATTAAAAGCGAGTACGTTCGCGCACGTAGCACCTACGTTACCTGCGCCCACTACGGTTACTTTTGACATAATACCTATTATTTTTTAAATTGATAAATAGTTCCTTTGTTTGCTTCGTGCGGCAAAAGTACAATGATAATCGGTATTAAAGAAATTTTTCCATAATAATTTTCGTTAAAGAAGTCGCCGCACTCCGCGTCGCCTGTGCCGAAATGATTAATTTCGCGCCATTATCAACGTATCAAAGCAACTTATGAATCGAAAGAGCCTTCTGATTGGGGTAGTATGCGTCTTGGTGCTGGCGATTGCCGGCCTTACCTACCTGCTGTTCAGCGAAAAGAAAGTCACCCGCGAGTTGGTGCAAGAGTCCCAGTTGGACAAGGAAGACCTGGAGAACCAGTACACCGAGTTCTCCCAGCAATACGAGGAGCTGAAGCGGACGGTAGTGAACGATTCGCTCTCCCGCCTGCTCGACCAAGAGCAGCTCAAGACCCAGCGACTGCTCGAGGAGCTTCGCACCACGAAGAGCACCAACGCCATGGAGATCCGCCGCCTGAAGAACGAGTTGGCCACCTTGCGCAAGGTGATGGTGGGATACATCAACCAGATCGACTCACTCAACCGCCTCACCACACAACAAAAAGCCGTGATAGCCGACGTCACCCACAAATACAACCAAGCTTCCGAGCAGATCAGCACCCTCTCCGAGGAGAAGAAGACCCTCAGCCAGAAGGTGACGCTGGCCGCGCAGCTCGACGCCACCAACATCGTCGTGGAGCCGCGCAACAAGCGAGGCAAGCAGGCCAAGAAAGTGAAGGACGTCGTGAAACTGGCCATCAGCTTCACCATCACCAAGAACGTCACCGCCGAGAACGGCGAGCGCACCCTCTACATACGCATCGCCAAGCCCGACAACGGCGTGCTCGCCAAGAGCGAGGAAAACACCTTCCCCTACGAGAACCGCACCCTCACCTACTCCATCAAGAAGTATATCGAATATGGCGGTGAGGAACAGAGCGTCACCGTCTACTGGGACGTGGAGGAATTCCTCTATGCCGGGCAGTACCGTGTCGACATCTTCGAGGGAGGCAACCTCATCGGCTCGCAGGATTTTTCGATGAAATAGAATACGTGGAGCATTAGGCACACACTGATTGTCGTTTTACCATAACCATATTACAATAAAGGTCATGCTATATCAATTCAAGATCAAGCTTAACGGAATCACCCATCCACCAGTATGGAGACGCGTACTCGTGCCATCCACGTTCACGTTTCATAAATTTCATGCGGTAATCCAAGCCGCGTTTGGATGGGAAGATTACCACTTGTATGAATTCAAGGACAAGGAATACGATTCCGCGTTCAGCATCGGCATACCCATGGAAGAGGATTCGTGGTTCGCCGAAAAGAGAATAGACGCGCGCAAGAACAAGTTGTCGCAAGTCTTCGGCACCATGAAGAAGATCGTCTACATCTATGACTTCGGCGACGATTGGGTGCACGAGGTGGTGCTGGAGGGCATCTCGCCCCAGAAAGGCACAAAAGCCGTTTGCCTGGCGGGTAAGGGAGCGTGCCCTCCCGAGGACTGCGGCGGCATCTTCGGATATATCGACATCAAGGAAGCTTTCGAGAAAGACCCGAAAGGTGAAGAGGCCAACGAATACAGGGAATGGCTCAATCTGGACGACGATGAGGACTGGGATCCCAAACGTTTCGACATAAAATGGACGAATGACGCTCTTGTAAAGATATAGAGAGTCCGACAATTTATCGTTTGCACGCCACCGGCCTGTAACGTTCGACGGTTGCCTTACCCGCCTGCGCACGTTCGTCGCCTCCATCTCCTACGAGAAGAAGAGCGACAACGAATCGCTGTTCGAAACCATCTTCTACATCATCTTCACGCTCATGGGACAGCTCACTCGAACAGCTCGCGCAGTTCTTTGTTGCTCAGCTTGCCTATCCAGTTTTCGCCGCTGGCCACGGTCATGTCGGCCAAGTGTTTCTTGCGCTGGATCATTTCGTCGATGCGCTCCTCGAAGGTATCCTTGCAGATGAAGCGGTGCACCATGACATTTTTCTGCTGGCCGATGCGGTAGGCGCGGTCGGTGGCTTGGGCCTCGACGGCGGGATTCCACCAGAGGTCGTAGTGGACGACGTGCGAGGCGGCGGTGAGATTGAGGCCCGTGCCGGCGGCCTTGAGCGAGAGGATGAAGATTTTGTCGGCGCGGTCGTGCTGGAAGCGTCGCACCATCTCCTCGCGCTCCTTCACGCCACATCCGCCGTGGTAAAACATAGGCTCCTCGCCAAATCGCTCGGCGATGAAACGACGCAGGAGGTCTCCCATCTCCTTGAACTGGGTGAAGACAAGAACCTTCTCGCCCGCCTGGGTGATGCTGTCGAGGAGTTCGAGGAGCAATTCCGTCTTTCCGGAAAGGGTGGCGTCGAACTGCCCGTTCTTGAGGAACTGCGCGGGGTGGTTGCAGATCTGCTTCAGGGCAAGTATCATCTGGAGCACCAATCCCTGCCGCTTGAAGAGCGTCTGGCTATCGGTTCCCGCATATCCCTCGATCTCCTCCATGGCGGCTTGCGTGGTGCGCTGGTAGAGTGCCGCTTGCTGCTTGGTGAGCTGTACGAACTGGTTTTGCTCGATCTTGTCGGGCAGGTCGGAGATGATGCTTTTGTCGGACTTCATGCGGCGCATCATGAAGGGCGCGGTGACCTTGCGAAATTTCTCGGCCACGCGCGTGTCGTTGTTTACCTGTATGGGGTTGGCATAGCTCTCCTTGAACTTCTTGACGGTGCCAAGGTAGCCTTTATTGGTGTAGTCCATGATGGACCAGAATTCCGACAGCCGGTTCTCCACCGGCGTGCCGCTCATGGCGACGCGCACGTTGGCGGGGACACTCTTCACGGCCTTGGCTTGGGCGGTGTCGGGGTTCTTGATGTTCTGAGCCTCGTCGATGACCATGACCTGCCATTTCCGTTTCCGCAACACATCGGCGTCGCTCCGGAGCACGCCGTAGGTGGTGAGCATCACGTCGGCGTCGAACGCCTTGATGTCGCGCGTCGGACCATGGTAGATGCCCGACGTGAGGGAGGGAGCGAACTTCTCGATCTCCATCTGCCAGTTGATGAGCAATCCGGTGGGAATCACCACGAGTGCCTTGTGCCGGTCATCAATCCCCCCTTCCTCCTTGCACTTGAGCAGGAGCGCGATGACCTGTAGCGTCTTCCCCAATCCCATATCGTCGGCGATGACGCTTCCAAATCCGATGCGGCTGTTGCGATACATCCACGAGAATCCGCGCCATTGGTAAGGACGGAGCTGGGCGCGGAGCTGCGTGGGAAGCGGCACCTCCTCGGAGGAGGTCAGCTCGCGGATGAGGTTTTCCACTTCGGCGGTAAGCGTGACAGGCGCGCCTTCATACTCGCCCGACAGGGCGGCTTGCAGCATCTCGTAGGGCGAGAGCGGCTTGGCGGTGGTGAGTGCCTTCTGTATCTTCTCCACGTCGGCATCGCTCACGTAGATGTAGTTTTCCTTGAACTTGAACAGGCGTGAGGCATTGCGCATGAGCCGCCTGAACTCGTCGATGGAGACCATGTGGTCGCCCAGGGCCACCTGCCAGTCGAACGAAAGCAGGTCGTAAAGGTTGAGGAATCCCCCACCCTCCTGCCCGTTGCTTTTCAGCTTGACGGAGACTTGCGGTCGAAGCAACGACTGGAGACTTCTGGGCAGCACGATCTTGACGTCGAGCAGACGAATGGCTGGCAGCACATTCATCAGGAACGGCGCGAAGTCGGCGCCACTAAAGTGAATGGGCCGATTAGCCCCCTGGTTAAT
The DNA here is from genome assembly GCA_031261785.1 of Mediterranea sp. (in: CFB group bacteria). GTDB lineage: Bacteria > Bacteroidota > Bacteroidia > Bacteroidales > Bacteroidaceae > Bacteroides. The sequence goes on from JAISIZ010000112.1 coordinate 6,589, forward strand.
GTGCCCGTCCAAGCCCGGCACGAAGGAGGTGAGCAGGGAGACGTCCCGCAAGATACCGAAGCGCTGGCGCTCGTATTGCTTTTGCGCGAGCACGTCGGCCAGCGGGATGGGGAATTCGCCGGGCTGGGACGTTGGTTCCACGCCTATCCGCACGTCGAACGTCTCGCCGGGACATTCGGTCACGGTGATGACTTGCCGGTAGTCGCCTGTGGCGAGATAGTAGCGGTCCAGCCACACCTTGACACCGCCTGGAAGGGATGCCTCGGCGATGCCGTCGAAGGCGTAAGTCGCTCCCTCGAAAAACATCTGCTCGAACAAATCGTCGCCACGCTTCGATAATGCGGAGATCCATGTTCCGAGGAAGATGGAAAGCAACTCGACGGCTTGGTTTTCGATGGGATACTCTTTTCGCTTTCCGCCCGACGGGAGGTCGACGCGCAAGAGGTCGGGTGGAAGGATTTCGGCCAGCCGGCTCACCACGCGCTTCACGCGGGCGTCCATCATGGCAGGCAACCAGCGGATGGCGTACCGCTTGTTGTCCAATCGTATGATTTGCGGGGTGACCATTCCGAAAGCCACCAGCTGCAGCGAGGCGAGCATTGCCTGGTGAAGGGCGGCCACGGCAGGCTCGTAGTCGGGCAGATGGTCGGCATTGAGGCGGAATAGCGCACTTGTCAGTTCGGCGGGTGTCCCGAATGTCACCGCGTCGCACTTCACCGTCGGCTGGTTGTTGCCGTCGATGAGCAGTAGCGGCTGCGAGCGGCGCGTCAGTTCCGTGTCGCACGGAAGCGCGGTCCCGATGCTCAGGCTTCCCTTCAACAGACGTTTGGCTTGTTTACCGACGTGGCCGAGCTGGGCGGCATATTTATCACGAAAGTTTCCCGAGGGATAAAAAGGTGTAGCGTCAGGGAGCAATTGGATCAACGCCTCCGACACGTCTTGCAGCCGTGAGAAGTCGGCCTTCCCGTAGGCTTTATCGTCGGAATAGGTCGCGTCCGCGGTTTTCGTCTTTCGCTTGATGGGTTTTATCAGTGTGGAAAGGGGCGGCACTTCGACACGTTTCCGGTCGTCGATAAAGATACCTCGTTTCTTCAGCTCCTCGAACAGGTCGACATTGTGGATGCTGAACACCAGGAAAGGATTGTTGTCGATCTCCCTGCTCACCATGTAGATCACCGCGGCGAGATGTTTGCAAGGCACCGCCCAGTCGGGACACGAGCAAGCCATCTTGAAGTCGTTCCATTGTTGGGGAAACACTTTCAGCCCGAGGTTACGGGCTATTTGCAGCATCTCGGGATCGAGTTCTCGGTTCAGCAGTTTGGAGATGAGGGCGGGACGCTTCACGATGTCGTCCATCAGCCGCTCCACCTGCTCGGGGAAAAAGGGCGGGACAACGATATGCACCTTATATGGTGTCGGCCTGCTGCCCGCCACCTTGGCCTCTATCTGATTGCCGACGATCTTCACGCTTTTCACCGCCCCTTTCTTGGCGTACGAGGCACCTCGGGGGAGCCGGTTGTCATAATCCACGTTCGCGAGGGAGCGCAACCACTGTTCGCCCCACCACGTATTGCCAAACTTCTGTGCCATACGGATATACTTTTCGTTATTATAATCGGATAAAAAACATCCTCACATTCGCGCGAGGTTTTTTTGGGGGTGACAAAGGTAATCACTTTTGGAATCAATGACAAGACGGAGGCGGATAAAATCAGGGACACCAGTGAAAACCGGTGTTTATCCTATGTCGTCTCCTCATCAACCTCAAATGCGGTGTAGAGCGTGGCGACGTATGCTTGGGAGGCGTGCGCGAGGTGGCGCATCGCAAGATATTCTTGCGGGAGGATATCCGTGCCGCCGGCGTGAGGTTTTCGCGGCGGCGCGAAAGGCTGCCGATTCCAGTGGCTCGCAAGTGTACGACTTTATATAAAGCTGGGATACGGGTGACGCCGTTGAGTGCATCTCCGACCACTATCCGGTAGAGGTGGAGTTCGGACTGTAGGACACTACTGAAATCCGCACGCACATAGCTCAATATCCGCAGGAAAGCCCTATATTCGCGTTACATTCATTTTTTAATTTAGAAAGAGATGGCAAACATACCGACCCGCATATTCCCGATAGGGATAGAGGATTTTGAAGACCTGCGTACCAACAACTACGTGTACGTGGACAAGACGGACTTAATCTACCAGCTGGCCAACACCAGCCGCACCTGCTTCCTCAGCCGCCCCCGCCGCTTCGGTAAGAGCCTGCTACTCTCTACGTTCAAGGCGTACTTCGAGGGAAAGAAGCACCTCTTCGAGGGATTGGCCATGGAGCGGCTCGAGAAGGAGTGGACGGTGCATCCCGTGCTACAGTTTTCTTTCTCGCAGTCGACTTACGACGACATCGACAAATTGCTCACCGTGCTAAATGTCCAGCTCACCCAATGGGAACGAATTTACGGTAGCGACCCCACGGAAAAGACGCTCAGCGCCCGTTTCCAAGGCGTCATCCGCCGAGCCAACGAGAAGACGGGCCAGCGAGTGGTGATCCTGATCGACGAATACGATTCGCCCCTGCTCGATTCCACCGACGACCCCAAGTTACGTCTGGCATTGCGTAAGATCGCCCGCGAGTTCTTCAGCCCGCTGAAGTTCAACACGAAGATCATTCGTTTCCTTTTCATCACCGGCATCACCAAATTCACCCAGATGAGCATCTTCAGCGAGCTGAACAGCCTGGACGACATCAGTATGTGGCAAGAATACAGCAGCTTGTGCGGCATCACGGAAAACGAATTGATCCACGACTTCAAGCAAGACATCGAAGCCTTGGCGGCGAACAACGACGAGACGTACGAACAAGCCGTCGCCCACCTCGCCCGCCTGTACGACGGATACCGCTTCAACCACCGCGGCGAGCGCGTCTACAACCCCTTCAGCGTCATCAGCGTATTGTGGAAGAAGGAATATCGCAGCTACTGGTATTCCACCGGCACTCCCTCGTTCCTGCTCGCCCTGTTGCGCAAGCGTAATATGCCGCTGATGGACATGGAAGGCAGCAAGACTATGGCCTCCGCGTTCGACAAGTCCACCGACGAACTGACCGACCCCATTCCCGTGCTCTACCAGAGCGGATACCTCACCATCAAGGATTTCCAAAACGGCATCTATACCCTGGGCTACCCCAACGAGGAGGTGCGCTACGGCTTCCTGAACTCGTTGCTTCCCGACGTGCTGGGACATAGCGAGATGGAGAACGGCATGAGCCTCATCGCCATGAAGGAAGCGCTCGACATCGGCGACATCGACGCCTGCCTCATCCGCCTGCGTGCGTTCGTCGCCTCCATTCCTTACGAGAAGAAGAGCGACAACGAGTCCCGCTTCGAGACCATCTTCTACATCATCTTCACGCTCATGGGCCAGCTCACCCGCACGCAGGTGAAGACCTCATCGGGCCGTGTCGACGTGGTCGTCAGCAACAAAGACTACGTCTACCTCTTCGAATTGAAGGTGGATTCCACCCCCGAGGAAGCGCTGGCGCAAATCGACGCGAAAGGCTACGTCATCCCCTACGAGGCCGACGGGCGAACGGTGGTGAAGGTCGGCATCAACTACGACAAGGCGATGCGGGGCATCGCAGGGTGGAAGGCACAATAACAGGAAGGTATCGTGTCGACCTCTTCGAGTGATGGGCTGACCGCGCCCTGTTCCGCGAAGCTACCCGCTTGATGAGCTGTCGGCTGAAGCGTCGGGCATATATCGCTCCTGGTAGTTTTCCTCACCCCTCGAAGAGGTGTCATGTAAGGCCCTATCCCGGAGACGCGAAAGCTTTATGCAAATCCGCATGAGACGAGAAGTCCGGGCTTTTTTCTCCGCTCCCGAAATCTGATTACAAAAGTCCGGGCTTTTTTCTCCGCTCCCGAAATCTGATTACAAAAGCCCGGGCTTTTTTCTCCATTCCCGAAATCTGATTACAAAAGCTCGGGCTTTTTTTCCCATTCCCGAAATCTGATTACAAAAGCTCGGGCTTTTTTCTCCATTCCCGAAGTATGATTACAAAAGCTCGGGCTTTTTGTTTCTCGCAAATCCGGGGTTGAAATTTGTCGACCTCGCGAAATCTCCATACGGTGCGTAAGAACTTCGCGGATCAGCTAAGATTCGCCCACGACGACGACAATGATAGGGCCGGAACTCTCCTTCTTCCCCTATACATACATGACACAAAGTTGCGACTTTCTCAGCTTGCGCCACCCTACGCCACCCTATTTTAGGCCATAGGTAGTTGATTATCAACGCATGCTACGTGATAGCGGAGAAAAGTGATGAAGTCAGGAAATAAATTCGCGATTCAGCCTATCCTACTTGCTTTTTGTTTCCAGAATGCACTATCTTTGCGGCATAATCAAAAAAACGGTGAAGATGGGCTTTCTGGGGTTCAAGAGCAAGATGTTCGGCTACGAGACAGAAGACTATGGCCGACCAGCGTGTCTTCCAGCTCGCCACGCCCGAGAAAGCGTCGCTCGACCGGCTATACCTCTATCCCTTTTACGACAGCCCTTTTCCGTTCCGCTACGTGCATTATCTGGTTTCGACCGAAATTTCCCCTTTTCCGCCCAACTTATCCCACTTCAACATCCCGTGCGCTCCTTATCTTTGCCGACGATAAGTGAAAATCACATCAAAAAGTATATTCCAAATAACTAATCGTCTATGAAACATGTAGCCATGTTGTTAACCGTGTCGTCGCTCCTCCTCGCAGCTTGCGCACAAGAAGAGGAGAGCTGGACGGCTGCCGTCCAAAACCCGACAGCCCGTGCGACACACCAAGTGAGCTTCGCGCTCACCCGGACTACCGTCGAGGAATTCACCGCGGCGGGAATCACCGAAGTAGGCATCTACGCTTACCTAAACGACTCGTTAGTCTATGGCCAGAATCTCGCCATCAACGACGGATCGCTGCAGGTGGAGCTGCCACTGGGCGAAACCATCAGCACCTTTGCCGTGGCCAACGCCGGCTCGATGACCGACGCCGACAGCCTATCCACCGTTTGCGTCCGCATGGACGAGGCGATGAGCAAGGAAATATTCCTCTCCGAAGTCGTCACGTTCGCTTCCGACAACTCCGTCGGCAACCTCAGCTTGGAACTGAAACGTTTGGTGGGTCAAGCCATACTCCAACCCAAGGAGACAGCCGAGCAACTCGCCACCGTCACGCAGTTCGACCGCCTCGATGTCACCTTCGCCAATGTGGGCGTAGGCTACTACGTGGCTTCGGGCAGCAGCCTGCAAGAGAGCCGTACCGTGAGCGCCACGCATGCCGACGGGTTCGTGGCATCCCTCTACGGACTGCCTACCGCCGGTGCCCCGGCCAAGACATCCATCACCCTGAGCTATCTCAACGGAGAGACGGAAGTGAACAGCACGTTCGGTTCCATCGACACCGGATTGGTGTTCGAGCCGTCGAAGCGATCCACCGTGTACGTGCCTATACTGAACGAGGCGTATCTCAACAATCCCTGGAGCGCCGTGGCGACCACACGCAGTGGCATGGCGAGGGAGATGATGCCGTTCACTCTTGTCGAAACCAACTTCTAAATCCATCGGTACCGCATGAAAAAGAACAATATTATACATGGTGTACTAGGAGCGGCGGCATTGCTGATGTGCGTCGCCTCCTGCTCCGAGAAAGAGGTGTATTCCACCTCGGTGGTGAAAGAGATCCAGCTCTATCTCAACGACACGCCCTGGGCGGTGAACACGGGTCTCTCCACCAAGCCCCTCTTCATCTACGAAGCCGGCAGTGGCGAATACGTAGCCAACTACACCTCGCACTATCGCTTCCAGTTGCCCGACGGGGAGTACAAGATAGTAGCCTCTACCGTGCCCGGACAGATCGCGGGCGAACCACTACCCGCGTCCACCAACCTCAACGAGGCGTTGGTACGTCAGGATCCCGCCGCCCGCGCCAAGCTCGACGCTTCGGCACCGGTAGACTACAACTCGCCCTTCAGCGAACCATTGGTGTGCCGCAGCTACAGCCGCTGGAGCGTGCTGCGCCTGCGCGCCCTCGATCGTAAGTCCGACCGCAGCTACACCACCGTACGCGCTATCGTCAACACTCCCGTGGTGGCCTACAAGCTCGCCGACGCCTCATACGTGGTAGAAGGCACACCCCTCGAGATCTCCCTCGACCGTGCGACCACCACCGGCGGCGTAAACTACGCCGAAGACTTCGTACTTTTCCCCACCGAGGCAAACGACCAACAGGTGTCGGTCAGGATCGACTACCTCAATACCAACGGAACGGTCGTTCAATCCAAGCCCATCGACGGGGCGTTCACACTACTGCCCAACGACACCACCGAGATAGCTTTCGAGCTGAACAACGCCAGCGAGCCTATTATACAAAACTACACCGTCACCCTCGCCTCCGAAGGATGGACGGACGAGGAGATCAATCCCGAGCCTCCCCTCCGCGTGCCCGAGGGATATACCTACGTCAGCCCCGACGACGACATGGATGCCGTGTTCAACGCGCTCAAGAACGACCCCGCGGTAACCGACATCAAGCTATTCCTCAAGGCCGGGGCCAACTATACCCTCGGAAACAGCACGATGAACGATTGTCCGAAAGGCATCTATATCCTTGGACAGACACCGCAGGACGGCCAGCAGCCCGCCACCCTCAACATGGGCACCATCAGTCTGGGAGCCAATACCGGCACGCCCATGCCCATCAGCGCCGTGCACTTCGAGAATCTCATCATCAAAGCCCCCGACCGTTTCTTCAACTTCCGTAACCAAGACTTCGAAGTACAGGACATCGTGTTCCGCAACTGCGAATTGCCCGACGTGGTAGGAACCATGTGGTACCAAATAGCCGATGCCGACTTGATGCAGATCATACACCGCTTCACGATCGACAACTGCCGTTTCATGAACATCGACCTCGGAGGCAGTGCCCTCATTGGCTTGGGAAGCCGCGACCTGCCCATCCACAACTTCATCTGGCGCAATTCCACTTTCCACGCCACCACGCTGGGGACGCAAAGCCTCATCAGCAACCTGCACCGCATGAAGAGCGGCACGCTGAGCGTAGAGATAGAAAATTGCACGTTCGTCAACATGGGAGGGGGCGACATGCTCTTCCTGAACCTCGATGGACGCAACGTGGAGAGCTTCAACCTCGTGCTGCGCAATAACCTCATCACCGGCATCTCCACGGCGGGACAAGGACGATGGGTATATCCCCGCGGAGTGACCACGCGCGACGTGTCCAACAACTGGCATACGGCCGACTTCGTGCTCAACAACTGGGGAGTGGAGGCCAACGAGACACCGCAAGCCACCGCCGACACCATGGAGCAACTCTTCGTCGACCCGGCCAATGGCGACTTCACCATCCGCGACACCAGCTCCGAGGTATATATCAACCGGATAGGTGACCCGCACTGGATACGATAACCCTAACGAAAATTCACAATGAAGTACATCCTCACATTTATACTGATATGCTCGTCGTTGCTCTGGGCCTGTGGCTCGAGCAACGACACCCCGGGCGGGCAAGCCGCCACGGCGACCCTCGACGTCTCCCGCACCGACGTCAAGCTCTCCAACCTCGAAGGCTCGTACACCATCGGCATCACCGCCGGTGGTGGCTGGGAGGCCCAAGTCACGAGTGGCCAAGAGTGGCTCTCGCTGCAACACAATAGCGGTAACGGCAATGCTGATCTCCGCTTGCTCTTCGCCGGGAATCCGGAGATGGGTACCCGGACGGGGCACATCGTCGTCACCCTGACATCGGCTTCCACCACGCTCCAGAAAGAGGTTACCGTGGAACAGCTCGGATCCGACCCCGCCATCCTGCTCGAGTACTCCACCTCCACGCTGCCCTATACCGGTGCCGACCTTTCCTGCCGGGTAGTAGCCAACACCACTTATGAAGTGCTCATAGCCGATGCCTACAGCGACTGGATCACGCAAGCCGCCACCACCCGCATGACGACCGACGAGCTGACGTTCAACATCGCTCCCAACGTCACGGCTCAGCGCCAAGGCGAAGTCACCTTCCGAGCCACCGACACCGACTTTACGCTCACCACCAAGCTCACCCTCACGCAAGAGGGCGTGAAGAATACGCTGGCGCTCTCCGGGCAAGACGAGTATATCATCCCCCATCGCCTCACCAACGGCCTGGTCATTCCCATCACCCAACAGGAGCCGATAGCCTACACGATAGAATCGCCCCCCTCGTGGGTGAGCCTCGACACCGACGCCTCCACCGATGCCGCCGTGGCACTGAACGTGGAAGAGAATACCGACTTCCTGCCCCGTACGGCTACCGTCACGATAAAGAATAGCGTAAGCCAAGTGTCGTTCCAGCTCTTCCAGTACGGACGTCCCGACACAAGCATCGGTGACGACCCGTCGGCCGCACAGCTCCTGGCCTTTCCCGGAGCCGAAGGAGGCGGACGCTTCACCACCGGCGGACGGGGAGGCGAGCTGTACCGCGTCACCACGCTCGAGGATTACGCCCGGAACGAGACGCCCATCGACGGCAGCCTCCGCTATGGTGTCGAGAAGAGCGCCAGTCCGCGTACCATCGTCTTCGACGTATCGGGCATCATCGAGCTGAAGCGCGCCCTCTTCCTCGCCGACCATCCCAATGTCAGCATCATCGGACAGACCGCCCCAGGCGACGGCATCACGCTGAAGAATTACAATTTCTCCTTCAACCTCTCGCAAGACAGCAAGGAGATGAACGCCATCATTCGCTTCCTCCGCGTGCGACCGGGCGACAAGTATGCCGACTACGCCGAAGACGGCATAGGAGGGCGATACTTCACCAACGCCATCATCGACCACGTCACCGCCAGCTGGAGCGTGGACGAGACACTCTCTTTCTACGGCTGCCAAAACTTCACCGCGCAATGGTGCATGGCCACCGAAAGCCTCAACATCTCCAACCACGACAAGGGAGCGCATGGGTACGGATCAATGATGAGCGGCGACAACGCCACGTTCCACCACATCCTGCTGGCGCACCACAGCAGCCGCTGTCCCCGCATCTCCGATCTGCCCGAACCGGGTACCGAGGGAGCGGGTGAACATATCGGCTACTTCGACGTGCGCAACAACGTGTACTACAACTGGAGCGAAGCCGGCTTCGGCAGCTACGGCGGCAAATACGGAACCTTCAACCTCACCGACTGCTACTACAAGGCGGGACCTGCCACCGGGACGGGCAGCATGGCGTGGCGGGTGCTCTCCAGCGACCCCACCGCACGGGCCTACATCGAGGGCAACTACATGACCGCCAGCGCGGAGGTGACGGCCGACAATTGGACCAACGGCGTGTGGAGCCAGTTCTGGCGCGACCTGCACCCCACCGAGGCCGAGATGCTGGCCATGCGCATGAGCAGCCCGCAGCCCTTCGCCAAAGTAACCGCCCATACCGCCCAGCAAGCCTACGACCGCGTGCTGGAGTACGCCGGTGCCTCGTTGCGTCGAGACGCGATCGACACCCGGGTAGTGAACGAGGTACGCACGGGAACCACTACCTACCAAGGTTCGCTCGACACCAGTCCCAAGCCGGGCATCATCGACACCGTGACCGACACTGAGGGATACCCCGCGGTGAAGTCGCTTGAGCCATGGCCCGACACCGACGGCGACGGCATACCCGACATCTGGGAACAGGCATATAGGATGAATCCCAACGACCCCGCCGACGCCGCGCAGGTGAGTACCACCGTCGACCCTAACGGACGATACAGCAACCTCGAAGTCTATTTTCACAATCTCGTGCAGCACATCGTCTATTATCAGAACCAAGGCGGACAGCTTATCGAGAAAAACTAATCACGCATAACAAAGACATATCCAGATGAAAAACATCTTCATAATCTTTATCGTACTACTTCTGGCGACCGTCGGTGCGAAGGCACAGACCACCGCCACCGTCACCGGAACGGTGACTGACAACCTGGGACCTGTCATCGGTGCCACCGTCATGGTGAAAGGCACCTCCATGGGTACCACTACCGATCTCAACGGCAACTTCCGGCTCACCGGCGTGAGCGGGGTGGACAAGGCGGTGCTCATCGTCCGCTACATCGGCCTGAAAGAGACCAGCGAACCCCTGAACGGGCGTACCTCGGGCATTCTCGTACAAATGCGAGAAGACGAGGCGCAAAAGCTCGACGAAGTAGTGGTCATTGGTTACGGCACCCAGAAACGTGGCAACCTCACCGGTTCCATCGCCAGCGTGTCGGGTCTTACCCTCGCCAAGGTACCCACAGCCTCCGTAGCCGAAACCATGGTGGGAAAACTCCCTGGCGTGCAAGTGACGCAAGTGGACGGCTCCCCCGACGCCGAGATCAAGATCCTCGTGCGCGGAGGCGGCTCGCTGACGCAAGACAATAGCCCCCTCATCCTGCTCGACGGCTTCGAGGTGAGCAGCCTCAACGACATACCCCCCACCGACATCGAATCTATCGAAGTGCTGAAAGATGCCGCTTCAACGGCCATCTATGGTGCCCGTGGCGCCAACGGCGTCATCCTCGTGAGTACCAAGAATCCCAGCGAGGGGCGTGTCCGCGTCAACGTCAACGCCTACATGCAGACCGCCACGCTGGCCAACAAGCTCGACGTGATGGATCCATACGAGTACGTCATGATGCAATACGAGAACGCCCGCCAGCGCAACTCGATACCCACGGGCTTCTACAACAAGTACGGGTACAACTACGAATACTACATCTACCAAGGCGACCCCGGCACCGACTGGCAAGACGAGGTGTTCGGCACCAATCCCGTGTCGCGTTATGTCGATCTCAGCGTGAGTGGCGGCACAGAGAAGACAAAGTACAAGCTCACGTTCGTAAACCAAGACCGCCCCAGCGTGATGGTGGGCAACGGGCTGAAACAGAATAACCTCAACGTGGTGCTCGACACCAAGATCTTCGACTTCCTCCGTCTGGAGTATCGCACCCGCCTGCTACACAAGGAAGTCGACGGTTCGGGCACGGAGGGCGTTAGCCTGCTCACCGCGCTGCGCCAGGCGCCGACCGAGGGACTTGACGAATACATGACGCTGCCACAGGACGACACCTATTACGATCCGTCGCTGCTCGACGAGGTTACCCGCTTCAATCCCAAGGAAGAGTCGGAACGTAATTACCGCAAGCGCATCAACAAGTCGCTCAACACCATGGCCGCCTTGACATGGCAAATCACCAAAGGCATGACGCTACGCAGCGAGTTCGGCTTCCAGAACAGCTCGCAGGAGCAACGACGTTTCTGGGGATTGGGCACCAGCAACGCACGCAACAACAACAACCAGCCCATGGCCGAGTGGAGCATGCAGCAAGGCACCGCCTGGCAGCTCACCAACGTGTGGAATTACAACTTCGTGATCAAGGAACGTCACGACCTGCGCCTCATGCTGGGACAAGAGATGAAAAGCTCCAGTTCCAACGTCAAGACCTACACCACGCGCTACTTCCCCGAGAACACCACCGCCGAAGCGGCTTTCGACAACCTATCGCTCGGCACGCCCTACCAGAACACCTCGTCGGCCGGTTCGCCCACGCGCATCTCCTCCTTCTTCGGACGAGTGAACTACGCCTACGACGACCGATACCTCGCCACCCTCACCTTGCGCGCCGACGGATCCTCAAAGTTCGCCTCGGCCAACCGCTGGGGATTCTTTCCCGCCGCGGCCCTAGCTTGGCGCATATCCAACGAGGAATTTCTCAAGGACAACGCTTACCTGTCCAACCTGAAGCTCCGCGCCAGCTATGGCTCATCGGGCAACGACCGCATTTCGGCCGACCTCTATCACAAACTGTATGGTATCAGCAGCAACCGACCCGCCGGATGGGGAGAGACTAACCGATACTACTACCAGTTCTACAACACCAGCTATCTCTACAACCCCGAGGTGAAGTGGGAGACCACTATCACCCGCAACCTCGGCCTCGACTTCGGATTCTTCCACGAACGCCTCAGTGGGACGGTGGACATCTACTGGAACACGGTAAAGAACCTGCTGGTGCCCAGTGAGATTCCCGGATTCAGCGGATATACACGCATCATGAGCAACGTGGGACAGACATCCAATCGAGGCATTGAGCTGCAACTCAACGCATACCTCATCGACAGGAAAGACTTCACGCTCAACGCCACCTTCAACATCGGCCGCAACAAGAACAAGATCGATAAGCTGGCCAGTGGGGAGAAGGAGTGGATACTCAACTCAGGATGGGCCGGTTCGAACCTGCTCAACCAGGACGACTACCGAGCCTACGTGGGAGGGACCAGCGGACTTATTTACGGTTTCGTCAACGACGGCATCTACCGCGTGGAGGATTTTGAATCCTTCGACGCCAACGCACGTACCTGGAAACTGAAGGAGGGCGTGGCCGACAGCAGTCCCCTCTCAGGCACGCCGCGACCGGGCAACGCCAAGTTCAAGAAGCTCACGCCCGTGGATCCCAACAGTCCCAATCCCTACATGCTCACCGAGGCCGACCGTACCGTGATAGGCAACACCACCCCAAAGTTCTCCGGGGGATTCGGCCTGAACGGCACTTTCAAGGGATTCGACCTCAGCATGTTCTTCAACTTCATGTACGGCTTCGACGTGTTCAACGCCAACAAGGTGATGCTCACCACCTGGAGCAGCAATAACTACAACAACCTCAGCATGGACCTGGGCCTCGGGCAACGCTGGCGCAACTTCGACGACATGGGCAACGAGATACGCTACCAGCCCGAGGTACTGGCCGAATTCAACAAGAACGCCACGATGTGGAGTCCCACCTCCATGGGCAACCCCATCGCCATGTCGTACGCCGTGGAGGACGGCTCTTTCCTGCGTCTCAACTCCATGACACTGGGCTATACCCTGCCCATACAGCTCACCCGCAAGGCCGGACTGAACAAAGTGCGCTTCTACGTGGCGGGATACAACCTCTTCACCCTCACTTCCTACAAAGGATACGACCCCGAAGTGGACATCGCCACCGGACTGACACCCAACATCGATAACAACCGCTATCCGCGTAGCCGAACCTACACGGTGGGCGTCAACCTCGAGTTTTGAACCCTTTAACCCTGATAGCAACAATGAATAAGAACATACTGTACACCGCCACGCTCAGCATCGCCCTGCTCACTACGGCAGCCTGCAACGATTTCCTCGAAACCGAGCCGGGATCGGGATTCACTCCCGAGTACGTGTTCGGCTCCGACGATGAAGCCAAGGCACTCATGACGCGCGTCTACTCCGCCATGACCGAAGACGCGCTCTATGGCAGCACCTTGGCCAGCGGACTGAACACCAACACCGACGTGGAGATGACGGGCTTCAACAACAGTAACGTCAGCTCCACCGGATCGGACATCGGATGCTTCGACCCGCGACCCACCTGGAACGTGCTAAACAGCACGTGGAACGCCTTCTACTCCTGTATCAACTATGCCAACGACTTCCTCCAAGGCGTGGAGCAGTCCGGACGATTCACCACTGAGGTGGCACCCGAAGGCCCCACCGCGCTACAGCAGATGTATGGAGAGGTGACGACGCTCCGCGCCATGCTCTACCTCGATCTCGTGCGTACCTGGGGCGACGTAGTGTTCGTCACCGTCCCATCCACGTCGACCGACGACTTTTTCAACAAAGGACTTACCGACCGCGACCTCATCCTCGAGACGCTCATCGACCAGCTCATCGCCGTGGAACCCTTGATGGAGTACGCCGCCGACCTCGACTATGGCGTGGAACGCGCCTCGCGCGAATACTGCCAGGCGCTCATCGGACAGCTCGCCCTCTACCGCGGCGGATGGGCGCTGCGCCCCGACCGTACCAATCCAGCCGCGCCCGGATTCATGGAGCGGGGAGAGAATTACGAACATTACTACGACGTAGCCATCGACTATCTCGGACGGGTCATTGACGAGGGCAAGCATACGCTCGGCCAAAGTTTCGAGCAGTTGTGGTATAACGAGTGCAACTGGACGACGGCCAACAACGACGACATCCTCTTCGCCGTGCCCATGCTGCGCAACGTTACCAGCCGCTACGGCTACAACCTCGGCATCACCATCGCCGAAGGCAGCCATCCCTACGGCAGCGCGCGCAACTACGCCAGGCTATGCGGCACGTACGTCTACTCGTTCGACCGCGACGACCTGCGTCGCGACATCACCTGCGTGCCCTACAGCTACGACACCGATCTCAACCAAGTCATCGACATGGGTATCAGTGGTATGGGCGTGGGCAAATGGTCGAAGCTAAAGATGGAATCGCCACTGGGCGCCTCGAGCGGTAGCAACACCGGCATCAACAGCGTGCGTATGCGCTACGCCGACGTGCTGCTGATGTACGCCGAGGCGGTGAACGACCGCTTCGGTCCTCGCGACGACGCCAAGGAGGCGCTCAAGCAGGTACGCCAACGAGCCTTTGCCCCCACCCTCTGGAGCGAGAAAGTAGAGGCGTACGTCGAGGCGCTGGGCAGCAAGGAGCAATTCTTCCGGGCCATCATGGACGAACGCAAGTGGGAGTTTGGCGGCGAGGGCTTTCGTAAATACGACCTCGCACGCTGGAACAGGTACAACGAGGTGATCTACGACCTCTACTACCAGCTCATCGACTGGGGACGGGTAGCCAACGGCATGTACGTACCCGGCATCGACCGTGTACCCGAGCGCATCTTCTACGCTTCCGTACCCGATCCCGACAATGCCGGCCGCACCGTGCTCGACATCATCGGCATCGACGAGTACGGATCGGGCACTGGCCGGCCCGCAGGATACTCCACGCTCGACTACGCCTTGGGATGGCGCGTCCTCAATCAAGAGACGCAGCAATACGAGACACTCAACACCATCTCCTGGAGTTTCCGCGGATTTATCAACGTAGCCAACGAGGCTACCGTGACACGCGCCACACCCCTGCGTTACCTCTGTCCCTATCCCGCCAAGGTCGTCACCGATCATCGCGGACTGATCAACAACTATTTCGGATACTAATATCGACAATCATCATGAACAAGTACATATACGCCTTGACGTGCCTGGCCATCCTCCCCTTGCTCACCGCTTGCGAGGAGGACAAGAAATACACGAAGATCGACGACCTCTTCCAGCCCCGCTTCGTGCTGGAGCGGCCCGAGGTGGTGAGCAACTCCATCACCATGGTGTGGTACGCCGTCAACGATGCCGTCTCCTACACCGTGGAGCTGCATCAGGACAACTATTACCACAGCCTATTCATGACCGTGGACACCACCGACCCATTCATCTTCCTCGACGACATTCCATACGGCAACACCTTCTACATCCGTGTACGAAGCAACGCCGCCGACCCCGCGAACAATTCGCAATGGGTCTACACCAGCGCCTCCACCGAGGCACGTCCCGCCTTCGCGCAGATCCTTCAGCCCGTGGCACGCGCCGAGATCGGCGAGGATAACGTCGTCATCCGCTGGACCGTCGACCCGGACAATCCCGCCGACAGCATCAGCGTGGCACCTATGATGGATGCCACCCTGCCCGCCGTGACCCGCTACCTCACCGCCGAGGAGATGGCCGAAGGCAGCGCCCTCGTGGAGGGACTGACGAAGAACACGCTTTACGCCGTCAACCTCTACGACACCAGCAAACCGCGACGGTACGACAAGCCCTACAACCAAGTGAGCTTCCGTACCGGAGGCCCGTCGGCCGAATCCATACAGATAGGGCTTGACGACGACCTGTCGGCCATACTCACGACCAACAACGACAACGCCGACATTCCCGAAGGCGCCGAATACTTCCTCCCCGCCGGATCGTCGTATCGCATCACCCCCTTCGCCATCAAGAAAGGTTTCAAATTGGTAGGCAGCGCAGGCGACATCAAGCCCGTGGTTACGCTCGAAGGATCGTTCAACATCGCCGCCGGCTCCTACATCGGCACGCTGGAGTTCAACAACGTCGAGTTCCGCCACGAGACCAATAACCAGTACTTCATGAACATCGGCAACCCGTACACCATGGAGAGCGTGGTCTTCGTGAACTGCGACTTCGTGAGCCTGCGCCGCGGCTTCTGGAGACACCAGGGGGCCAACGCCAAGTATCTCATGAGCCTCGAGATGGAAGGATGCACCTTCGATCGGTGTGGATGGCAGACCGGATGCTACGGCACGTTCAACATCAACTCGTTCGATTCGGCCAACGGCATCTCCTACGACCAGGTGGACAGAGCCATCTTCCGCAACGTCACCTTCATGAACGACAACGACGGTACCGACGGCTACGGATGGGGCAACCTCTTCTACTCGCCCAACCTATCCAAACCCATACATCTGGAGTACACCAACGTGACGATATACAACTACTCGCGCAACCAACGCCTCATCAACATCGAGCAGGCCGTAGGTTCCGAGCTGGTTATCAACGGCATGGTGCTGGCCTCGCCATGCGGTGAGCTATATTCGCTGGGAGCCAATACCACCACCACGTTCGGCAACAACTTCACCACCACCGACTACGCCTTGGGAGGCGCACGCATGGAGGCCACCGACCTGCCTGTAGCCGCCGCCGACCTCTTCGCCAACCCCGCGGCCAGCGACCTCACCATCATCGACACGGCGTCGCCGATAGTGAGCAACCGGGCGGGCGACACGAGATGGTTGCCGTAGGCGGTAGCTCTTCCCTCCCGGGTGTCTTATAGACACTGATGGCACGAATGACACGAACCCAATGCTCTGAGGGTTCGTGCCATTCGTGTCATTAGAAAAAAGTGATTGGCTGACTGTATAGCCTTTCACTTTTTTTCCGTTACTTCGCGTATCGTTCAACCCTTCCATATCATACCGATGAAGAAACGTTTCTCCCTATTCCTCACCGTGTTCGGCCTACTCTTTGTCAGGACGGCGGGACAACCCGTGTGCGACATCCGCTCTTATTCCGCCACCGACGGGCTGGCACAGAACATCGTGACCGCCATGCTGCAGGACCATAAGGGATTCCTGTGGATAGGCACGTGGGACGGTATCAACAAGTTCGACGGATATACGTTCAGGAGCTATAAACCCTCGTCGCAACACGAGTACGCGCAAAGCAGCAATCGCGTCACCTTTGCGACGGAAACAGTCGACGGCAACATCCTGTGCCAGACGTACGACGGCAAGGCGTACCTGTTCGACACCCGCACGGAAACGTTCCTCAACGTGCTGCGCCGCTTCGAGAACGAGGTGCGCAAAGAGATCACCGTGCAACATATCTATCCGCTCCGCGACGGCATCGTCTGGATCGTGTGCGACGACGGTTACTGCTTCCGCATGGACGAACGACGATACGACAAGCCCGAAGGATTAACCGTGTACAACACCTTCGACGGGCAGCTAAAGGGAAACCGTATCTTCAACATTTACCAAGATACCGAGGGCGACGAGTGGATACTCACCGACAAGGGAATAACCATCGTGGGGCAGAAACGCATCAACAACAACTTCCCTTTCAAGAACATCAACGAAATAGACGGCAAAGTGTACCTCGTCTCCACGTCGGACAAGCCAGCGATGTACCAACCCCAGACGGGAAACGTGCGCTTCATCGACATGCCCCGACCCGCTGGCAAGGTTAGCTCGCTCGTCGCCCTGCGAAACACCCCGGCGCTACTCACGGACAACGGCATCATGCTATACCAACCCGCCACCGACACCTTTGAGGCGATCGACGTGCGCAGCCCGGGGCAACCATCCAACCATGCGCTATCCGTCTATGAAGACAAGGAGGGCGACTGGTGGGTGTTCACCAGCGGGCGGGGAGTGACACGCCTCAATCCGGATACGGACGAGCGGCAATGGCTCTACACCCCACAGGAAGAGGTGATGGACTACGGACGGCAAAGCCGGCGATTCATCCTCGAAGATCCGCAGGGCACGCTATGGGTATTGCCCACTCAGGGAAATCTCTCCTATTATGACCGCGAGCGGAAGCGGCTGAGCGCGTTCCATACCGAAGCGAACGGCAGGCGTACGCCATTCACCCCACTCATCCGATACACGCTCACCGACCGACAAGGCAACGTATGGCTGGCCGGCGCGCGAGGCATACAGAAGATGAACTTCGCGCCACGGCAACTACGCCTGCATCGGCTCGACGAGAGAGGCACGGAAGTGCGGGCCTTCCTCACCGACGACACGGGTTGCCTGTGGGTAGCCTCAAAGAATGGGGTGGTACGCCTGTTCCGTCCCGACGGAACGCCGCGGGGATACCTCACGGCGGACGGACGCGTGGCGCGGGAGTGGACGAAGTTTGGCGCCAACATCTACAGCTTCGCGCAGGATCCCACCACAGGACGCGTCTGGATGGGGAGCAAGGATAACGGACTCTTCCGCCTCAGCCCGCGGGGAGCCGACCGCTTTGACGTGGAGCGATTCAGGCACGACACGGCCAACCCGTACAGCCTCAGCGCCGACGACGTGTACGCCATACGCATCGACAGCCGGGGTGACACGTGGATAGGGTGCTACGGAGGAGGGCTGAACCTCCTGCGCGAAGCGTCCGACGGCGGGACACGCTTTATACACTATGGCAACGAATTGAAGAGCTATCCCTCCGCCAACCACCTCAACGTACGCACGCTGGCCGAAGTAGGCGACAGCGTGTTGCTGGCCGGCACCACCAACGGGGTGATCACTTTCGACAACCGCTTCGGACAACCCGAGGAGATCGTGTTTCACGCCAATCGTTTCAACGAGGCCGACACAGCCAATATGGTAGGGCGCGACGTGATGCACATCCTCGCCGACAGAGAGGGAGACACATACGCGTTGACTTTCACGGGAGGCATCAACCGCCTCATCTCCACCCGCCTGCTCAACGATTCGCTACGCTTCAGAAACTATACCGTACGCGACGGACTGGCTTCGGACCTTACCCTCTCCATGACCGAGGATGGACGAGGACGGCTGTGGGTGGCGTGCGAAGACGCGTTGAGCCGCTTCGATCCGGCAAGCGGCACGTTCGACAACTACGGAGAATCGTTCCTGCGCGACGAATTTAGCTTCACCGAGGCCATACCCGTGTTCAACGCGCGCGGACGGCTGGTGCTGGGTACCAACGCCGGCTTCCTCGAAGTAGATACCGACACGTTGCGCAAGAGCGCCTACACCCCACCCATCGTCTTCACCGAGCTGCGCATCCACGGAACGATGTCGACCGAGCCGATTGACGATCTGGAAGAGCTACGCCTCATCCCCAGCCAGCGCAACGTCACGCTGCGCTTCGCCGCCCTCGACTACGTACGTCCCGAGAGCATTCTCTACGCCTACAGGTTAGAGGGACTGGAGAGCCAATGGAATAGTGGCGACAACAGCCGCTCGGCCAGCTACATCAACCTTCCACCCGGAAGATACACGCTGGAAGTGCGCTCCACCAATAGCGACGGCGTGTGGACGGACAACATACGGCGACTGCCCATACACGTGTTGCCGACCTTCTGGGAGACGGCATGGGCGTGGTTGGTCTACGTGCCGGCGTTCCTGCTTTTGGTGGGCGTGCTGGTCTACATCCTCTTCTACATCTACCGCCTGCGCCACGAGATGGACGTGGAGCACCAGCTTTCGGACATGAAACTGAGGTTCTTCACCGACATCTCGCATGAGCTGCGCACACCGCTCACTCTCATCACCAGTCCCGTAAGCGATATACTCGACCACGAGCCACTGTCGCCCACCGCCCGCAACCAGCTCACGCTGGTGCATAAGAACACGGAGCGGATGCTCCGCCTCATCAACCAGATACTCGATTTCCGGAAGATACAGAATCGCAAGATGAAATTGCTCGTGGAGTACACCGAACTGACCGACTTCGTGCGTAAGGTGACCGACAGTTTCAAGGGCATGGCCGCCGAAAAGGGCATCGACTATCGCTTCGACATTCCGGCGACAGGAGAGGTGTACGCTTGGGTAGATCGCGACAAGATGGAAAAGATCCTCTTCAACCTACTCTCCAACGCCTTCAAGTACACCCTGCCGGGGAAATCCATAAAGGTGAACCTCCAAGCCGACACCGACAAGGTGGCCATCAGCGTGTCCGACGAGGGTATCGGCATAGCGCCCGACAAGTTGCAATCGCTCTTCAAGCGGTTTGAGACCTTCGCCAACAACATGATGCAACCTTCGTCGGGCATCGGTCTGTCGCTTGTCAAGGAGCTGGTGGAGCTACATCACGGCAACATCGACGTGAGCAGCCAGCCCGGCCGGGGCAGCACGTTCAGGGTCACGCTGCCGTTGGACAAGAGAGCACTCGAGGGCGACGACCATATCGAATTCCTACTGAGCGACACCATGGATAGCGCCGAGACTTTTGTCGCCACCATGGAGACCGACGAAGCGGAGACCACGGAAGTCGACCCCACGACCGGGAGCGAGAAGCCCACGCTACTCATCGTGGAAGACAACACCGACTTGAAGACGTTGCTCAAGAGCATACTCGCCGCACGCTACCATACCATCGAGGCGTCCAACGGACAAGAGGGACTGGACATCACCATCGAGATGATGCCCGACCTGATACTGACCGACGTGATGATGCCCGTCATGGACGGCATAGAGATGATACGCCACATCAAGGCCGACAAAGAGGTGTGCCACATACCCATCATCGTGCTCTCGGCCAAATCGTCTCTCGACGACCGCATAACGGGACTGGAGCAAGGCATCGACGACTACGTCACCAAACCCTTCAGCTCGGCTTACCTCAAGGCGAAGATCGCCTCGCTCTTCGAACGGAAGAGGCAGATGCAGGAGCGCATAATGAACACGCTCCCCGGCGGCACCGCGACACGACCGGCTGGCAGCCCAAATCCCATCGAGCCGGACATCATTCCGTACGACGAGCAATTCATCGGGCAGGTGATGGAGTACATGGAAGAACAGATGGACAATCCCGACCTGGCCATCGACGACTTCGCCAGTCGCCTCTCCATGAGCCGAAGCCTGTTCTACCGCAAGCTCAAGTCCATCACCGGTCTGGCCCCCATCGATTTCGTGCGCGAGATTCGCTTCAAACGCGCCATCCAACTCATGGAGGGCGACTACAACATCTCGCAAATCGCGTACATGACAGGCTTCAACGACCCCAAGTACTTCAGCAAGAGTTTCAAGAAATATATGGGCATAGGAGTGAAGGAATATCGGGAAGGGAAGACGAACAGGTAGCAGGACGGTAAATCCACCTTTCTGAACGATTCGTCCACCCGCGAACACAGGCATTACCGTACTTTCGCGACAGATTAACAACGTACTTGTAAATATGTCCATGAAACGAAAGCATCTCTACTTGCCGTGCCTTCTACTGGCGCTGGCCGCCAGCGGAATAAACGCCGGCGAACGCCCCTCTCCACAGCGACGGGCGGAAGAATTGGTGAAGCGGCTCACGCTCGAGGAAAAGGTCCAGCTCATGCAGGATGCCTCGCGACCCATCGATCGGCTCGGCATCAAAGGCTATAATTGGTGGAACGAGGCGCTGCACGGCGTGGCGCGCGCCGGACTGGCCACCGTCTATCCGCAACCCATCGGCATGGCCGCCTCGTTCGACGCCGACGCCGTGTACCGCGTCTACCAGTCGGTCTCCGACGAGGCGCGCGCCAAGCATACCTTCTACACTTCGCGCGGAGAACGGGAACGCTACCAAGGCCTGACCATGTGGACACCCACCGTGAACATCTTCCGCGACCCGCGCTGGGGACGGGGTATCGAAACGTATGGCGAAGATCCTTACCTCACCGCCCGTATGGGCGTGATGGTGGTAAAAGGCCTGCAAGGCGAAAACGACGGCTACTACGACAAGCTGCACGCCTGCGCCAAGCATTTCGCCGTGCACTCGGGACCGGAATGGAACCGCCACTCCTTCAACGCCGAAAACATCAAGCCGCGCGACTTGCACGAGACCTATCTGCCAGCCTTCGAGGCGTTGGTACGCGAAGGCGACGTACAGGAGGTGATGTGCGCCTACAACAGCTTCGAGGGCGAACCTTGCTGTGGAAGCGACGAGCTGCTGAGGCGCATCCTGCGCGAGGAATGGGGATTCGACGGCGTAGTGGTAGCCGACTGCGGCGCCATAGCCGATTTTTATAACGACCGCGGGCACCATCGCTACATCGACGCCGCGTCGGGAGCCGCCGCCGCCGTACATAGCGGCACCGACTTGGATTGTGGTTCCAGTTACCGGGCATTGATGGAGAGCGTAAAGAAGGGACTGATACCCGAGGCGGAGATCGACCGCTCCGTGACACGACTGCTGAAAGCCCGTTTCGCCTTGGGCGAGATGGACGAACCCGACGACGTGTCGTGGTCCAAGATACCTTTCTCCGTAGTCGGCTCGGCAGCCCACGACAGCTTGGCGCTCGACATCGCACGCCGTTCCATCGTGCTGTTGCAGAACAACAATGACATACTCCCCCTGAAAGCGGGAAGCGGCCTCACCGTAGCCGTGATGGGACCCAACGCCAACGACTCCGTCATGCAATGGGGCAACTACAACGGAATGCCGCCGCGCACCGTCACCATCCTGCAAGGCATAAAGGCCGCCCTCGGCCCCGACGACCGCCTCATCTACGAGCAAGGGTGCCCTTGGGTGGAGCGCACGCTCATCAAGAGCGCTTTCGGACAATGCCAAACGGAAACGGGCACGGGCTTCCGCGCCCGCTACTGGAACAACGTCGGGCGAGAGGGCAAGCCCGTGGCCACGACACAGGTGAGCACGCCCTTCCGCTTCTGCACCTCGGGAGCTACCGTCTTCGCCCCAGGCGTGAACCTCACCGATTTCGCCGCTACGTATAACGCCACCTTCGTTCCCGACCAGTCGGGCGACGTAGTGCTCGAACTTTACGCCTACGGCACGGGCCGATTGCGTATCGACGGCAAAGAGGTGAAGGCATTCCGCAACGGACACGGCGCCCGCAAATCCACCTATACGCTAACCGCCACGGCGGGACAACGGTACGAGATAGAGATACAGTTCGAATACCTGCGCAGCGACGCGCAACTCAATTTCGACCTCGGCTTCAGGGAAGCGGTCGACCTGTCGCAATCTGTCGAACGAGTGAAAGAGGCCGACGTGGTGGTTTTCGTCGGAGGTATATCACCCAGCCTCGAAGGAGAGGAGATGGGCGTGAAACTACCCGGGTTCAGGCAAGGCGACCGCACCGACATCGAGTTGCCCGCCGTACAGCGTGAGCTGATTGCCGCCCTACGGAAAGCCGGCAAGCGCGTGGTCTACGTGAACTGCTCCGGGTCGCCCATCGCCCTGGTGCCCGAGACCGAGAATTGCGAAGCCATCCTACAGGCCTGGTACCCGGGGCAAGCGGGCGGCACGGCAGTGGCCGACGTACTCTTCGGACGCTACAACCCCGCCGGACGATTGCCGGTAACGTTCTACCGTAGCCTCGCCCAACTACCCGATTTCGAGAACTACGACATGGCGGGGCGCACCTATCGTTACCTCGACGCGGAACCGCTGTTCCCCTTCGGCCACGGATTGAGCTATACCAACTTCGGCCACGGGAAGCCGCGACTAAGTAAAGCGACATATCATGGCAGCGGGACACTGACGATCTCCGTACCCGTGACCAACCTGGGCGCGATGGACGGCGACGAAGTGGTGCAGGTCTACCTCCGTAGGCCCGACGACACCGACGGTCCCATCAAGACGTTGCGCGCCTTCCGGCGGGTACATATTCTTGCGGGAGAGACCGCGGAGGTACGTATCCAGCTCGGCAGGAAGGAACTGGAATGGTGGAACCCCGACAGCAATAGCGTGGGCCTCACCCGCGGCCGGTATGAGTTGCTGATAGGTGGAAGCTCGCGTGCGGAAGCGTTGTCGCGAATACCCCTCACGATCAGGTAGAAGGATCTCTCGTACATCCCCACGGGCCACCATCACCAGCGACTACAAGTCGAGCTGGGATACGGGTGACGCCGTTGAGTGCATCTCCGACCACTATCCGGTATAGGTGGAGTTCGGACTGTAAAACAGGGATACCTATGAAAATCGCACGCACATAGCTCAATATCCGCGAGAAGCGAGAATCCCGGGATTCTTTCTTCACGCGGAAGCGCGTGGGACGAGAATTCCGAGATTCTCGTCTTATGCCGATTGGCATAAAGCCTTCGCATTTCCGGGATAGGTACTTGCTTTTGTTTCCATAATGCGCCATATTTGCGGCATAATCGAAACAAAACAGTGAAGATGGGCTTTCTGGAGTTCAAGAACAAGATGTTCGGCTACAAGCAGAAGCCCATGGCCGACCATCGCGCCCAATTGCTTCTAAAGACTTACGATTTATGATGCGGCTTGGTTTGGTTTTAGTCCGCCGTTGGCGCTAAGCTGGTTTGGTTTTAGTCCGTTTTTTGCCTGTTTTTGGTTTGGTTTTGGTTTTATTCCCTAACTTTGCGCACATAACAACTAAGTTGCGTCATGTTTCAACGAACAGCTTTGCAGGCTCTCCGGGAGTGGGCCGCTAAGGAGGAGCGTAAGCCGTTGGTGCTTCGCGGTGCCCGCCAGGTGGGAAAGACTACATTGGTCGAACTCTTCTCGAATGAGTTCGACGCGTTTATCAATATGAACCTTGAAGAGGAGTCGTACGCACGGCTATTCGTGAGCGGTGTCCCTTTCGAGGATCTACTGGCGGGGATCTACTCGAAAGCGGGTCTCCGAATGGATGCGGGGCGGACACTGATCTTCATCGATGAGATACAGAACGTGCCCAATGCCGTCAAGTCATTGCGTTTCTTCTACGAGCGACGCCCCGACCTGTACGTCATTGCCGCCGGTTCGTTGCTGGAGAGCCTGGTCGACAATCACTACTCCTTTCCCGTGGGAAGAGTGGAATACATGGCGATACACCCCTGTACCTTCACCGAGTTCCTGGGAGCGCTCGGCGAACAAGTGCTGGTGGGACAGGTCGAAGGCTTGGGCGTGCCGCGCTCCATACACGAGCACGTCATGGAGCTGTTCCGGAAATACATGCTCGTGGGAGGCCTGCCCGAGGCCGTGGCCCGATATGCCAAGTACAAGGACTGGGTAAAGCTGAACGAGGTGTTCAACACTTTGTTGGCCGGCTATCAGGACGATATGGAGAAATGCGCGCGTCGGGATAAGGAAAGGGACGCCATCCGCTATATCCTGAATTATGGATGGGCGGCCGCGGGCAACCGTTTGCAGTTCGCCAAGTTCGCGGGTTCGGCTTTCAAGTCGGCTGATATGGGCAACGCGTTCCACACGTTGGAAAAGGCGTTGCTCTTGGAGTTGGTGTATCCGCTGACTTCGACCTCTTTCCCCGTTTTGCCCGACGTGAGGAAAAGTCCCAAGCTGCTGTGGCTCGACACGGGGTTGGTCAACTATGTGGCGGAGATGCAGGAACGCATGTTGTTCACGACCAACGTCGACGAGCTATGGAACGGGAACATCGCCGAGCAGGCGGTGGGGCAAGAGCTCTTGGGAGCCACGTCCCTGTTTGGCGCCAAACGCTTGTTCTGGGTGCGCGATGCCCGCAATTCGCAAGCCGAGGTGGATTTCGTGTATAAACATCACGCCCACTTGATTCCCGTAGAAGTCAAGACCGGCGATAATTCCCGCCTGCGTTCGCTCCATCAATACATGGAGGAGTCGAAGGAGGAAATCGCGGTGCGTACATGGGCCGGTCCGATGACGTCCGACATCATTCGCCTGCCTTCGGGCAAGACGTACACCTTATATAATATACCGTTCTATTATGTTGGCCAAATACATCGGCTATTGGACAAGGTGATGGGCTGAAAGCCTTTGCCTGAATTGGGTTGCTTACAGGGTAGCTTGGTTTGGTTTTAGTCTGTTTTTCGCTCATTTTTGGTTTGGTTTTGGTTTTATTCCCTAATTTTGCGAACATAACAACTAACAGAACTTAAAATATAGAACGATATGGAGCAAATAGAGATTATACAGAGCAAGATATACGAGATAAGGGGCCAAAAGGTGATGCTCGACCATGACTTGGCGGAGATGTACGGGGTAGAGACCCGTGCCATGAACCAAGCCGTAAAGCGTAATATAGAGCGCTTCCCCGCTGACTTCATGTTTCAGCTCACCACTGAAGAGACCCTAAATTGGAGGTCACAAATTGTGATGTCCAATTCCATTAAAATGGGTATGAGGCGCAATCCTTATGTTTTCACGGAGCTGGGCGTGGCCATGCTTAGCAGCGTCCTTAAATCACCTACTGCCATACAAGTTAATATTGGTATCATGAGAGCTTTTGTAGCCGTCCGTCAAATAGTAGCCCTACCACCCGTTGACAAATACACAGAACTCAAACAGTACATGGAAGAGGTGTTTGCCGACCAAAACGACATAAACGAGGATACCCGTATGCAACTGGAGCTTATCAACCAAACTTTGGCCGAGCTGCAAACGGAGAAAAGGCTGGAAGAGATGCCAAGGCGGCGGATAGGTTTTGTGAAATAAGCTATTGGACAAGGTGATGGGCTGACCGCACCCTGTTCCGCGAAGCTCACTCGTAGACTTGTACGGGCCGCGTGCCCCGCAGGGCGGCTATGGCGTTCTGCGCCAGCGCCAGCATCTCGTCCTCGCCGGGGTAGATGTGTACGGGGGCCAGGAAACCGACGCGCTCCTCCAGCCGGGAGGTGATGTAGGCGGAGTGGGCGATGCCGCCGGTGAGCAGGATGGCGTCTATCCGTCCGCATAGCACGGTGGCGGCGGCGCCTATGCTTTTCGCCACGTTGTATATCATGGCGTCGAGCACCTGGGCGGCGTGTGGGTCGCCTGCCTGTATGGCCGCCTCCACGGCCCGCACGTCGGTGGTGCCGAGGTGCGCCGCCAGTCCGCCCCGTCCGCAGATGCGTTTCTTGATCTCCTCCTTGGTGAGCTGTCCGCTGAAGCAGAGGTCGACCAACTGCCCGGCGGGCAAGGTCCCGCTACGCTCGGGCGAGAAAGGGCCTTCGCCATCGAGGGCGTTGTTGGTGTCGATGGCCCTGCCGCGATGATGCGCGGCCACGGATATGCCTCCTCCGAGATGCGCCATCACCAGGTCGAGGTCCTCGTAGAGCCGGCCCGTATCGTGGGCGAAGCGTCGGGCGATGGCTTTCTGGTTCAGGGCGTGCCAGATGGTGATGCGCGGCAACAGGGGCGATCCGCTGACGTGACATACGGGGTCGCGCTCGTCCACCACGCCGGGATCGGCCATGAAAGCCCGGCAACCGGGTATGGCGGCGGCCAGGTCGCTGGCTATCAGCGCGCCGAGGTTGCAGGCGTGCTCGCGCATGGCGTGCTCGGTGTCGCGCTTCAGCGCCTCGTTCACCTCGTACACGCCGCCGGGAATGGGCTTCACCAACCCGCCGCGTCCTATCACGGCATCGAACAGCAGGGGGAAGCCGTTGGCCTCCAGCTCCCGGAGCACGAGGCGCTTGCGGAAGTCGAACTGGTCGAGGATGTGCGGATAGGCGGAGAGTTCCTCCACGGAGTGCTGTATGTTGCGGGTGAGCAGGGGTGTCTCCTCCTCGTACACGGCCACCTTGGTGGAGGTGGAGCCTGGGTTGACGACTAATATCTTCATACGTGGAGGGGTTCGGTGGGTTGGTTCCGATTGAGCGGCTGGTCGAGGCGGTCGCCCGCGTTGGCCGCTTGCAGGCAGGCCATGGCGATGCTGTAATACTTGGACAGTCCCGAGTCGCTGCGCGAGGGCAGCACCACGGGGCATACGGGTCCTTGGAGCAGTCCGGCCATCTCGGCCTTGGCGAAGAGCGACACGGCCTTGTAGAACGTGTTGCCCGATTCGATGTTGGGGAATATCAGCACGTCGGCCTGTCCGTTAATGGGTGAGGCGATGCCCTTGATGTCTCCGCTGGCCTGCTCGCAGGCGGTGCGCACGTCGAGCGGCCCGTCGATGATGACGTCGCCGAACTCGCCGGCCTCGGCCAGCTCCACGATGTTGACGTAGTCCAACGAGTGGGGGAACTTGGCGCTCACCTTCTCGGTGCAATGGGTGAGGGCGATGCGTGGCTGTCCGATGCCGAAGTGGCGGCAGGTACGGATGGCGTACCCGATCATCTCGATGCGCTGCTGGAGCGTGGGACGGGGTATGACGGCGGCGTCGGAGAAGAAGAGCAGCTTGTGGTAGGTGGGTATCTCCATCACGGCCAGATGGGTGAGGATCTTCCCCTTGGGCAGCAAGCCTTTCTCTTTGTCGAGGATGGCGTGTAGCAGGTTGTCGGTGTTGATGATGCCTTTCATCAAGATGTCGGCTCCGCCCTCGCGTACGATGCGGACGGCCTCGCGGGCGGCTTCGTCGGAGTCCTCGATATGGATGGTCCGTACGAACTGGGGGTACTCCTTCAGCGTGGGGTACTTCTCGAGCACGCGCGAATCGCCTATCATCAGGAATTCGGCTATGCCCTCCTTCAAGGAACGGGCCACGGCGTACTCCGTGTTAGGGTCGTTGGCGCAGACCACGGCGATTCGCTTCCGGTGGTTGAGCTGTTGCAGGTGCTCGGTGAGTTGAGCGAAATTGCGAATAGGTTTCATTATGCGTTAGATTTTCGGCAAATATCCGAAAAAAGATTGATAGCACAATGGACTAAGAGGCAGAAAAGTGCGGAAGAAGTATCATTTTGTTAGCTCACTTCCGCACGGTCTCGTGATAATCCTTTAGGAACGCGCGTCCGCTCCAAGCCTTGCGCGAGGTCCAGTCTTCGGCGGGGTCGGTCCAGAAAGGCGCGGCGGCGGGCAGGCCGAGGGGCAGGAAGACGAGCGAGGTCATGTACAGGCTGCCGTTGTTGGTGTAGTAGTCGGCCAGGTCGGGCTGGTGTCCCACGAAGCCGAGCTGGAGGAATCCTTCCTTGTTGAAGTTGCCCTCGACGGCGAACATATTCTTCATCACGGCGGTGAGTGCGGCACGTACCTGTCCGTTGGTCAGGGTCTTGGGCAGTCCGTATTTCCATGCCGCCAGCGCCAGGGTCTGGAAGGCTCCCATGCGGTAGGTGATGGATCGTCCCATGGCGGGATAGGTTCCCTCGGGCGAGATGAGGCGTTCGATGAGCTGGTTGTAGCGTTGCATGCGTCGCACGGCGAGGTCGACCGTGACGGGCGACCAGAGCTTCCGGGCCGCCATGGCCTCGAGCATGTCGATGTACATGGGGTGTATGACGAAAGCGTTGTAGAAGTCGAGCGAGAAATCGGGACCGTCGGAATACCATCCGTCGCCGAGGTACCACTCGTCCATCTTGCGGGCGGTGACGTTGAGCACATAGCCGTCGTAGCGCTGCCCGACGCTGAGCAGAAACGCCTCGATGGTGCCACGGAACAGTAACCAGTTGCTATAGGAGGGTACGATTTGCCGCTGCCGCCCGAACTCCTTCACGTAGCGTTCTTGCGTGGTTTTGTCGAGGGCTTTCCACAGGGAGGGGCATCGCATGAAGCTCTCGGCGATGTAGGCCGCGTCGACCAGGATCTGTCCGCTTCCCTCCCACAGCAGGTAGTCGGGACTTTGCGGATCGACGGCGTTGGCGTAGCTACGCAGCGCCCATTCGCGTATCTGCTTGCGTTGCCGACCTTCGGGGGTGTCGTCGTCGGGCAGGTTGAGCCAGGGAGCCACGCCAGCCATCAGCCGGCCGAAGGCTTCCATGTAGGCCACTCGTTTGTCGCGTCCGTCCCATTTGGGGCTTAGCTCGAGGGTCATGTTTTTCTGCAGCTCGCCTTTGCTCATGTTGCTGAGCACGGGCGAAGCGATACGGTAGAGCATGTCGACCCAGTATTGCCGGTCGGTGGTGGGATGCTTCTCGCCCGCATGGGCGGGAGAGTAGGATAATAGGATGAGGCAGGCGGCGAGCAGGACGCCAGTTTCGCGCAGGACGCCTTTCATCATGCGCGAGGGGTTGGAATGATTACACATGTTCGTTAATAAATTAAATGTATCACATCGGGAGGGACGCCATAACAACGGCTATCCCTCCGGATATTCGCCGCAAATATAGGCAAACTCGGACAAAGGCGCAAGGAATCGCCCTGTTCTAATTCGAACGAAACAGCCATACGGCTTTTGGGGAACTTTCCAGCGTGTCCTTCTTGGCTTTCTGCCTAAAGTATGCTTCCTTCGCGAGATGAAAAGCGGAAAGAAGAAGCGTTGTTTCGGCTTATTTTGCGTATATTTGCCGCAAAATAACGAACCGTATGGAAGATAACAGGATGGTGCTCCGCACGGAGGACTTGGTGAAGAAATATGGCAAGCGCACGGTGGTCAGCCACGTATCCATCGACGTGAAGCAGGGCGAGATCGTGGGGCTGCTCGGTCCCAACGGGGCGGGAAAGACCACCTCGTTCTACATGACCGTGGGGCTGATTACCCCCAACGAGGGACGCATCTTCCTCAACGACCTCGACATCACCAAGTATCCCGTCTACAAGCGGGCGCAGAACGGCATCGGATACCTGGCGCAGGAAGCGTCGGTGTTCCGCCAGATGAGCGTGGAGGATAACATCGCTTCCGTGCTCGAGATGACCGACAAGCCAAGGGAGTACCAGAAAGAGAAGCTGGAGAGCCTGATCGCCGAGTTCCACCTACAGAAGGTACGCAAGAACAAGGGAAACCAGCTCTCGGGAGGCGAGCGCCGACGCACGGAGATAGCCCGCTGCCTGGCCATCGACCCGAAGTTCATCATGCTCGACGAGCCGTTCGCCGGCGTCGACCCCATCGCCGTGGAGGACATCCAACAAATCGTGTGGAAGCTGAAATACAAGAACATAGGCATCCTCATCACCGACCACAACGTGCAGGAGACGCTCAGCATCACCGATCGGGCCTACCTGCTGTTCGAGGGAAAAATCCTGTTCCAAGGGACGCCTGAGGAACTGGCCGAGAACCAAATCGTACGGGAGAAATACCTGAGCAACAGCTTCGTGCTGCGCCGCAAAGCTTTCCAGATGGAGGAATAAGCGACACCGGAACCGCGACGCGCGCGGAGACTCTACTTCTGCCTGATGAATATATTGATCGGCGTGCCCGTAAGCGCCCACTTCTCGCGCATCTTGTTCTCGAGGAAGCGTTTGTACGGCTCCTTCACGTACTGCGGGAGGTTGGCGAAATAGACGAACGACGGCACTTGCGTGTTGGGCAGTTGCGTGATGTACTTTATCTTGATATACTTCCCTTTGTTGGATGGGGGCGGATAAGCCTCTATCAGCGGAAGCATCTCCTCGTTGAGACGGGCGGTGGGGATCTTCGTGGTCCGGTTGCCGTACACGGTTCGCGCCTCTTCCAGCACTTTCAGGATACGCTGCTTGGTGAGGGCCGAGGCGAAGATAATGGGAAAGTCGACAAATGGGGCGAAGCGCGCGCGTATGGCTTCTTCGAACGTCTTGATCACCTTCGTGTCCTTGTTGGGCACCAAGTCCCATTTGTTCACCACCACCACGATGCCTTTCTGGTTGCGCTGGATGAGCGAGAAGATGTTCAGGTCCTGGCTCTCTATGCCGCGCGTGGCGTCGAGCATGAGGATGCACACGTCGGAATTTTCGATGGCACGTATGGAGCGCACCACGGAGTAATACTCCAGATCTTCGTTCACCTTGTTCTTCTTCCGGATGCCGGCGGTGTCGACCAGATAGAAGTCGAAGCCGAATTTGCTGTAGCGGGTGTAGATGGAGTCGCGCGTGGTACCGGCAATCTCCGTCACGATGTTGCGCTCCTCGCCGATGAAGGCATTGACGATGGACGACTTCCCGGCGTTGGGACGTCCCACTACGGCGAAGCGGGGGATGTCTTCGTCGAGTATCTCGTCGTTCTCCTTCCTGAACTTGCTCACGATGAGGTCCATCAGGTCGCCCGTGCCACTGCCCGAGACAGCCGAGACACAGTTCGGGTCGCCCAGCCCCAGCTTGTAGAACTCGGCGGCATTGTACTGCAAATCGTAATTGTCGGTCTTGTTGGCCACCACGATGACCGGTTGCTTGGTGCGTCGCAGGATGGTGGCCACCTGCGTGTCGAGGTCGGTCAGCCCATTCATCACGTCCACCACGAAGAGGATGACGTCGGCCTCCTCCACGGCCAGCAGCACTTGCTTGCGTATCTCCTCCTCGAACACGTCGTCGGAATTGACCACCCATCCGCCGGTGTCGACGACGGAGAACTCCCGGCCCAGCCATTCCGACTTGCCGTACTGTCGGTCGCGGGTGGTGCCCGCTTCTTCGTTCACGATTGCCCGCCGAGTCTGCGTCAGGCGGTTGAACAGGGTGGATTTGCCCACATTGGGACGCCCCACTATAGCAACTAAATTACC
Organism: Mediterranea sp. (in: CFB group bacteria); assembly: GCA_031261785.1. GTDB lineage: Bacteria > Bacteroidota > Bacteroidia > Bacteroidales > Bacteroidaceae > Bacteroides. The sequence goes on from JAISIZ010000112.1 coordinate 38,900, forward strand.
CATAATCTTCTCTTTCAATACACGTTTTGTGGCAACCACCCGGGCCGCCATGAATATTCACTTTCAATCCGGCTGGTAGCCGAAGTGGCGAAGCTCCTTGTCCGAGCTGCGCCAGTCCTTGTCCACCTTCACGTACGTCTCGAGGAACACGCTCTTCTCGAAGAAGCGTTCCAGCTCGTGGCGCGCCTCGGTGGCCACCTTCTTCAGCGCCTTGCCTTGTTTGCCGATGATGATGCCTTTCTGCGAGTCGCGCTCCACGTAGATCACCGCCCGGATGAGGATCTTCTTCGCCTCCTCCTTGAACTCCTCCACCGACACCTCCACCGAATAGGGAATCTCCTTGTCGTAGTACAGGAGGATCTTCTCACGGATGATCTCGGTCACGAAGAAACGTGCCGGCTTGTCCGTCCACTGGTCCTTGCCAAAGTAAGGGGGCGAATCGGGCAACAGGGCCTGTACACGCTTCATCACGTAGTCCACGTTGAATTTCGATTTCGCGGCGATGGGGATGATCTCCGCTTGCGGCAGCAGCGCCTTCCAGGTCTCCACCAAGGCCACGAGCTTTTCCTGGTCGGTCAGGTCGATCTTGTTGATGAGCAGCAGCACGGGCACCGACATGCGTCGCACCTTTTCCATGAACTCGTTGTTTTTGTCGGGCTTCTCCACCACGTCGGTCACGTAGAGCAGGATGTCGGCATCGGTCAGCGCCGAGGTGGAGAAGTTCAGCATCGATTCCTGCAACTTGTAGTTGGGCTTCAGCACTCCGGGCGTGTCGGAGAATACGATCTGTGTCTCCTCCGTGTTGTAGATGCCCATGATGCGATGGCGGGTGGTCTGCGCCTTGAAGGTGGCGATCGAAACACGTTCGCCCACCAAGGCGTTCATCAGGGTGGATTTCCCGACGTTGGGGTTACCCACGATGTTCACGAATCCGGCTTTATGCATATCTCTATTCGTTATCTATTCTTGCTTTAGACAAAAAACGCATCGAATCGAGATAGGATGCGTTTTTAATGTCTGTATGATTCGGTTGTCGTCTCGCTTCGCGGCTACTCCTTCTTCCCGTCGTATCCCCACTTCACGTAGACGGCTCCCCAGGTGAACCCGGCGCCAAACGCCGTGAAGATGATGTTGTCGCCTTTCTTGAGATTCTCCTCGTTGTCCCAGATGCAAAGGGGAAGCGTGGCGGCGCTGGTGTTGCCGTAGCGCTGTATGTCGACCAGCATCTTCTCCATGGGCAAGTCCATGCGATGGGCCACGGCCTCAATGATGCGGATGTTAGCCTGGTGCGGCACGACCCAGTTTATGTCCTCTTTCGTCAACCCATTCTTCTCCGCCAGCTCTTCCGACACTTCCGCCATGTGTGAGACGGCGTACTTGAACACCGTCCTCCCTTCCTGGTAGAGGTAGTGCATTTTGTTGTCGACACTGAAATAAGACGAGGGGCAAACGGAGCCTCCCGCCTTCATGTGCAGGAAAGGCAAGCCCTTGCCGTCCGTACGCAGGATGGAGTTGACGATACCGACGTCCTCCGTGGTGGCCTCCACCATGAAGGCGGCGGCGCCATCGCCGAATATAGGGCAGGTGGCACGGTCGGTATAGTCCACGATGGACGACATCTTGTCGGCGCCAACGATGATAATCTTCTTGTATCTCCCCGAACGGATGAAGTTGGCGGCCGTCTCCATGAGGTACAGGAACCCGCAACAAGCGGCCTGCAAGTCGAAGGCGAACGCGTTCTTCAGTCCCAGTTTATCGCAAAGGATAGAGGCCGTGGAGGGGAAAGGGTAATCGGGGGTGGTCGTAGCCACCACCACCAAGTCAATGTCGTCGGGATTGGCTCCCGTCTTCTTCATCAGTTGCTTGGCGGCCTTGCGTGCCAGGTACGAGGAACCCAATCCCTCTTCGTTCAGGATGTGGCGTTCCTTCACCCCGATACGGGTCATAATCCATTCGTCGTTGGTATCCACCATCTTCGATATCTCGTCGTTCGTCAAGATATAGTCGGGGACATACCCACCTACGCCTGTGATTACTGCATTTATTTTGTCCATCAAGATTCTGTTTTGCAATATCCGTAAATAGCCAAAGCAGCCGGAGAGCTTACGCTCCCAGGCTGTCTTCAGTATCGCTGCGCTTTATACAGCTGCTTCTTTTTCAATCGCCAACTTGCCACGGTAGTATCCGCACGCGCCGCAAACGGTGTGGTAAACATGCCATTCACCGCAGTTCGGGCAGATAGCCAACGTGGGAACCACCGCTTTATCGTGGGTCCTGCGCTTCGCGGTTCTCGTTTTCGATTGTCTTCTTTTAGGATGTGCCATTTTCTTAAACTTTAATTATTATCTAATATTTTCTTCAATTCGTCCCAACGGGGATCGGTCTGTCCGGGAGCCTCGTTGTCGTCTATCACGATGCCGCCATCGTCAAGTCCGAAACCGTCTTCCTCTTCGTTCGCGTCCGTCTTCAGATGCTTATTCAGCTTCCCGGTCATCGCTTTGTTGCATTTCCCGGGAGCGTGCACATGCTTCATGGGGATGGACAACGCGATGAACTCGTACATGAACCAAGCCACGTTAATCGCTCCTTCCGCCTCGGGAATCACGATCAGGTTCCCCGCTTCCTCGGCATATTCGTGCCCAAACTTTACGCGCAGCTTATCCGAGGAGGTGATAGGCAACTCCATGTCGTCCAGGCAGCGGTCGCAAGGTACATACACCATGCCTTCCGTCTGGAAGTTCAGTTCGAACGCTCCAGCCGTGCGCTTCACGTTCAACGTGACACGCACTTTACCTTTCTGCACCTCTTGCCCGTCGATGTGGGCAAAGTAAAGGTTATCCAAGGCGAACTCGTACGTAGCCGAATCCGCCCGCATCCCCTTCAGGTCAATATTGTATGCGTCAAATTTACCCAAAACTTCTCCTTTCTAAACGTTAGGTTACAATTCGGGCGACAAAGATACAAATAAATATCCTCATCACCACCCTTTAAACGCAAATATTCAATCAAAAGAGTTGGATAGTATAAATTAGGAACGAAAAACGAGGAATGAAGAATGGGCCGTGCCGTCAACGAAATGACGGTACGGCCCATTCCGGTACGGCCCATTCTTTTTTTTTTTGGGGGGGGACGCCGCTGACCACGCGGATCCGCCGTAAACGAAAGAGGCCCCGCCGACGCGAACGCTCGCGCGGCGGGGCCTCGAAAAAAAAAAAAAACGGCGACTACCTACTCTCCCACTGTTACGCAGTACCATCGGCGTGGCGGGGCTTAACTTCTCTGTTCGGAATGGGAAGAGGTGGAACCCCCGCGCTATAGCCACCTTAACGCC
>JAISIZ010000110.1 GCA_031261785.1 Mediterranea sp. (in: CFB group bacteria)
CTCAGACCTGTCATCGCCTTAAAGCGTATGGGGCTTCTTTGCCAGTCGATATGTTTCATGCGGCAAAAGTAGTACATGCGCACGTGTATTACAAATTTAACTCAATATGATCTCTAATGATTGGGCGAGCCAAGGCGCGAACGCCGGGCAAAAAAAAAGCCTCTTCTCTCGAAGACGGCTTTTCGGGTTTACTTACCCTAATATTATTTGGTCTGTAGGGCTATTCCTATAAGAGTCAAATTACAGTCAAATAAGAACTAGAATAGTAAACGTTAAGACGAAAAAAGGGAAGTCTCACGACTTCCACAGTTTTTCTAACCTTAAATCTAAATCTCTATGAAAAAAACGTACCGCAAAGATATAGCTTTTACCAACATAAAAGAGTTAATAAACCTAATAAAATAAGAACATAGGCTAACACAGTGCGCTCCAGCGAACATTCCGGAAGAGCCGAATCAAATACAAAGCACTGATTCCTATAGCGTTAAGGAGTAAGTTCCCCGGATTTGCCTTTTTCTCTTTTCTCCGACGAAACGCGACCAATAATACAATAATACCCGTACATTCGCGCTATAAAACTATAAAGTACATCGCAATGAAGATATTTCCTACCCATAGCGTCAAGGGATTGGACGCTTACACCATCGAGCACGAACCCATCGACTCGATCGATTTGATGGAACGTGCCGCCGGGGCACTTACACAAACCATCGCGGAGCGATGGACGACAGACACGCCGGTCACCGTATTCGCCGGGCCGGGCAACAACGGCGGCGACGCGCTGGCCGTGGCGCGGATGATGGGCGAGAGGGGTTACCGTGTGGACGCCTATCTGTTCAATCCGAAAGAGAATCTGTCGGCCGACTGCCAGACCAACAAAGAATTGCTGATGATGATGCCCGAAGTGGGATTCCACGAGGTCGGCACGCAATTCGTGCCGCCCGTGCTGACCGCCGGTCACCTCGTCATCGACGGACTGTTCGGCGCGGGGCTGAACAAGCCGCTGACCGGGGGATTCGCCGCCGTGGTACGCTACATCAACGCCTCGGCGGCCACCGTCGTCGCCATCGACATCCCCTCGGGGCTGATGGGCGAGGACAACGCCGGGAACCCGAGAAGCCATATCGTGAAGGCCGACCTCACCCTCAGCCTGCAACTCCCCAAGCTATCGTTCCTCTTCGCCGAGAACGAGGAGTTCGTGGGCGAGTGGCAGCTCGTCGACATCGGCCTCAGCGAAGAGGGCATCGAACAGACGGAAACCAACTACGCCATCATGGAACCCGACGACATACGCCAGCTCGTCAGGCCGCGCCACACCTTCGCCCACAAAGGGACGTTCGGCCACGCCTTGCTCATCGCCGGATCAAAGGGAATGGCCGGCTCGTCCATCCTCGCGGCACGCGCCTGCCTGCGATCGGGGGCGGGACTGCTCACCGTGCACGCCCCCGCATGCAACAACGACATCCTGCAGACCGCCGTGCCCGAGGCGATGGTAGAAGCCGACATCCGCGACACCTGCTTCGGCGAAGCCGTCGACACCGACCGCTACCAAGCCGTAGGCATCGGGCCGGGACTGGGACAGCACGAGGAGACGGTAGTCGCCTTGCTCCGCCAGGTAGAGCTTTGCCAGTCGCCCATGGTCGTCGACGCCGACGCGCTCAACATCCTCGCCAACCATCGCGCCGCATTGACGCACCTCCCCGCCAACTCCATCCTCACCCCGCACCCCAAGGAGCTGGAACGGTTGGTGGGCACGTGCGCCGATTCGTACGATCGCCTCGCCAAAGCCTGCGACCTGGCGCGCGTCACCCGCACGTACATCGTGCTGAAAGGTGCCTACTCCGCCGTCGTCACCCCAACGGGGAAGTGCCACTTCAATCCCACCGGCAATCCCGGCATGGCCACCGCCGGCAGCGGCGACGTGCTCACGGGTATCCTCCTCGCCCTGCTGGCGCAAGGCTATCCCGCCGAGGAGGCCGCGAAGATAGGCGTATTCGTCCACGGACTGGCAGGCGACTTCGCCATGAAGAAGCGGGGAGCCATCAGCCTCGTGGCGGGCGACATCACCAGCTTCCTGCCCAACGCCTGGCGGGCCGTAAGCGAATAAACGTTAAGAAGGCCAGCCTTTAGGAATAACTTCACTAACTTTGTCCGCACATAATCAGCAAAAAGAAGAAGAACAACAATGAAAAAGATGACGATATTGCTGGCCGGCGCGCTGGCCGCGTCCCTTGCCCACGCCCAAACCGAAGTGCTCACCGGAGTGACCCGCGGCAAGGAGTATGGCGTGACCTACACCCTGCCCAAGACACAGATAGAGATCGAGGTGAAAGCCCGACGAGTGACCTATACGCCGGGCGAGTTCAGCAAATACGCCGACCGATACCTCCGACTCAACGGCGTATCGACCGACCCCGACACCCATTGGGAACTCGCCACCATCGGCGTGCGCTCGGTAGGCTTGCCTAACGCCGACGCCACCTACTTCGTGAAGCTGAAGGACCGCACCTCGGCCCCGCTGATGGAGCTTACCGCCGACGGCCTGCCGAAATCCATCAACGTACCCTACACCCCGGAACCAGCCCAGCCGGCCACTCCGCCCGCGGCGGGCACCCCGGCCGCGGCATCCCAAGCCAATCCCCGCGACTTCCTCACCGAAGAGATACTCATGGCCGGATCCACCGCCAAGATGGCCGAGCTGGTGGCCAAGGAGATCTACAACATACGCGACAGCCGGAACGCCCTGCTCCGCGGACAAGCCGACAACACGCCCTCGGACGGACAGCAGCTCAAGCTGATGCTCGACAACCTCAACCGCCAGGAAGAGGCCATGACAAAGATGTTCTCGGGCACGCGCGCGGAAGAGGAGCGGACATTCACCTTCCGCATCACGCCCGACAAGGAGTTGGCCGACACGGTAGCCTTCCGCTTCTCCACCAAGCTGGGCGTGGTGCCCAACGACGACTTGGCCGGCGCGCCCTACTTCCTCAGCGTGAAAGACCTGAAGACGGTGACCATCCCCGCCGAGGACGACAAAAAGAAAAAGGAGCTGGAAGGCGTGGCCTACAACGTGCCCGGACAAGCCTTGGTCACGCTCACCGATAGCCACCGCAAGCCGCTGTTCGAGGGAGAGCTTCCCGTCACGCAGTTCGGCACCCGCGAATACCTCGCCTCCGTACTGTTCAACAAGAACTACACCATCAAAGTCTACTTCAACCCCAACACCGGAAGCTTGCTGAAGGTGGAGCGGGAAGAGGGGAAATGAAAAGTAGGGATTAGTGAGTAGTGATTAGCGGAGGAAACCACAGAGGACACAGAGTGACACGGAGGCTTTAAAGTTACAGATCTGAGAGGCTTTTAGCGCGATTGGACCTGTTATGGATCCGCGAGGAGTAACTTTAAAATGAGGCTGTATCATAAGTGAAAGGCGCTATCAAAAAGAGAATATTTAGGCACGGATTACACGGATTTCGCCGCAGTGCGTTCTGGACGAGACTGCGTAATCCGTGTAATCCGTGCCTAAAAGAAAGCCGCTCCGATTTATGACACAGCCTCTGTCCGGAGGGCGGAGGGGAGAGAATGATGTTTACTTCTTGATGTTCGCCTCTTCCAAGCCGTAGTGCTTCTTACGATCTTCGGCCTTCAGCATATACGAGATGGCGATAGCGATAAGGCCAAACAGGGCGAAGATGGACATTGGTATGGTATAGTCGTAGCCCGTGATGTTGCCCGCGGTGTCGCGAATGGCGGCATATTTGTCGATTACCCACCCCATCAACCAAGGGATAGCCATTAAGCCAATGTTCTGTATATAGAAGATGGTGGCATAGGCCGAACCTAATTGTTTCATCGGGATGATCTTGGGAACCGATGGCCACATGGCACTGGGGACCAAGGAAAAAGCGATACCGAGTAGAATCATCACGCCCACGGCAAACCACCAAACATTCATCGCGGGCATGGCGAAAAGGATATGCACAAGCGCCAGCATCGTAGATCCAATCATCATCAATGTAGCTCCTTTGCCAATGCGATCATATAGCGTGCCAAATACGGGGGTCAACAGTATAGTCCCAATTGGGAACGCCGCTACTACCCATCCGGCCAACAATTCGGATACATGATACTTATAGATCATCAATTTCGTAGCAAACTTGATAAATGGGAACACCGCGCCATAGAACATCAGGCACAACAATGTGATCATCCAGAAAGCCTTGTTGGTGAAAATAAGTTTTAAGTCGGATATACGGAAGCCTTCTTCGTCAGCCTGATTCGCGGTTTCATGAATAGCGGCAACCGAATGGTCTTCTTTTTTGTCGAGCACGCAGTAAACAAGGTAAACCAGCAATCCTACACATAGGGCGATAGCGCCAAACAACACGGAGTAGGAAATATCTCCCATCATACGGGCAATGGGCAGGCTAAGCCCTAAAGCGATAGCTGTCCCAATACGTGCCATACCCACCTGGATACCCATCGCCAACGCGAGCGAGTGACCCGTAAACCATTTCACGATGACTTTAGACACGGTGATACCCGTAATCTCGGCACCTACGCCAAAGATGGAGAAGCCTACGGAAGCCAACACCACCTGGAGATGATAGCCAAACAATGTAGATGTGCCGAAATCGGCTGATAGAGCGTACCATTTGATCAGCGCACCGCATAGCATCAAGCTCGAGGACATCACGCCAGTGAACCGCACTCCCATCTTATCGAGTATCAATCCCCCGAAGAAAAGCATCAGTAGCCATACATTGATAATGCCGTATGCGCCCGAAAAGAAACCGTATTCGCTATTGTTCCAGTCCCTTCCGGTAAGCACGTCTTTCACCGTTTTCGTCACTTGCACGGGTGCAGGCGCTACCGTTTCATCATCGGCGGGCACTGGCGTTTCCATCACTTGGTAAGATTGTCCGGCTGCGATGTCGACCCCGCCAAGTGCCTGCCCGAGGGCTTGCGCCTTGCTTATTAATGAGTCGGCGGGCATGCTCGTGTTGTCGGTGAAGTACACGATCTTGCCCTTCGTGGTCAGTAGACTGTCGAGGGGCGACATGACATCGGTCAGGAAGTAACCGCACATCATGGTGAAAGACACGATGAGTAGCGCTGTCCAGCGTGCCCATCCTTTGTCACTCAGTTTCTTTTGAATGGATGTTGTTGTCATTAGGTATGTTTTTTAATAGTTCCGTTCTCTGGCTGTTGAAGACGTAGAGTCTCATCAGCAGGTAGTTGAAGAAGACGGCGACCAGCGCGTCCATCACCAGGCGGGTGAGCTTATAGTCGATACCCGTCCAGCTGGTAAGCAGGTCGGTGCCCATGATCTTCAGCGTCAGTCCACCCACCAGCACGCAGGCGAAGCGCCATAGCTGTCCCTTCACGCCGAGGGCGTAGTGTCCGTCCTTGACGTGGAAGGCCCAGAAGTGGTTGATGGTGAAGTTCACCACGGCGCCCAGCAATCCGCCCGCCGCGATGGCCACCAGGTAGTTCACGCCCAGGCCCTCCTTGAGCAAGAGCATGAAGGAGTAGTCGCACACGTAGCCGATGCCGGCCGAAAACTGCGCCTTGGTGAAGCATTTTATTTGTCGCCATATCATGCGTTACGCTCGTCTTTGGCGCGACGTTCGGCCTTGTCACGCTGGTCGGCCGTGCGCAGCAACTGGCGGAAGTCCTTGATATCGACAATCAGCAGGAAGAAGCAGATCGACCCGCTCGAATAGATGAGCGATCCGGGAACGATGACCTCGAGCACCAGCACCATCATGATGATGATGCGTACCTCGGTGGGGCCGAAAAGGCCCGAGTCGATGGTGTACGCGTCGGCGATCTTGTAGCGCAGCAGCGCCATCATCATGGCCCAGCCGTAGAGACAGACGAACATGAAACCGATGAACTCCTTCGGCCCCGGGGTGTAGACGATGTAGGCCGCGCCGATAAGGATATTGGCGAACCAGTCCACCACGAAGTCGAGCGAAAAGCCGTACCACTTGCGGGGAATCTGGCGGTAATAGGCCAGGCGCCCGTCGAGCGAATCGCCAAACCAGTTGATGATCAGCCCCAAGATACCCAGCAACAGGCAGCCGCGACCGACGTAGCGGCCCAGCACAAAGCTGCCCGCGGCCACCACGCTGCCGAAAAGACCAAACCACGTGAGCATGTCCGATGTCACGAATCTTGGAATGTGGCGTACCAGATACGCCAATAACAATTGCTCGTACTTCTTGAGTAAATTGGTACGGGTGCGGTTGGCCGTGATACGTTCCAACGCCTCCTCTTTATCATTAATATGCTTGTTCATGCCATTTTTTATGGCGCAAAAGTAACGATAAAAACCAACTTATCGTACATTTGCAGGCAGAAAAGAAAGATTTCCGCAGATAAAAAGGAAGAATATCGCATTGAGTAATGAAAGATAAACTGATAGACGACGAGTTGCTGGGCAAGATTTCGCCGATGCTGAAGCACGCCTGCCTGAAAAGACCCGTCATGAAGATAGCCGGCCTGGACAAGGCCAACCGTGTGTACGACCATGCCAAGCACCTCGCCGGACCTGCCGCCACCGACAACATGCTCGACTACCTCGGCATCACCCGCCGGACACACAACGCCGAGGCGTTGCTGGCGCTGGATGGACAACCGTTCATCATCGTCTCCAACCATCCCTACGGGCATATCGACGGGATGATGATGATTGGCGAAGTGGGGCGCCTCCGCCCCGACTTCAAGGTGATGGTGAACTGGATGCTCCGCCAGATCGACATCCTCGAGGATTACTTCATCGGCGTCAACCCATTCACCGGCGGCGAGTTCAGCAACTCCAGCGTGGGCGGCGTGAAGGCTTGCCTCACCCACCTGGGCGAAGGACATCCGCTGGGACTGTTCCCCGCCGGCTCCGTGTCGAAGAACGCGGGACACGGAGAGGCGCGCGACCGCCCCTGGCTACCCACCGTCGTCAAGATGATACAGCGGGCGGGAGTCACCGTGTTGCCCGCCTACATCTCCGGGCAGAACTCACCCTTCTTCAACTTCCTCGACCACTTCCCTTGGTGGGTACGCAACATCCGCCTATGCCACGAATTGGAAACGCACCGCGGACAGACCATCCACCTGGTGTTCGGCGACCCCATCGCTCCCGATACGCTCCAGCGCTACGACGTGCCCACCCTGGCCGACTACCTGCAAGAGCGAACTTACGCCTTGCGTGGCCGCCGTTAGGCAAGAAAGCCGCGACAAATTTCGGCGTTTGTTTGGCGCGGACGCCGAAACCACGTATCTTTGCAGCCGCTACCAAGCGGAAATAGCTCAGTTGGTAGAGCACAACCTTGCCAAGGTTGGGGTCGCGAGTTCGAGTCTCGTTTTCCGCTCCACTTTTTTTTCATTATGTAAAGTTAAAATTGAACATTATTAGTGGCTCGAATGGTGGAATGGTAGACACGAAGGACTTAAAATCCTTTGGCCATTGCGGCCGTGCGGGTTCGAGTCCCGCTTCGAGCACAGATGCCTCCCGATCGCGAGATTAGGAGGCGTTCTGTTTCTTTATGCTTTGTAGTCGAAGTATAGAACCTTTTGCCTCTCCGCTATGCTTGCCGCTATCTGAACGGCGTAGATGCTCTTTCCTAAATTGCTATCAGCGAATAGGCAGCATACTTCACCCTCATACCAAAAGAGACTTCCATAGGCTTTCGGGATCGGGACGTTGGGCGGCTTCCATAATGGTACGGTTTGCGGTCTTGATATTGAACATACCTACTTTATCGGGGACTGAATCACGGAGCTGAACACCTTTCTCCAGCTCCGCCCCTATCAGATTTTTGTAGTCAGTCATTGTACGCCTCCTCTCCGAATAGGTCAAGCTGCAAGCCGTCCAGCTTCTTGAATAAAGCCTTATCAGTGGTGTAATGCCCCGCTAAGTGGTGGGTGAACCTGTCGTTGCCCTTGTATATCATTTGGGCTACCCCAGCGTTGACCATAGAGGCGATATATCGGCAGATATTGGCTCTCAATATACCCGTGACCATTGATACTTCCAGCATTGTTTGGGGGTTCTCCATAAGTTTGTGGAAAACTACTTGGTACTGTGATATAAAGTCAGTATCTTTACCCTCGCTTTGAGGGGCGGGCTTTGTGCCCGCCTTTCCCCTTTTCATAGCTCACCCCCTTTCATCAATTTCTCAATGTCGGAGGAACGGTAACGCCGCTTGCCTCCCAACTCAATAGGAACTAAGTACCCTGTGTTCGCCCACCTCCACAGCGTAGTGCGGTCTACTTTCAAGGTAGCTACTACTTCCTTTGTGATCAGGTAAACTTCACCCTTTTGGGCTGAAAGTAGTTCCTGCTCAAACTGTTTGTGAGCCTCATCAAGGAAATAGCGTACCATTTCTTTGAGGTCTGAAGTTGTTACTGTGATAGCCATTTTGGGGCTATCGATAATGTCTTTTATCGACATAATTTAAAAAAATAATTTCAGAACTCCTGACCTCCCGTAAACTCAAATTGTCATGATTTCGAAGTACATGATCAGTTTCGTCCCAGGGAAACAGGTCTTAGTGTCGTTTATCTGCGGTAAGATATTTTGCGC
>JAISIZ010000009.1 GCA_031261785.1 Mediterranea sp. (in: CFB group bacteria)
GAATCTATTTCGTAGCCCACACACGAATAGGAACGAAAAACGATAGGATGGGCATTTTCACCGCTTTATACGCGGCAGCGCGTTGCCGATAGCCTCTCTCGCGAATGGCATGAAGAACGTGCGAAGAGAATAGTCCTTCGATCCCCATGCGGGCGCACATAGGAGAACACCACAGAGGACACAGAGCTTTTTTAAGCTTTAGACACCACAGAGGACACAGATTCGCACAGCTTGTATCATCCTCAATCGGTCATTAGAAAATCACTTGAATTCATGGGGCAGGGCGCGGCAACACGGGCTTCACGCCCAATCAAAAGCAGGCAAGCAGGAACAGTCGTGTGCCGCTGTCGTTGCCATAGATCTTTTTCAGACCCTTCTTTATGTCGTCCAGCGCGAGGTAGACGTGTCGCTCCACGGCACGTACGCTGACGGAAAGCCTCAGGGCTATTTCGGCATGGCTCAGCTTTTGGACGCGGCTCATCAAGAACACCTCCCTGCGGCGTGCGGGCAGGTGGTTGACGATGGTGTCGATGTGCCGTTTAAGTTCGGAGAGGTCGATATCTTGGGTGGCGTCGTGCGAGTCTTCGACGTCCAGCGCTTGCAGGGCGGTGACGCATAGGTGGGATTGGTTCACCTTGAGGCGGCCGAGGCGGAAAATATGGTTGCGGGTGATGATGAACAGGAGGTTGTCCAGATCTTGAGCCTCGTCGATGCGGTCGCGCATCTCCCAAAGCTTTACGAAGACATCTTGCACAATGTCTTTGGCATCGGCATCCAAATCAATATATAATTTGGCGAAATCGTACACTTTCCTCCAGTAGTATATGTAAACTATGGAAAAAGCTTGTCGGTCTCCGCGTTTGAGCTTTATCTTTGTCTCTAAATCAATCATCATCTTTTATTTCGGCATTGGTGTGTGATGTGCGCGAATATACGGGAATAATGCGAACCATTGGTGAAACGGCTCAAGTTTTACGCAATATTTCTTTTTCCGGTTTGGGCACGGATTTCATTTTCGCTTCACCTCAGCCTCCTCTTACCGCCCTGACGCGGGCATACTATCGGGGCAATTTCCCGATAGTATGCCGGATGTCTGTACGTGATCGATTGGTTGGGGCTTCTCCCGCAGGGGAGAACGGCTTATTATAAAAATGTTCTTGCGTTCCCGGTATAAGAACGTGGCAGACCGAAAGGACGCCGCACGCCATGCCGCTCGCATGAGCGTGCCGCGAAGATGCCAAATCTTCATGCTTTGGCCAAAATAGTTTGCTCCTTTTTATTCCGGACAACGCGTTTATGAAAATATTTTCATCCTCCTTGGTTCCCTTATGCCTGATGCCGCCAGATAGACATCACCTTGCGCTTGATGACCAACGCGTTGACCACGGAGACACCGAGGAAGAGAACCAGCCCCACGCCGATGGCCACCCATAGCGTTCCCGCCTGGAGTTGCGGGAAAAGGAGCCTGATGGTGTCTAAGTAGTAGCTCCGCAGCAGAGCCACGAGAGCGATGGAAAGGAGGAGCGCCACGGCATTCAACCCGATGGTGAGCAGTTGGTAGGGAAGCGCCACCCTGCCCGGCGTATAACCGATGAGCAGAAGCGTCTCGAGCTTGGTGGTGTTCTTTTGCAGCAGCAGGAAGACGCTGAGCATGAGGATGTAGAAGGAGAGGATGCTGATGAACAGTCCCACGGCCAGCACGATGCCCACGACGAGGCGCAGGAAATAAGAGGTCTTGCCGGCGTCGAGCTTCCCATCTTCCGTCTCGTACCCCTTCTGGTGGAAATAGGTGGCGATGGCGTCGTCGGCAGGATTGTTCACCTCGAGGATGAGGCGTGAAGGTAGCGGCTCGGCATCCGGGGCGAAAGTATGGTTGGCCCAGTCCATAAACGATTGCGGCACGAGTATGGTGTTCAGCCGGTCGGAGAATCCCACGATGCGCCCACTGTATTGCTCGCGGCGTCCGTTGCCCTGGAGGGTGATGTCCATCTGTATCAGTCCCACCACACCTTCGGAGAGCTTGGGCAATCCCTGGCTCTGCGCGAAGCCGAAGTTATAGAGGTTGAGGTAGTTGCGCGGAATGATGATCGGTATGTCGCGACTGGAGGAATCGAAATGCCAGCGGTCGAGCTTGACGTCGACGAAGGCGTCGGGAACGGCCTCGAAGAACATGGCGGTGGAGAGGTGCACACCCAGCCGCTTGACGCCCACGCCGGCGGATACCTTGAACTTGGAAGGCGTGAAGGCTCCCACGGCCTTGGCGAACGGTTGCTCCTTCAGCTCGGCGATCTCCTCGGGCGAGAAGGCATTGTTCCCGCCGGTGATGGCGCTCAGCGCCCCCACCCGCTTGGTGGCCACGAGGAAGTCTCCCTTCATAAAGCTCTCGCCCTCGCTGAAGAGCGGCGACACGTCCTTGTAGAACTGTGCGCCAAGGAGCACGATGATCATGCCGAAGAGGTTGGCCAGGAAGAAACCGGCCAACTGGCCTACGCTGACATGCTGGCGGAGGAGCTTCCAAACGAGAGTATTCATTGCGGGTCGCATTCGTCTTTTTTTCGGTTTACCGGGGAGGATTTACAGGCGCAGCTTGTGGTGATAAGGCAGGTCGATATGCTTCCCGATGGAGGTCACCACCACGCCGGCGCCCTGTCGGCCAGCCTCATCGAGAATCATCCGCCCCATGACTTGGCTGTTGGCCTCGTCGAGGTGGCTAACGGGTTCGTCGAGGAAGAGGAAATCGAACGGCTGGCAGAGCGAGCGGATGAACGCCACTCGCTGCTGCTGCCCGAACGATAGTTTCCCAACCTTGACATGCGCCTTGTCGGCTATGCCCAGCTGCTCGAAGAGCGCCAGCACCTCCTTCTTCTTCTTGAAGCCGGTGAGGTTGTTCTTCAGGCGGATATTCTCCAGGGCGGTCAGCTCGGGGAAGACGCGCAGGTCTTGGAACAGCATGCTCAGCGAACGCCTGCGCACCTCCACCCACCGCGCCACGGTGAGGCGGCGTATGTTGGTGTCGTCGAAGTTAATGATTCCCTGGTAGTCGTCGCGGTAGCCGTAGATATAGCTGCACAGCGACGACTTGCCGGTACCCGAGGCGGCCTCGACGAGGTATATCTCCCCCTTGCGCAGGTTGAGATCCTGATGCCATACGTCCGAGGTCACGCTGTCGCGGTCGGCGAACACTTGTGGAAGCGTTTGCTTGAGGTGAATCTGATTCATGCTGTCCGTGGTTTATTCCTTGCTCACATTCCGCCAACGGCCTTCCTGATGTAGTTCACGATCTGCTTCAGGGCGTTGGTCTTCTGGTCCTTGAGCACGAGCGAAGCCTCGCTTGTCAACCCTTCCGAGCCGATGGAGAGGTAGGAGATGTCGTTGGCCATGTCCCACAGGATCTTCTGGTCTCCATAAGCGCTACTCGCGACCATCTTCACCAGGGGAAGTTCGCAGATCTCCTCCGCGTTGACGACCATGAACGCCAGCTTGCCGTCCATCTCGGAGGCGTAGGCGGCTTCCTTCACCGAGGGCGATACAGCCTTGTTGATCTCTCGCGCATATTGGAGGGCGTTGGTGAAATACGCCACTTTATCCTTCACGCCGAAGTAGAAGGTCATCATGTCCGCCCTATACATATATTCATCGGGACCCATTTGCAACATGCCGGCACGCAGTCCCATCATATCTTTCCCGTCGTAGATGGCTTTCAGCCCGCTACCGTCTTTCACGTCGGCATAGACGAAGAACAAGGGCGTGAAACCTTCCACACCGGTAAAGGCCGCGGCAATCTCGCCATCCAATGAGCCGATAAAGCTTTTCAGCAGCTCCATGACTTCGGGAGGAAGCATTCCGGCGACCTGCCGGTTCTGGGCCAGTACCTGGTAGATCTTCTCCCCTTTCAAGCTGCTGGCTATGTAGGACAGGCTATTCTCGGGGGCGGCCTGCGCGAACTTATTGCTCATCTTGCCGTAGAGAGCCTGTTGCTCCTCAAAGAGTTTCTTGGTCTCTTCGCTTGCCATATAGGTTTCCACCTTCATACGGATCCGGCCATCCTCGAAGTTCCAGCCGCCGATGTAGCCCATGTCCTTTGGCTGGACGCTATCGGGAAGGCTGGCCTGTAGCTGGCTGGCATACAGGTCGGGAAGGGAGGCGAAGGTGAAGAAATAGTTGATGTCGCAAGCTTGCTTGCCCATCTTCGTGAAGGTATCCATCGCGGTGAAGCTGTCGCCAGCCTCCTGCTTGAAGAGCGCTTTCACGGCATCTTCGTCCAGCCGTCCGGAAGTCGAGTAGGCGATCATCATCGTCGACTGGTTGAAGATATACAGCCCTCCCTCATGCGAGATGTAGGTCAGTCCCCTCTCGGAAGTCAGCGGGGCGAGGTTGTTCTCCTTGATGAACGTGTCGAAGGTGGCCTTCAGCTTGCCTTGGTCGGCTACCTTGCCGATCAGCGCGCCCGACAGGGTGGAGGTGTTGAACCAATAGATGGGCTGGGTAAGGTCAATCCCTGATTCGTTGGGGTTCGCCATCACCTTCTCCATGTACTGGTAAGCCTCGGCGCTCATGTTACCCTTCGCCTCGCTGAGTATCTTTTCGCGTACGGGCTGCATGTCGCTACCTCCCAGCTCGGCCTTGGCCGACAACGCCTTCAGGTCGATGGAGACTACCGACGTAGCGTCGGCGGGGATAACACTGGTGTACTCCGCGGTTTTGGAACACGCGGCGAGGAAAACTATCAGTATCGCCGACACCGAGAGTTTTAGGAATTGTTTCTCTTTCATACGGTAATTTGTTTTAGAGATTGAACTGTTGGTATTAAATGATTAATCACTGATTCAGCAGGTTTAGCGTATGGCAGGCCACCAGGGCGGCCGTCTCCGTGCGTAGCCGGGAGGAGCCGAGGCTGATGGGGACGAAGCCCCGCGCGGTGGCCCGGCGCACCTCGTCTTCGCTGAAGTCGCCCTCGGGGCCTATCAGCACGAGGGCGTCCTCACCCGGGCGGAGCGCGTCTTTCAGCGGGAGCTTCCCCCCGTCGTCGTGGCAGTGGGCGATGAACTTCTGTCCGTCGCGGCTCTCGGCGATGAAGCGGTCGAGATCCACCATTCCGTTCAGCTTGGGCAGGCGAGCCTTGAGCGACTGCTTCATGGCGGCGACGAGAATCTTTTCGACGCGTTCCGTCTTCAGCGTCCGGCGTTCGGAGAAGCGGCAATCGAGGAAGGTCAGTTCGTCGATGCCGATCTCGGTCACCTTCTCGGCCATCCATTCGTTGCGGTCCATGTTCTTGGTAGGTGCCATGGCGATGTGCAGGTGGCAGGGCCTGGGCGGAGGTTGCGGGATGGTTTCGCGGATGGCCACCTGGCAGCGTTTACCGGTGGCCACGGTGATGACGGCGCGGTAGAAACAGTCTTTGCCGTCGGTGAGGGTGATCTCGTCGCCCATGCCCAGACGGAGCACGCGGAGGCAATGGCTGGCTTCCTCTTCAGGTAACTCGGGATTCAGCGCTATGTCGGGCGTATAGAACAGGTGCATATCGTCGCCTGGCGTTACTTACTCTTCCTCTTCAAGGTGCTGATCTGGTCGCGAATCTCCGCGGCCAGCTCGTAGTCCTCGTCCTCGATGGCTTGCTCCAGCGCCTTTTCGAGCGACTTGACCCGCGCACCGGTTTCCGATTCCGCATCGCCGTAAATGAAATCCTTCTCGTCGTCGTCATCGTCGTCATCGTCGATGGCGAACATGCTCTCCTCCTCGGAGAGATGGACACGTTCCTGCTCCAGGATGGTGTCGTAAACAAGGATAGGGCAATGGGCACGGAGAGCCAGGCCAACGGCGTCGGAAGTGCGCGAGTCGATGCGTATCACCTCGCTATCCCTCTCCATATATATATAGGAATAGAAGACGCCTTCCTTGGCTTTGTATATCAGCACCCGGAGCAGCTTGGCACCCAGCGTGTTGATGACGGTGGCGAAAAGGTCGTGCGTGAGGGGGCGCGGCGGATCTATCTTTTTCAGGAATACGGCTACGGCCTGCGCTTCGGCCGGCCCGATGATGACAGGCATTTTGCGGTCACCCCCCACCTCGCCCAGCAACATGGCGAAGGCACCTGCCTGCGCACGGCTGTTGACGATGTTCAATACTTCTAATTCGACGGTCTTATCCATTATGTTCTTTCTTTATAGGTTGGTTGGTTGAATCATTGGAGTGCTTGTACTTGAATATCAGCGCGAAGAGGATGGCCACCACCAAGGCGTAGGCGGCGAAGATAAACCATACTGCCGTCCAGTCGCCCGTCATGTATTTCACGTGATTCACCTCCTCGTTCTTCACGAAGAGGTTGACCACGGCCTGCGCGCCAAGCGTGCCGATGGTGGCTCCGAAACCATTGGTCATGATGACGAACAGCCCTTGCGCGCTGGATCGGATGTTGATATCGGTTTCCCGGTCGACGAAGAGCGAGCCGGAGATGTTGAAGAAGTCGAACGCCACGCCGTACACGATCATGGAGAGCACGAACATCCACAAGCCACCACCCGGGTCGCCCAGCCCGAACAGCCCGAAGCGGAGCACCCACGCCAGCATGGCGATGAGCATCACCCGCTTGATGCCAAACTTGCTGAGGAAGAAGGGGATAAGCAGGATGCAGAGCGTCTCGGACATCTGCGAGAGGGAGATGAGGATGTTGGGATGCTGGACACTGAAGGTGTCGGCATACATGGGCATGGCTTCAAAGCTGCGGAGAAAGGGGCTGGCGAATCCGTTGGTGATTTGCAACGATACGCCCAGCAGCATGGAGAAGCAGAAGAAGATGGCCATCTTCTTCTGCTTGAACAGCGTGAAGGCGCGTAGCCCGAGGGCCTCGACCATGGATTTGTCCCTGTTTTCGTGGCTCACCGGGCAGTCGGGCAAGGTGAGCGCGTAAGCGCCATATACCACGCCGATGATGGCGCAGACGAAAAATTGTCCATAAGACGTTTGCAATCCCAGCAAGTCCACCGCCCACATGGAGCAGATGAAGCCGATGGTGCCGAAGATGCGGATGGGGGGAAAATGTTTGATGGTGTCGAGCCGCGCCTTGCCCAACGCCGTGTAGGCCACGGAGTTCGAGAGCGCCAGCGTAGGCATGTAAAAGGCCACGCTGAGGGAGTAGAAGGTGAAGAGCGTCGGGAACTCCACCTGGTCGCCGCTCGTCATGGCGTAGTATCCGGCGGCGCCCATGAAGAGGGCGGCGATGAAATGGCTCGCGCTAAGAAGCTTCTGGGCGGGTACCCAACGGTCGGCCACGATGCCAAGGATAGCGGGCATGAACAAAGAGACGATGCCCTGCATGGCGTAGAAGAGACCGATGTTGTCGCTCATCCCGCTGCCAGCCAGATAAGCTCCCATGGAAGTAAGATACGAACCCCACACCGCAAACTGCAGGAAGTTCATGATAATCAAGCGTACTTTAATATTCATGATGTTGACGCATGTTTCTCGTTAATACAATGGAAAGACCAATTATCTCCGCAAATATAGTGTTTACTAATCAATATTCGTCCTTATTGCATCAAATATTTTGGAAACGACAGGGCGGCGATGTTTTTTTTCACCCTTTCGGCGGTGGTCTCCATCCGTTCGTAGTCGTCGATACGCACGGTGCCTCCCATGCTGACCGCTTCGTTCCGGTAAACCATTTGGCTACAGATCCGCTCGCGGGCGGAAAAATGAAACTCGCTCACGCCGGTCTCCGCGGCGATGCGGGCGATGTTGGTCTCGTTCACCCCGCATCCGGCCATCAGCGCTATTCGCCCTTTCGCTTGCCCGCGCAGCTCCCCGATCAAGGGGATGCCCTCCTCGGCGGTGGCTTGCTGCCCGGAGGTGAGCAAGCGATCGCAACCCGAAAGGATGATATCTTCCAGTGCCTTGTGGGGATCCCGGCAAACGTCGAAAGCCCGATGGAACGTGACGGACATGCCCCGCGCCGCCTGCACCAGCTCTGTCGTGGCCAGGCAATCGATGTCGCCGGCGGCCGTCAGGCAGCCTATCACCACGCCGTCGGCACCCAGTCGCTTGGCCGTCTCGATATCGTTCAGCATGATGTCCATCTCGATGGGGGAATAGAGGAAATCGCCGCCTCGCGGGCGGATGATGACGTGCAGTCGTGTCCGTGTCAGCACCTTCCTCGCCCAGACTATCGTGCCGTACGACGGTGTGGTGCCTCCCTCGGGGATGCCGGCGCATAACTCCACACGGTCGGCTCCACCGGCCTGAGCGGCTATACAACTCTCTACGGAGTTGGCACAAACTTCAATTTGGAAACCCATTTGAGAATGAAGAATTAAGAATGGAAAATGGAAAATGGAGAATGAAGAATGAAGAATCGGGGTGCCTGCGCGAAACCGGGCGCAGCGATTCTTCATTCTTCATTCCTAATTCTTAATTTTACTTCGCGAAGCTCACCGCCCGCGTCTCCCTGATGACGGTGATCTTCACCTGTCCCGGATAGGTCATCTCGTCTTGTATCTTCTTGGCTATCTCGCCCGACAGGCTTTCCGTCTGCTTATCGTCGATCTTGTCGGCACCGACGATGACGCGCAGCTCGCGACCGGCCTGTATGGCATAGGTCTTGGTGACGCCCGGATAGCTCATGGCCAGCTGTTCGAGGTCGTTCAGCCTCTTGATGTAGGCTTCCACGATCTCTCGCCGCGCGCCGGGACGCGCGCCGGAGATGGCGTCGCATACCTGTACGATAGGCGCGAGCAGGCTGCTCATCTCCACCTCGTCGTGATGGGCGCCTATGGCGTTGCAGATGTCTGGCTTCTCCTTGTACTTCTCCGCGAGCTTCATGCCCAGCAAGGCGTGCGGCAGCTCCGGTTCCTCGTCGGGCACCTTGCCGATGTCGTGCAGCAGGCCGGCACGTTTCGCCTTCTTGGGATTGAGTCCCAGCTCGGAGGCCATCACGGCGCAGAGGTTGGCCGTCTCGCGCGAGTGCTGCAACAGGTTCTGTCCATAAGAGGAGCGGTACTTCATCTTGCCCACGATGCGAATCAGTTCGGGATGCAGGCCGTGTATGCCCAAGTCGATGGTGGTGCGCTTGCCGGTCTCGATAATTTCTTCCTCGACTTGCTTGCGAACCTTGGCCACCACCTCCTCGATGCGGGCGGGGTGTATGCGCCCGTCGGTCACCAATTGGTGCAGGGCCAGGCGGGCGATCTCCCGGCGCACGGGGTCGAACGCCGAGAGGACGATGGCCTCGGGCGTGTCGTCCACCACGATCTCCACGCCGGTGGCGGCTTCGAGAGCACGGATGTTGCGTCCCTCACGTCCGATGATGCGCCCCTTGATCTCGTCCGAGTCGATGTGGAACACGGTGACCGAGTTCTCGATGGCCGTCTCGGTGGCCACACGTTGTATGGACTGGATGATGATGCGCTTCGCCTCCTTTCCCGCGGTCAGCTTGGCGTCGTCCATGATGTCGTTGATGTACGACTGGGCTTGCGTCTTGGCCTCCTCTTTCAGCGATTCCACCAAGCGCTCCTTCGCCTCCTCGGCCGACAGGCTGGAGATGGTCTCCAGTTTCTCGATCTCCTGGTGTTGCAGCTTGTCCAGCTCCTCTTTTTTCTTCTCGACGATGCCCAGTTGCGCCTCGAGGTTCTCGCGCACGTTTTCGGCCTCCTGCTTCTTGCGCTGCAGGTCCTCTTGCCGCTGTCCGAGCGCCATCTCGCGCTGCTTCAGCTTGTTCTCGGCCTGCTGGATCTTCTGGTTGCGCAGCGCCACTTCCTTTTCCAGGTCGGCTTTCTTGTTCAGGAACTTCTCCTTCACTTCCAGCAGCTTGTTTTTCTTGATCACCTCCGCTTCCGTTTCCGCCTCTTTGAGCACCTTGTCATATTTGGACTTCAGTACGTATCGAAACAGAATGTATGTAAGGACTCCTCCTACAATGAAAGCGGCAAAGGCGATAATCGTTGCTATCATTACTGTCATAATCTACACTACATTATTTTTTTAATCTATAATATAAAAAGCGCACCGCCGATGCCCTGACCCTTACGGGTCCCGGCATCCACAGCGCGCGGAGTTTCTCTTCTTCGCTTATCAGCGCGGGGCGGTCACTTCTCATTGAGGTAATCGTCCAGCAGCTCGGTTAGCTCTTGCACCTTCTCGGCATACGGAGCGGTATCGTTCCGTCGCTTCAATCGCAGCTTCTCTAACGAGAACTGATAAGCCACCATGGTGAGTATCTCGTCTTTCCCCATCGTGGGGTGCAGCTTCCGATACTCGTTCATCCATAAGTTCACCTGTTTGGCGGCTTCCCTTATCATCTCCTCCTCTTCCGCCTCGACGCGCAGGGGGTAGTATTTGTCCGCCATGAACAGTTTCACCGGTATCTTTTCTTCTATCTTATCGTCCATACATCCACTCTTTTTCATTCGTTCAACAAAGCGATGCATTTATCGACTTCGCGCACTAATTTCGACAACCGCAGTTTCGTGTCCTTCACGTCGCTGCCATGTAGGCTGATTGCCGTGGCCGTCTTCAGGTTTGCGTAATTGGTTTGCAGCTCGGCGCATAGCGCCTGAAGCTCTTCGTTCTTCCGAGACTCCTCACTAAGAAGTTCGCTCAATCGGGCATTCTCACGCTTCAACTCATCGTGCAGATACATCAGGTGCCGGAGTCGGGTTTCAAAGGCACTCAATAACTTCTTCTCTTCGTCAGTCATCTCGCTATGCCAAAATTGTACACAAAAATACGACTAAGTCCGATATTACAAAAACTTTTTCGCGAAAATCCTTTCTTTTTGATGAAAATAAGAGAGTTTTCGCTTATATTTGCCCTCAGTACTAATGAAAAGATCCATTTTGATATGCAAAAACAGCTGCTTACGCTCTGCGTTTTTCTCACTTCGATGGCCCCGATTGCCCACGCGCAGCAATCGGATACCGTCATCAAGCCCAGCTTGAAGTATGGTAAGCCCTCGATGGAAGAATTGAGCATGACGACTTACGCCCCCGACAGCGCCGCCACGGCCGTTGTCCTCTATTCCCAGACCGACGTGCGCTACGACATGGTGAACGGCGAGTTCCGCACCGTGTACAGCCACAGTGTGAAGATCAAGGTGCTCAAGAACGAAGGCACCTCGTATGCCGACATCGTCATACCTTATTATAATAGAGAAGGCGGAGGGAGCAAGGAGTTTATCAGCTCCCTTGACGCCTCGGCCTACAACCTGGAGAACGGACAGGTGACGCGCACCAGGATGAAGCGCGACCAGGTATTCACCGAGCGAGTGGACAAATCACACATGGCAACGAAGTTCTCCATCCCCGCCGTGCGCGAGGGTACGGTGCTCGAATACAAGTACGACCACAATTCCGAGATTTACTGGATGATCGATCCCTACCGCGCGCAGCGGGACATCCCCGTGATCTACTCCCGGTACGACATCACCATCCCCGAGTACTACGACTTCAGCATCGAGATGCGAGGCGGGTCGCTGCGGGTGAAGGAGACGCAAGAAAACCTGACGTACACCGCGCGCGGCTCCGACGGGGATATGATACGGATAGACTGCAACGGCCGGCACCTCAGCTTCACGGGCGAGCAACTGCCAGCCCTCCGCTCGGACAGCTACGTGTGGTACGCCGAGGACTATATGGCGGGCACGCTCTTCGAGTTGAAAGGGATAAAGTACCCGTACAGCGCCTACAAGTCGTTCACCCGGACGTGGAAGAACATCGACGAGCAGTTGCTCGACGACGACGACTTCGGTGGCATGCTCAAGATGCGCAACCCCTACCGCGACGAGATGGCGATGCTGCTACTCAAGCAGCTGCCCGACAACCGGCAAAAGATCGCCGCCATCTTCGGCTACCTCAAGGGAAAGATTTCCTGGAACGGAAGCTACGCCCTCTACGGCGGAGGCACCCGGAAAGCCATCAAGGAGGGGACGGGCAACAACGCCGACATCAACTTCGTGCTGATGAGCATGCTACGCGACGCCAATATTCCCTCCTACCCCGCCGTGATGAGCCGCAAGAACAGAGGCATCCTCCCCGTGACACACCCCTCTATCAACAAGCTCAACACGTTCGTGGTCGCCATAGCCGACACCGACAGCACCTTCGTCTTTCTCGACGGGTCCATCACCGACGGAGCCATCGACGTCCTGCCGCCGGTGCTGATGACCAACCAGGCGCGCCTGCTGTACGACAAGCCGGAGCAAAACCGATTCATCGACATCAGCCACCTGGGACGCAACCAGATACGCTCGGCCGTACACGCGCAGGTACATCCCGACGGAAAGATCACCGGACACCGGCAGACCAGCTACGCCGGACAACATGCCGCCATCTACCGCCGCCAGTTTCGCGGCGCCAAGGATAGCGCCGACTATGTGGCGCAGATGGAGAACGACCGACAAATCAAGATCGCCGCTTACCGCACGGAAGCGTTGCGGAGCTTCACCGAGCGCCTCAAGGAGGAGTACGACTTTGAGAAGCAGACTACCACCAACGGCGACCTCATCTATATCAATCCGCTACTGTTCACGCACTTCACCAAAAGCCCGCTCACGCAATCGGTACGCCTCCTTCCCCTCGAGATGCCCTACGCCGATCAGTACACCAGCTCCATTCATCTCACCATTCCCGAGGGCTACGCCGTGGAAGAACTGCCCAAGTCCATCAGCTTCACCACCGAGGACAAGCAAGGCTCCTGCCGCTACTTCATCCAGCAACAAGGCAACACCATCGTGCTCACGTACACGTACACTTTCGGCAACCTCTTCTACGCGTCGCAGGACTACGAAAGCGTGAAGCGCTTCTACGAGATGGTGGCCGAGAAGAACAACGAAATACTGGTACTCAAGAAATTATAAAGTCCATAAACCACGAATCGCCTTATACCGATGATGACGACAACCGTTTCCCCTTCTCTCGCCAAGCGTGGCCGACTGGCCTGCCTGGCCCTCTGCCTACTCTCCGTTCTTCCTGCCCGGACGCAAACCGCCGCCCCGGCGGGACTGAACTCCATCGTGTCCGACGACCGTACGGAAGTGCTTTGCCAATCCATGACGCAAGCCTCCGTGAAGCGGACACGTACCGTGAAGATTCTCAACCGCAAGGGGATGGAGGCCGCGCTGTTCGTCTGTCCGTGCGACAATTTCAACTCCCTCCAACGATTCTCGGGCGTGATCCTGAACGCCGCGGGAAACGTGGTGCGCAAGATAAAGAAGTCCGACCTCCAACGAACAGAGTATAGCGCCATCACAATGGGCAGCGACGACTATCTGTACTACTACGAGTGCGACTACCCCACGTTCCCCTTCAGCATCACCTACGAATGGGAGATGAAGAAGAACAACGGGATAGTGTACTACCCCTCGTTCAGTCCGCAGGATAGCTACCACCAGAGCGTGGAGCGGGCCAGCTACCGCATGGAGCAATCGGCGGGACAAACTTGTCGATACCGTCCGCGAAACGCCGAGGGCGCGAATATCGAGGTGAAAGAATCTACCGGTCCGGCCGGACAGCAGATCGTTGAGGTGACGGCGCGGCAGATGCCCGTCATCCCCAGCGAACCGTTCTCCCCTCCCAAGGCCGACCTCATGCCCTGCGTCTACTTCGCCCCCACCACCTTCAAGTTCGACAAGTCCGAAGGGACAATGAACGACTGGAAAACGTTTGGGCAATGGCAATGGGATCTGCTCGCCGGACGCGACGCCCTGCCCGAGCAAGCGCGTGCCAAGGTACGCCAAATTGCCGAAGGCCGCGCCACCGACCGCGAAAAGGTGAAAGCCGTGTACGACTACCTGGGACAGACTACCCGCTACGTCAGCGTGCAGCTGGGCATAGGTGGCTGGCAACCTATCGCGGCCGCGAATGTCTGCCAGGTGGGCTTCGGCGACTGCAAGGGTCTCTCGAATTACGCCCGGGCCATGCTCGGAGAGCTGGGCATAGCCTCCACATATACCGTCATCAGTACCACCAACGAGCGGTTGCTGCCCGACTTCGCCAGCCTCACGCAGATGAACCACGCCATCCTGCAGGTGCCCCTCCCCGGCGATACGCTCTGGCTGGAATGTACCAACCCCACCCTCCCCTTCGGCTACGTGCACGAGGACATCGCCGGACACGACGCCCTGCTGGTGGAGCCTGCGGGTGGACGAATCTACAGGCTGCCCACCTATCCCGACTCGCTGAACACACAAGTCAACCGGGCCATCGTCACCCTCTCCCCCGACGCTTCCGCACGGATAGAGAACACTTGCACCTCGCGCCTGTTCCAATATGAGAACGAGATCGACATACGCTACCTCAAGCCCGACAAGCAGAAGGACCGGATACGCTCGGGCATCACCCTCTCGCAGGCCGACGTGCAGGCGTTTAGCATCGACGAGCGGAAGACGGCCGAGCCTACGAGCGTCATCAGCTACACCGCCACCACCAACCTGTACGGACAGAAGACGGGCAGCCGCCTGTTTGTCCCCGTCAACGTCCTGCGCCGACGGTTCAGCGTGCCCACATCCGCACGGCGCGTACATCCCATCCGCGTCGGCTACGGATACCTCGACACCGACAGCGTTTGCCTCCGCATGCCGCAGGGATATGCCATCGAGGGCATCCCAAAGCCCGTCAGCGTGGAAAGCAAGTTTGGCTCGTTCCATTCCGAGGTCAGCGTCGATGGGCAGGACATCTGGATCGTCCAGCGGCTACACCTCCGCAAGGGAGTTTACGCTCCCGGGGAGTACGAGGAGTTCATCCGCTTCCGCAAACAGGTGGGCGACCAATACTCCTCGCGTGTCGTGCTGAAGAAGAGCGAGCCGAAGGAATGACCAAAAAAAAATAGAAAGAACAATCAAACAAGATACGCGTTATGCAGAAAATATTAGTGACTTACGCCGTGCAAGGCGAGTTTGTGGAAATCAAGTGGCCCGAGGTGGAACCCTACTACCTACGCACGGGCATCGGCAAGGTGAAGGCAGCCTACCACCTGGCCGAGGCCATCCGGCAGGTGTCGCCCTGCCTGGTGCTGAACATCGGCAGCGCGGGCACGCTGAACAGGCAGGTGGGCGACATACTGGCCTGTCGGCAATTCGTGGACCGCGACCTCGAGAAACTCACCGCCCTCGGCATGGAGTGCGAAATCGATTCGGCTCCCTTGCTCCAGGAGAAAGGCTTCTGTACCCATTGGACGGAAGCGGGCGTGTGTAACACCGGCGACAGCTTCCTCACCGAGCTGACCGACGTACGGGGCGACGTGGTGGATATGGAGGCTTACGCCCAAGCCTTCGTCTGCCGTGCCCAGCAACTGCCGTTCATCGCCGTGAAGTACGTCACCGACATCATCGGCCAAAATTCCGTGAAGCATTGGGAGGACAAACTGGCCGATGCCCGCGAGGGACTGTCGCGCTACCTCAACGTCCTGAAGGAGAGAATCTGAATATTCCCGGAGCTATCCAGTTTCGCGCACGGACACGCGTTTGTCACTTCCTCTGCTTTTCCGTCAGGTATTTCCAGTAGCGCACGGGCATATCTTGCCGGTGTTTCCTCGGGTTGAGGCGCTCCTTGATGCAGATGGCCTTGAAATAGGTGCGCCACAGATCCTGGAACAGTCGCTCGTCGGCATCCATCAAGCTTTCGTCCAACATGCCGGTGACGAGGTGGGCTTGGCGGCTCTCGTCGTCGAAGGAGACGGTAGTCACTTCGCGCAGGTCGTAGTAGAAGCCGTAGCGTCGCTTGATGTCGTACAGCAGCCATCGCTGGTCGGCGAAGCGGTCCTGGAAGTGGTGGACCACGAGCGGCAGGGCATTGAACTCAGGCTCGAAGGCGGCGAAGAAAGTGCCGTCGGCCGCCTTCTGGAATCGTGCGAACTGCATCAGGCGCATGCGTTCCCAGTCCACCTTCTTCCAGATTTGCGCCAGACGCAGCACGTCGGGGTCGGCGAAATCGGTCTCGATGGAGCGCGGGGCGTCCACTGTCTTGCGGATGTAGCGGAAGAGGAGCATCCCCATCTCGGGCAGCTCGGAGAGCCAGCTCTGCGTGAGGCATCCGAGGGCGGAAGCCGAGAGCTTCTTTTGCAGTCCCCGCCAGACGCGGGCGGCCTTCTCCTCGTCGGTCACCACGGTATGCAGCTCGTCGTAGAACAGGGGCAGGCTGTCGCCCTCGGCCAGCAGCTCGTCGGGGAAGGTCTTTCGGGCGTAGGCGTCGAACACGGCGGTGAGCACACCGTCGAACGTCCGGTCGTAGACGAACACGTTCATTCCGCCGTCCCTCCGCCGCCGAAGTCAAGCATCAGTTGCCGCTCGTCCGCCCGCCTCTTCGGCTGGGGCAGCAGCAGGCGGCGCACGCCTTGGGGCGACAGCTCGTTTACCGTCGTCATGGCGGACAACTCCTTGCAGGTGATGAAGTATCGCGCCTTCTTCAGCACCACGCCGATCTTCTTCAGCTCGTACTGCCCCAACCGGCTGAAACGGCGGGAGGCGACGATCATGCGGGCGGATTTCACGCCGATGCCCGGCACGCGGAGCAACGTCTCGTATTCCGCGGTGTTCACGTCGACGGGGAATTGCTCGGGATGACGGAGCGCCCACGCCAGCTTGGGGTCTATCTCGAGGTCGAGGTCGGGGTAGGTGTCGTCCACGATCTCGTCCACGGTGAACTGGTAGAAGCGCAACAGCCAGTCGGCCTGGTAGAGGCGGTTCTCGCGCACCAGCGGCGGTTGCTTGAGGGCAGGAAGGCGCTTGTCGTACGTGTTCACGGAGATATATCCCGAGTAGTAGACCCGCTTCATGCTGGGATGGGTGTAGAGCGATGCCGAGAGGCGGAGTATCTCTTTGTCCGATTCGGGCGTGGCGCCCACGATGACCTGCGTGCTCTGCCCGCCGGGGGCGAAGCGTGGCGCGTGGCGGAACTTCTGCCGCTCTTCCTTGTTCTCCAGCGCTCCCTGCTGTATGTAGCGCATGGGGGCGAACACGCTTTGGTGGTCTTTTTCGGGGGCGAGCAGCTTGAGGTTCTCCTCTTTGGCGATCTCCACGTTCACGCTCAGGCGGTCGGCGTAGCGTGCCGCCTCGTTCACCAGCTCCCGGCTGGCTCCGGGTATGCTCTTGAGGTGTATGTATCCGTTGAAGCGGTGTTGCTCGCGCAAGTCCTTGGCCACACGTACCAGCCGCTCCATGGTGTAGTCGGGATGGCGTACCACGCCCGAGCTGAGAAACAGCCCCTCGATGTAGTTGCGCCTGTAGAACTCGATAGTGAGTTCCACCAGCTCCGACACGGCGAAGGTAGCGCGTGGCAAGTCGTTGCTACGTCGGTTCACGCAGTAGGCGCAATCGTAGATGCAGTGGTTGGTGAGCATCACCTTCAGCAGTGAGATGCACCGCCCGTCCTCGGCGAAGCTGTGGCAGATGCCCAGTCCGCCCACGGTGTTGCCCAGCCCGCCCTGCGTGTTGGAGCGCACCGTTCCGCTCGACGCGCACGAGACATCGTATTTGGCCGATTCGGTCAGTATCTTCAGCTTGGCGAGTATGTTTTCGTTCATTTGTTCCTTTGCTCAATCGGGATGGAGGAGGGAGCGGTCAGTTGAAATTTCCCTGGTAGTACGCTCTTGTTATGTAGTAGGAGGGTTCGTAGTAAGCGCTTCCGTTGTAATCGTCAATAATGTGGCAAATGGGATTGTTGTACACCCGCAGGATGGCGTCGGCATAGTTCTCCTCGGGTTGCATGGTCGCCACGATGAGGCGTCGGTACACACGCCCCATCTGCAAGGCGGTGGGGACGTTGTCCACCAAATCTCGGTTCACGTCAGTCACGTCGAACGCACCCGAGTGTAGCTCATATTGCTCGATCCATTGGCGTACTACGGATTCGGGATTCTCGCTATGTTGCACGCTGGCCACGGAGAGTTTCTCCTCCAGTCCCCGCTTGCCTATGGCATTGGCGGTGTACAGGTTGGGCTGCTTCAACTGGCGACTGACTCGCTCTATCATGTAGCACACGTAGTAGAGATCATTCTCGTTCACCTCCTCTTCGTCGGGGAAAAATACGTTTTTCATAACTCATAGCTCTTGATGAAACGGATAGTTCGCAACGCCCTGTCCGTACAGAAGGCGATCTGGTGCGTGGGTCGCTTGAACTTCATCAATGCCCAGAATGCCTCGCGGGTGATGTTACCGGCTACGAACTCCTCGATATAGTCCCAGATGGTGTCGTCCGCCATTGGACCTTCTACGATGTCGAAGGCGTGCGGTTTCCCGCTTCGGCAAGCCACGACGAAGTCCAGCCATTCTTCCGTCGTCGTCTCGAATACGAGGATATCCAGTGATTTGTCGGGCGTGTAGGCGTAGCCGCTCACCACGCGCGCGGGCCGCTTGGTCGATGCCCAACGTCGGGCTTGCTTCTCCAGCAGGGTGCAGTAGAAGCCGTATCCAAAGTCCTTGTAGAAGCCGCTGGTAAGAATCTCCGGCTGCCTGATGGCGACATTACTTCCGTGAAACAGTTCCATAATACAGTATCCTTTGCTTGGGCGTTGACGATATTGTCCCGCACAAAGGTACGAAGTTTCCTCCTTACGTCTGCCACGAATCCCACTCTTTTTTACCGCACGGCTCCGCGAGCGGAAGGAGAAAAAACGCGATGAATTTCATTTTTAGTCCCGAAAACATCTATCTTTGCAATGAACTTCATTTTTATACCGCTTATGATTGAACGAAAAACCTACGTGGACGCACTCGCTAAATGGCGAGGAGAGCGGGTGATAAAGATCGTTACCGGCATACGGCGCTGTGGGAAGTCGACCCTCCTCGTTTAGGATTGGAAAAATAGATTAGGCACGGATTACACGGATTACGCAGTCTTTTCCAGAACACAATGCCGCGTAATCCATGTAATCCGTGCCTAAATATTCTCTTTTTGATAGCGCCTTTCACTTATGATACAGCCTCGGCCGTGAAATCCGTGTGATCCGTGCCTAAAAGAGAAAGCTGTACGCTTTAGTATCCGGGATTCTGCTTCAGTTGCGGGTTGTTGTCCAAGCTCCCTTGCGGAATGGGCAGGTAGCGGTTGGTTGCTTTGAACTGGCGATTCTCCACCACTTCTTCGGAACCAGGCGTAACAGTGGCCCGCAGGTAGGGATCAGGTTCATTGTAGTTCACGGTACCCACGTAGCGCAGCAGTGGTTGGTTCATTACCGTCTCGGCTACCATCTTGCCCGCATCGTCTTTCCAGCGCACGAGATCCGCGCGACGCAGTCCCTCGCCGGCCAACTCTACGGAACGCTCCCGGCGGATGAACGTGCGCAGCGCCTCCTTCGTAGCATATTTGCCGCGGTCTACTACCGGCATTCCCGCACGTAGACGTATCCGATCCAGCTCGTCGTACACGACGGTGGAGGGACCCTCCAGTTCGTTGGAGGCTTCGGCGTGCGTGAGCAACACGTCGGCGTAGCGGAATATGATGGGACTGCATCCGGTATCCCAGATATCCTCATACTGCGACATGGGATAGAGGTACTTTACCCAGGTGAGGGCAGTCTTCGAGGAATTGTCGGCGGCTCCCGGATGATTGGGATTGTCCTGTCCGCCAGGCAGGATCTTGTCGAGGGTGTTGAAGATGGAGCCACCGTCAACGTCCGCTCCCGGAAATAGGACGGTCATGGCCATGCGCGGGTCGCGTCCCTTGAAGGGGTGAGCGGGGTCGTAGTTGGGCGATTCCTCCTTGGTCTGTCCGTCGCTCATCTCGTACAGGTCGACGAGATTCTTGGTGGGTACCACCGACGACCACCCGCCGTCGCCGTTATTGTAGAATTGCCCCACGGTACCATTGCCGTACGTGGTGGGGATGTGCTGCATGGCAAGTATGATCTCTTTGGAATCCCTTCCACCCAGGTCGAAGAGGTTGGCGTAGTTAGGCTCGAGATCGTATTGGTTGAGTGCCTTGATCTGCTCGGCGGCATCTTTGGCTCGTTGGTAATCCCCCCAGTAGAGGGCGGAACGCATCTTGATGGCGAGCGCGGCACCCTTGGCCACCCTGCCTCGCGCGGCTGGCGTGAGGTTGATATCGGCTATGGCGGCATCAATCTCTTCGTACACGTATTGCTTCACCTTATCCTCCGTTTCGCGCGGCAGTTGCGCCTCGGCGGCTGTGGTGAAATACTTGATGATGGGCACTCCGCCATACCAGAAGTTCATGAAGAAGTAATCGTACGCGCGTATGGCCCGCACTTGGGCGACCAAGTCTTTCTTTTGGTTGGCGTCGCCAAACTCCACCTTGTCGACATTATCGAGGAAGACGTCGCATTTCTGTATGTTGGTGTAGTCGTAGAACGACGTTCCCACGTCGCCCGCGGTCATCGAGCCGTTGCCCAGCACGGTGAATCCTTCCCACGCGAAGTTGTTGTAGGCCAGGTCGGAGGCGGCATCCCAGTACATGAAGGTCCACGAGCTGATCCAGTCGTCGTAGCATCCTACGGCGAACTTCTCGGCGTCGCCGGGGGTTTTCCAGGTAGTAGGCGGTGTCAGTCCATCTTTGGGTACCGTATCAAGGAAGCTTTCGCAGGAGGCCAGGCTCCACAGCAAGGCCGCTGTCGTCAGGGTAAATATCTTGTTTCTCATATCATTTCTCGTTTTGTGGTTATACGTTATTGTTTAAAAGGTGATGTTCACGCCGAGGGAGTGCGTCTTGATGAGGGGGTATGACGATCCGCGGTTACTGGTGGTCTCGGGATCGATGTTGACGGGCAGCGAGTCGAACGTGAGCAGGTTTTCGAACGAGAGATAGAAGCGTACGCGTTCTATTCCGGCCCTCTTCACAAGGTTCTTGGGTAGAGTATATCCCAGTTGTAGGTTTTTCAGCCTGATGTAGTTGACGTTCTGCAGCCAGAAGGTCGACATCACCGTCTGTGGAGCGCTGTTGGAGTAGTTGGCGTTGTAGATGGCCGGCATCTTGGGGTTCGAGGGGTTGTATGTCCATGAGTCTCTCCAAATGGTGGAAGGATGTGAGCTGTCGCCCCTGAAGTCGCCAAACACCTCTTGATTGTATACGCGCGAGGCGCCCGCCGCTCCTGTCCATATCATGCCGAGGTCGAAGTCCTTCCATCCCAGCGTGAGGTTCAGTCCGTATGTCCACTTGGGCATGCTCGAATTGCAGTACACACGGTCGTTGGCATCCATCTTGCCGTCACCGTTGGTGTCGACGTAGCGTATGTCCCCTGCCTTGAACGGCCTGCCGAAGGGGTATCCTTCATTTCCGGCGTACTTATCCATGTAGGCTTTCGCCTCGGCGTCGGACTGGAAGAACCCATCGGCCTTATACATATAATAGGCGTTCATCTGCTGGCCCACGGCCCGGCGCAGGTTATTGTCATCCTTATCTACAATGTAGTCCACACCACCCAGGTCGAGCACTTCGTTCTTGTTAAAGGCCGTATTGGCGTTGGCTTGCAGGCTCCAGTCACCCCAACGGTCGTTGTAGGAGATGTTCAGCTCGAATCCCCGGTTCACCATCGAGCCAACGTTGTCCTTATAGGGTTCCAGTCCGAACTCGGTAGGCACGCCCACGTCCATGATGATGCCTGTGGTCTTCCTGTCGTAGTAGTCCAGCGACAGGTTGAAGCGGTCCAGGAAGGCGAGGTCGACACCCACTCCATAGGTGCGCGACTTCTCCCACGAGATGTCCTCTTTCCGATAGTACTTCTGGTAGTATCCGCTTTGCAGCGCCCCTCCGAAGGGATAGGAGGAATCGAGGTTGTACGTGTTGAGGTAGGGATAGTAGTCGCTCAAGGCGTCCTGGTTACCCAGCTGTCCCCACGAGACCCTTATCTTGAGGTTGTTGAGCCATCCCTTCGCGCTCTCCATGAAGGCTTCCTCGGAAATTCTCCATCCAGCCGAGAACGAGGGGAAGTATCCCCAGCGATGCCCCTTGGCGAAGCGCGACGAGGCGTCGCCGCGCACGTTACCTTCGAAGAGATAGCGTCCGGCATAGTCGTAGTTGACGCGGCCGAAGAAGGATACCATGGCCAGCTCGCGGGTGTATCCCTCGTTCTTTTGTGTCGAGGCGTCACCGGCGTCGATGTCGGTAGTCTCGTTGGTGGGGAAGTTCTTCCGGTACATCTTGGTGTACGTGTAATTGTACTTTTCGGTGTGCCATCCGCCCAACGCCTTGAGCTGGTGCAGCCCCCACTTTTTCTCGTAATTCAGGGTGAGGTCGAAATTGTTGCGATCCCAGAGATACACCCGTTCGTCGAGGCTGTTGGGTTCCGACGCTTTGTTGGGATTGTATTGGATGAAGGCTCGGAAGTCCTTGAAATGCTGCCGGTTGCTGGTGTAAGCCTCTTGCGCGGTGAGTACCAGTCCGTCGAGGATGGTCCAGTCGAGGGCGACCATACCGGTGAAGTTACTGTTTTTCCGCTTCACGTACTGGCTGGCGTCGAGCCAGGCGATGGGGTTTCCGTCGGATACGGTGCCGTACGATCCATCCGCGTTACGGTTGGGGATCCAGGGCGCGACGATGTTGAGCTGCCTGATGATCTGGTCGGAGCTTCCCCCGGCGTAGCTGGCGTTGGCGTCTTCGTAGTCGTTGTTCACGAAGGCGAGGTTCATGCGGGCGGTGAACCGCTTACTCAGGGTGATGTCGAGATTGGTACGCGCGTTCATCTGGTTGCGGTTGGTGTTCTTCAGGATGCCGTTCTGGTAGAGGTATCCCGCCGAGGCCATATAGCGCACGGCCTCGTTGCCTCCGCTGATGTTGACGTTGTGCTGCGTCTGCACCCCGGTGCGGTAGGCCAGGTCGTACCAATTGGTGTTGGGATGCCCGTAGGGATCGCTGCCGTCCCTGAAGAGCTTGATGTCGTCATCGCTGAAACGGGCGGGCTTTCCGTCGCTCTCGAGGGCCTTGTTGTACATCTCGGCATACTCGTCCGAGTTGAGGCGGTCGATGGTGCTGGTGGCTTTCTGCATACCCACGTATCCAGTGTACGACACTCTCGGCTTGCCACTCTTTCCGCGCTTGGTGGTGATGAGTATGACGCCGTTGGAGGCTTTCGACCCGTAGATCGCTGCC
The DNA here is from genome assembly GCA_031261785.1 of Mediterranea sp. (in: CFB group bacteria). Lineage (GTDB taxonomy): Bacteria > Bacteroidota > Bacteroidia > Bacteroidales > Bacteroidaceae > Bacteroides. The sequence goes on from JAISIZ010000009.1 coordinate 23,022, forward strand.
GAGGCGGCATCCTTCAGCACGGAGATGCTCTCGATGTCGTTGGGGTCGAGCGAGTTCATCGTGCCGCTCTCCACGCCATCGATGAGGACATAGGGGTCGGCGGTGTTGAACGTTCCCGTGCCTCGCACGCGGATGGTTCCCCCGTCCTGCCCGGGACGTCCTTGTCCGGCCGTGACGGTAACGCCGGGCATCAAGCCTTGCAAGGCCGACGACACGTTCTGTATCGGTCTGTCAGCAAGCGCTTTCGACTCCAGCTGTGACACCGACCCGGTGAGGTTGGCCTTCTTCTGCGTGCCGTAGCCTACCACTACGACCTCGTCGAGCTGTCCGGTATCCTCGGATAGCTGGATGGTACCGTTGGCTTGCGAAGCCGGCAGGGTTCGTGAACTGTAACCGATGTAGGAAAACTCCAGTGTGGTATTGGCCGAAGCCACCGTGAGGGTAAACCGGCCGTCGATGCCGGTCACGGTGCCCGATTGGGCACTCTTGTCAGAGATGCTGACCCCGATCAGGGGTTCTTTGCTTTTTGCGTCCACCACGATGCCTTTCACGGTGATGGGATTTTGCGCGAATGCGTTGCCGCAACACAGCAGCATGGCAATCAAAAGAAAAAAGAGGTTCTTTTTCTGTCGCATAGTAAATAGAATCATTAAAGTTAATAATAATAATATGGCTTTTCTCATGGTAAAAAAGGGTCTCCCGTTTTTCACGCCACAAACATAATGGAAAAACTACTAAGCGCAAAATAGTTTTTAAAAAATGTGCTAAAATAGCAATAAAATAAATAGCAGGCACGATGTTTTGCCGGCACTCTATCCTTTTTTCGGGCCGAAATGCTGTGTTATCCGCGACGAACCCATTATCTTCGCGGCCGTAAACTCCTAACTTTATCAATTGAACGACAAATGAAACGATTGATCATATTCGATTTGGACGGTACGCTGCTCAACACCATCGCCGACCTGGCCGGGGCGACCAACCACGCCCTCACCCTCCTGGGCTATCCCGCCCGCCCGCTGGATGAATTTCCCACGATGGTGGGCAACGGCATCAACAAGCTTTTCGAACGCTGCCTGCCCCAGGGCGAGAAGAGCCTGGATAATGTACTGCGCGTGCGCGAACGCTTCCTGGCCTACTACGACACGCACAACACCGAGCGTACGCTCCCCTACCCCGGCATTCCCGAGCTGCTCGACCGACTGCAGGCCGACGGACGACAGATCGCCGTGGCCTCCAACAAATACCAGTCGGCCACCCGGAAACTGATCGGCCTCTACTTCCCCCGGACGACCTTCGTCACCGTGCTCGGACAACGCGACGGCGTGCCCGCCAAGCCCAACCCCACCATCGTGTACGACGTGCTCGCCCTGACCGGCGTGCCGAAACACCAGGCGCTTTTCGTGGGCGATTCGGACATCGACATGAACGCCGCCATCAACGCCGGTGTCGACGCCTGTGGAGTGACGTGGGGCTTTCGCCCGCGCATAGAGCTGGAGGCCACACGTCCCGCCTACATTGTCGACAGGGCGGAAGAGATATTCGAGCTATAAGGAGCCATACGCGAAAGTCCGTGTCTCCGCCACGATGGGAGGGAGTTCACCACAGATTACACAGATTCGCGCAGATTTTGTAATGATCGGCATGTAGAGACGGTTATGCCCAAACACAGGATATTCCCGGTGCCCCACTTTGTGTCCTGTTATGTATGCGGGAAGAAGGAGAGTTCGGCCCTATCATTGCCGTCGTCGTGGGCGAATCTTCGCTGATCCGCGAAGTTCTCATGCGCCGCATGGGGATTTCGCGAGGGCGACAAATTTCAACCACGGATTAGCGAGAAACGAAAAGCCCGGGCTTTTGTAATCACATTTCGGGAATGGAGAAAAAAGCCCGGGCTTTTGTAATCACATTTCGCGGATGGAGAAAAAAAGCTCGGGCTTTTGTAATCACATTTCGGGAATGGAGAAAAAAGCTCGGGCTTTTGTAATCACATTTCGGGAATGGAGAAAAAAGCCCGGGCTTTTCGTCCCATGCGGATTTGCATAAAGCTTTCGCGTCTCCGCGATAGGTCCTTGCATGACGCCTCTTCGAGGGGTGAGAAAAAGGGTGGCGCATTGACGAAGTCAGGTGATTAGCCCGCATGACATGTCTCTCCGTACACGCGGGCTAATCACTAAACACTAAACACGAATCACTAAACTCCACTCACTCTCCCCTATTTTCCATGGTGTCCATCCCCAAAATCAATCTAATTCCGCTTAAATTCGCTTAAATGGGCTTAAATGGGCAGAAGGAGATAAGCTTTCCGCACAAAAAGAGAGCGGATAGTAACAGATAAGAGCCTATTTTCGCGCCGATTTCCTATACGACATAGGGAATGACATAACGTAACTTAATAAGAATATGAGAAAGGTAATGATTCTTTTCGCAGCGGCTCTTGTTGCGGCCAGCTGCGACAACAACGATTATGGTAGTGATACGGGACCACAGTACACGTATCCGGAGTTAGGAGGAGAATTGGTAGCCGTCGACGCGCCCATACGGGTCAAGGACGAAGACGTATCCACGAGGGGTGTGGAGGCTCAGCCCATCAAGTTCGAGCAGACATTTGACGACGGCACCACCATCGAATCCACACTCACCGAAATCAAGCAACCCAAAACCAGGGCGGCCCTGGAAGAGGGCACACAACTCCTGATGATTGCTTTCAAGGAGAATCAATTGTTCAAATATCAGACCTTCAAGATAGGAGCGGAAGGGGAGAATATCAAGATTTGGCTCCCGACGGACTCTAAATACAGGCTGGTGTTCTACTCATTGAACGATTCGAACAGTATTGACATTTCCAAGTACATCGAAGGGGAAACGATAGCTATCAACGACAACGAAGCCGTTTACGGCGGACTGATTGCCGAAGGCAGCAAGATCAAGGAACAGACCATCGAAGGTTATGGAACGGACGCACTCTGGTTCTCTACCGAGACCAAAATCATCGGCAAAGACCCCGACCCGATAGGAGCTATCCTTCTCAGGCACCTGTTCTGCCGACTGGCCAACTGGACAATCGAGAGCACGGACAAACATGGTATCGAAGATTGTACCGCCAGCCTGATAAGCACCTATGACAAGGCATATATCAACATTGGCGGAATGGCCCCGAGGGAGGACGTATCCGCGGATGATATCTGGAATCACCACGAAGCGAAGGCCGACTCTATCCCTCTGGCGTTCGAATTCGCCAGAGAGGCGAGGGAAAGCCTCAGCACGGAGAAATCCGTAATCTTCATCCCCAACAGCGACGATGACGCGAAGATCCTGATCAGCAAGTTGATTCTCGACGGAGACCCCTTGAGCCGATACGCCAATCCTAAGGCGGTAACATTCAACCAAGATAGCGGCGACAAAGGAAAAATAAAGTTCACCCCTGGCAAGAGCTACAAGCTGGTAAGCAGGATCAAGGCCGCAAATAAGATCATGATACGGCTGAGGGGGACAGATGCTGAGATCAACAGCCAAGGCACTGCCGTGCGTGAAGACATCAGCGAAGCCACGAATGCGGGTGTACATACGACGAAAGTGGAAAGCACTTTGAAAGCCGAGAATACTTTCTTCGTCGTCGGATGGTACGCCATACAGCTGAATTCAGACGGAAGCGTCAAAAGCACCACCCGAGTTCCAACGGAAACGGAGGCAAACAATGCAAAGACAGGTAATTACAGTACGGGAGAACAAACGTTGTACATAAGTGAAGTGAATGAAGCCAATAAGAACACCATTTACGAGGGACGTGTCATCGCTTTTGCGGGGAGTAATATCTACTGGAACAATCCTTCAGATTTTAAGGGACAGTATAATGACGGTGTACTGACTTTTGCTTCGGACAAAGACCATAGCGAACTAGTAGATCTGCCGCATAAGTCATTAGTATCACCATCTGATAGAAACATTAATGAGTGTCTCTTCGGTCTATATTTCAAATTCGGGTCTCTGGCAGGAACTGTGATGACAAATAAGAGCTGGGATATTGCTAACGTTAGCATATCATACTATTTCACCCCTTCTAAAAATGATGGCTGGACAAGCAATGGATCACGACCTTCTTGGACTGATACCGAAAGTATTCCTTACTTTGAAGGTAACATTGATAAGGATTCAGCATTTGTCGACCTTAGCGACCCCTATACATCGCATACAGGCGATATCTGCAAGTTTATTTCCTCGGAATGGCGCTTACCTACAGCAGAAGAATTTGGAATATTTGCACAATCCTCATCGTGGTGGGATTATCCTAAGACTGTAACCTCTAATATCACAATTTCTCCTGATGCTGCTGGAGTTCAGGTTCCTGGTAATCCTTTGATTCCTGGTACTACAGAGGAGCGGACAGCCTATTTGAAAAAGGGAGATAACCGTATAATGGGTTTTGCTTTAGGTGGTGCCCGTGACAAAGACGGGAATTATTCGAATAAAGCTACCCAAGAGGCTTACTACTGGACTTCGTCTGGAGATCCAAGCGCTCCGAATGAAGGCTATTGCTTCAACATATATGCCAACGGAGATGGGGACGGTTCGATTACCGTAACCAAAGTCGACCGCCAAACCGGCATGGCCGTCCGTTGCGTCAGGGAGTAATTCACCCTTTCCCGTTTGCGCAAACAAACAATTATCAACTTAATAATAAAAAAACGATTATGACACAATATACAGAGACCAAAAGAGAAGAATATGAAGCGCCCAGTATAACCTGCCAGATCCTCTTTATCGAACAGGCGATAGCGGTTAGCTCGGAAAACGGTTCCCAAGGAACGCCCGGCGATATCTGGGGGGACGGCGACCAAGACAGCGACGAGACCGGATCTGGCAGCGACTCGTGGTAACCCACGACAAACTATCTTGTTAGAGAAGCGAATGGCATGGAAACACGGATTCTTGGCACACGAGAATCCGTGTAGACCGTGTCATTTGTGTTTTAGGGGTTTATCGGGAGGATTCTTGCTCCATAATTTTAGTTTGCCTATATTTGTGCCGTAATCAAACGAATCGATACATTATGGAACAGCTTCGCAGGTTGCCGATAGGCATACAGTCGTTCGAGAAACTACGCGCCAACGACTACGTGTACGTGGACAAGACGGCGCTGATGTATCAGCTCACGTCGACCTATAGTCCTTACTTCCTGAGCCGCCCCCGCCGCTTCGGGAAGAGCTTGTTGCTATCTACCATCAAAGCCTACTTCGAGGGAAAGAAAGAACTGTTCGAAGGATTGGCGATCGAACGGTTGGAGACGCGGTGGGAACGATATCCCGTGCTGCATCTCGACTTGAACGCGGAACGGTACAATAATGCCGCAGCACTGGAAGCCATCCTTTCGAGTAATCTGAATGGTTGGGAGGCGGTTTATGGTAAAAGCGAAGATGCGAAAACCTTATCCAGACGTTTTGAAAGCGTCATCGAGCGCGCCTATCAGCAGACGGGCAAGCGCGTGGTGGTGCTTATCGACGAGTACGACAAGCCATTGCTCGAAAACATCCTGGACAAAAATGTAGGCGATGACATGCGCCGCACCCTGAAAGCCTTCTATGGCGTGCTGAAAAGCACGGACCAATACCTCCGCTTCGTCTTCATCACCGGCGTGACGAAGTTCGCGCAAGTGAGCGTGTTCAGCGACTTGAACCAGCTGTCGGACATCAGCATGGTAGATGAATACTCCAGACTGTGCGGCATCACCCAGGATGAGCTGACGCGCGTGTTTCGCCCTGAACTGGAAGCATTGGCCGCGAAGCAAAAGATAGATTTCGACCAAGTTGTCGCCGAGATGACACGACGCTACGACGGTTACCACTTCGCCCCAGACACCGAAGGGATGTTCAATCCGTTCAGCGTGCTCAATTCCCTCACTTATTTGAAATTGCGCAATTACTGGTTCCAGACAGGCACACCGACGTTTCTTGCCGAACTGCTGGAAGAAAGCGATTATGACCTACGCTTGATTGTCGACGGCGTGCAGATGACCGAATCCAATTTCGCCGAATATCGGGCGGACAAAAACAATCCCATCCCGCTAATCTACCAAAGCGGATACCTCACTATTCAAGATTACGACGAAAGGTTCTACCTTTACACGCTGGGATTCCCCAACGACGAAGTGCGCTACGGATTCATGAATTTCCTCTCGCCCTACTATACGATGGTGAAAAACAGCGATACCCCGTTGCATATCGCCCGATTCTCGTCCGACCTCGAAGCGGGCGAACTCGACAAGTTCCTCCAACGCGTCAAAGTCTTCTTCGCCGGCATGCCCTACGAGCTGAGCGACGACACCGAGCGGCACTACCAAGCCGTGTTCTACGTCATCTTCACGCTGATGGGCGAATTCACGCAGGCCGAGGTACGCGGCGCCGACGGGCGGGCCGACGCCGTGGTGAAGACCGACCGGTACATCTATCTCTTCGAGTTCAAGCTGAACGGCTCGGCCGAGGAGGCGCTCCGCCAGATCGATAGCAAGGAGTATTTCCTGCCCTACCGGCTCGACGGGCGCAAGCTATTCAAGGTGGGCGTGAGCTTCAGCAAGGAAAAGCGCAACATCGACCGCTACTTGGTGGACGAAGCGGGAAGCAAGAACGGTTAGCCCCGCACGTTGTAAAGGAGACACGGTGTCAAGCCGCTGGCGTGAGTTCACCACATATTCGCACAAATTTTGTAGCGATTGGTATGGATTCAACCACAGAGGACACAGAGTTCCACAGAGTTTATATGTGGTGATTGATCTGAAGAGACGTGGCGAACCGAAGAAGGAAAAAGGCGGAATCTTCGCACTAAGCTACCAATACTGCCTCTTCCAGACGAGCTGTTCCCGAAGTTGTGAAGAGGAATGCTCGCCCTCGATTCACCTCGCTGCGGGGCGAGGACAGGGTAGCCGTCTGTTTACCTGTGAACATCCATCCTTTCTTGTAAGCTAAGGAGCCACGAGGCGGAAGCCGAGGAACTGGCTGCTGAAGTCAGGGCTGTAGTAGTGGCGATAGGCAACGCGACAGTTCGGGGCGTAGCTGCTCCTGCTACCGCCCCGAAGCACGCGGTACGAGCCTGACGACGCACCCATGGGATCCGTCTGCATCGCGGCGGGGTAGTTACTGTACCAGTCGCTGCACCATTCCCATACGTTGCCGCTCATATCGTAAATACCCAATTCGTTTGGCAGTTTCTGTCCAACAGGATGTGTATTGCCTTCGCTGTTGCCAGAAAACCAGCCAACGTTGTTCAGGTTGTTGCTGCCGCTGTATTTATAGCTTTTACTTTGATTTCCTCCACGGGCTGCGTATTCCCATTCGGCCTCGGTAGGTAGGCGATATTGTTTGCCAGTGGCTGTATTCAAGCGATCGCAAAACTCCTGGGCATCGCTCCAGCTGACGTTCGTCACGGGATAGTTATCACCACGAGCATTCTTTGAAGGATTGGTTCCCATAATTGTGACCCACTGCCCTTGCGTCACCTCATACTTGCTAATGTTGAAGCTTGTGAGAGTGACGCTGTGCGCTGGACTTTCGTCGTTCTCGCAATCGCTGCCTTGCCCGTCCGTGCAACCCATCCAGAAAGTTCCGCCCTCCACGTAGACCATCTCCGGCTCGGCGGGGTGGGTGCTGGAGCTGGAAGGTGAGGAACGGCGGGTGGAAGTGCCGCGTGCGGGGCTGTGCGAAGCACCGCCGCCCGATCCAAAGAGCTTCTGTGCAATGGCGCCGGTGGCGTCGACCACGCCTTCCAGTCCGTTCTTGATGATATCCGAACTCATGTCGAGAATCTCCATGGAAGCCACGTCGATGAGTTTGTAGGAGATGCGGTAGATCTGCTCGGTAATCTTGTTGATGGAGGCGAAGCAGACTGTTCTTCTGTCATTTTGCCCAAAGGCAGTCAGGCTCGCCAGCATAAGGGCAAAGCCGATAAGGATTGTTCGTTTCATAATTGTTGCTCTGTATATCTATATATCTATATATCTGTATGGTTATTGTTTCTATTTTTATTCTTATTCTTATTATCTTGTTTATCTCATCATGGTTAGCCAATCATTCTCCAAGTCCTCCCTTCCAACGGAGGCCAGAGGGGAGGGAAAGATAATTGGCAGACCTATATTATATGTATAGAGGTTCCTTGACCACTCAAAAATATTCTTCGACCGGCTTCGCTGGTATTTCTACGTTTTGCCTCCTTGCTTCGCTCGTCCCTCACTCGCTATCGGCAAAACAGCCCTTAGCTTACACGGAAAGGGACAGATGCCCAGCAGACAAAACTAAGGGAGGACGAGGCGGAAGCCAACGTTGTAGTAGCTATGGGCAGGGTTGTAGTAATTGCGACGTGCGGAGCGGCAGTATTTACCAAAGCCGTTCCAACTACCACCGCGGACCACGCGGGCAGTTCCCGATGGCGAACCTTTGGGATCGGTCTGTGACGAAGTTGGATAATCGCCGTACCAATCGCTGCACCATTCGTAGACATTGCCATGCATGTCATAAAGTCCCCAAGCATTGGGTGAATAAGTACCCACAGGTTTAGTTCTACCTATACTCAAAAAACTATCTATCGCAGCTTGAGAAGTCTTCAACTCATCTCCAATATTGAACGCAGTGGTAGTTCCTGCACGGCAGGCATACTCCCACTCCGCCTCGGTAGGAAAGCGATAATGCTTGCCTGTCTTGGCGTTCAGCCTGCGGATAAATTCTTGGACATCATACCAGCTCACGCTCTCCACTGGATAATTATCTCCTTTCTTGAAATGGAAATATGAGGGATTACTCCCCGTCACCGCCTTCCAGTGCCCTTGAGTCACTTCGTACTTACCTATGAAAAAACTGCTGACGATGACTGGGTGCTGGACTTCGTCATAATAGCGACCCTTTTCCGACGATGGGCTTCCCATCATGGACATGCCGCCCTCTACATACAGCTGGCGGAGGATATTGGCGGGCTTGAGGTCGAGGTGCATCATGCGCTTGCCGTGGATGTAGCGCAAGGCTTCGGCCACCTGGCGGATGTAGCCCAGCGCCTCGTCCTCGGGGAGCGGGCCACGCGCTTTCACCCATTGGCCGAGCGAATCGCCCTCGATGAACTCCATCACGATGTAGGCGGTGTTGTTGGCCTCGAACACCTCGAGCGCCTGCACGATGTTAGGATGGCTGAGCCGCGACACGTTGCGTGCCTCCTTGACGAAACGGGTGCGGTAGTACTCCACTTGCTCCCTGCCCGCCGTGGTCGGCACGGAGACTTGTGACGAGTGCGAGCTGTCGCGCTCGCAGTAATCCGCCATGAAAAACTCCTTGATGGCCACGGTGAACTTGCCCTGGATACGGTCTGTGGGCTTTTCGAGCCAAGTAGGCGTAGTGGCCATGTAGGTAATGCCGAAGCCCCCTTGCCCCAGCGTCCGCTGGATGGTGTAGACGGAATCCCTGCTGCGCAGCGTGGCGCCCTGGGGAAGTTCTTGAGAGTGAGTCTCCATAGTTATTCTTCTACTTTAATATAATACGCAATGCAGTCTTTTTCATTCAATTCGGCGATAAAGGTACGGAGTTTAAATGAAACATTGTCGCGGTTTGCCTAAATTTATTCCGATTCCGGCCGCTACTTAGTGGACGAAGTGACAAACTGACCGAATACAAACCCTATTTTCTTACGAATACGTACATTCGCACGTTTTTTTTCTTCGATTTGTTTGCGAATACCGAAAAAGGACTTACCTTCGCGCCATCAAAGAACAGAAAAAGTACAGCGATGACTATGTTACAACGTACATCAATCAACCTGGCAGTCCTGCGTATTATTCGCGTCGTGGTGGTCTCCTCCAAAGCGTGAGAAAGGTTTTATGTACGTGCGCATAGCATGAAAGAACAATAAAATAAAGTATAGAGCCTTTCTCGCGGAACGTGAGGGAGGCTTTTTCATTTAAAGACCTATCGAGAGGAATGAAGAAACAACTACGCAGCTCGTCGAGCACGCAAGGCCGACGCATGGCGGGCGCCAGAGCCTTGTGGACGGCCAACGGCATGAAGCCCGCGCAGATGGGGAAACCCATCGTGGCCATCGTCAACTCGTTCACCCAGTTCGTGCCGGGGCACGTGCACCTGCACCACATCGGGCAGGTAGTGAAGAGCGAGGTGGAGAAGCTGGGATGCTTCGCCGCCGAGTTCAACACCATAGCCATCGACGACGGCATCGCCATGGGGCACGACGGCATGCTCTACTCCCTACCCTCGCGCGACATCATCGCCGACAGCGTGGAATACATGGTCAACGCCCATAAGGCCGACGCCATGGTGTGCATCAGCAACTGCGACAAGATTACCCCGGGCATGCTCATGGCCGCCATGAGGCTCAACATACCCACCGTGTTCGTCTCCGGCGGACCGATGGAAGCGGGCGAGCTGAACGGCCGGCAACTCGACCTCATCGACGCCATGATACAGTCGGCCGACGAGAGCGTGAGCGACGACGAGGTGACCCGCATCGAGCAGAACGCCTGCCCCACCTGTGGCAGCTGCTCGGGCATGTTCACCGCCAACTCCATGAACTGCCTCAACGAGGCCATCGGCCTGGCGCTGCCCGGCAACGGCACCGTGGTGGCCACGCACGAGAACCGCCAACGCCTCTTCGTGGAGGCCGCACGCCTCATCGTCGCGAACGCCAGGAAATACTACGAGGAGGGCGACGAAAGCGTGCTTCCCCGCGCCATAGCCACCCGCCAGGCGTTCCTCAACGCCATGACGCTCGACATCGCCATGGGCGGATCCACCAACACCGTGCTGCACCTGCTCGCCATCGCCCACGAGGCGGAGGTAGACTTCACGATGGACGACATCGACACCCTCTCGCGCCGCACGCCCTGCCTCTGCAAGGTGGCGCCCAACACGCAGAAATACCACATACAGGACGTCAACCGCGCCGGAGGCATCATCGCCATCATGGACGAGCTGGCCAAGGCCGGGCTGGTGGACACCACCCTGCCCCGCGTCGACGGGCTGACGCTCGCCGAGGCCATCGGCCGATACTCCATCACCTCGCCCGCCGTGACGAGCGAGGCGCTCAGCCTCTATGCCAGCGCCGCCGGACACCGCTTCAACCTCACCCTCGGCTCGCAAGGCACCTACTACAAAGAGCTGGACCGCGACCGCGCCGACGGATGCATACGCGACCTGGCGCACGCCTACAGCCGCGACGGCGGACTGGCCGTGCTGCGAGGCAACATCGCGCTCGACGGATGCGTGGTGAAGACGGCCGGCGTGGACGAGAGCATCTGGCGATTCAGCGGGCCAGCCCGCGTGTTCGACTCGCAAGAGGCGGCCTGCGACGGCATACTCGGCGGACGGGTGGCGAGCGGCGACGTGGTGGTCATCACCCACGAGGGACCCAAGGGAGGCCCCGGCATGCAGGAGATGCTCTACCCCACCTCGTACATCAAGTCGCGACACCTCGGCAAGGAGTGCGCCCTCATCACCGACGGACGCTTCAGCGGCGGCACCTCGGGCCTGAGCATCGGGCACGTCTCGCCCGAGGCGGCGGCCGGAGGAAACATCGGACGCTTAGTCGACGGAGACATCATCGACATCGACATCCCCGCGCGCACCATCAACGTACGCCTCACCGACGAAGAGCTGGCCGCGCGCCCCCTGGCGCCGCTCACCCGGCAGCGGCACGTACCCAAAAGCCTGAAGGCGTACGCCTCCATGGTCAGCTCCGCCGACCGGGGAGCCGTGCGACTGATCGACTAATCACTAACCACTAATCACCACTCACTCATCAATTCGTATGGAGAAAGACTATATCACAGGCGCCGAAGCCCTGATGCGCTCCCTCGAGAACCAGGGCGTGAGCACCATATTCGGCTATCCCGGAGGCTCCATCATGCCAGCCTTCGACGCGCTATACGACCATCGTCACAAGCTGGACCACGTCCTGGTCCGCCACGAGCAAGGCGCCGCGCACGCCGCGCAAGGATACGCCCGCGTATCGGGCAAAGTAGGAGTCTGCCTCGTGACCAGCGGTCCCGGGGCGACGAACACCATCACCGGCATCGCCGACGCGATGATCGACAGCACACCCATCGTCGTCATCGCCGGACAGGTGGGGACGGCTTTCCTCGGCACCGACGCCTTCCAGGAGGTCGACCTCGTGGGCATCACACAGCCCATCTCCAAATGGAGTTACCAGATCCGGCGGGCGGAGGACGTGGCCTGGGCCGTGGCCCGCGCCTTCTACATCGCCCGTAGCGGACGCCCCGGCCCGGTAGTGCTCGACTTCGCCAAGAACGCGCAGACCGAGAAGACACACCACGAGGCCATGACGGTGGACTTCATCCGCAGCTACGTCCCCGTGCCCGACACCGACCCGACCTCCATCGAGGAGGCGGCCTGCCTCATCAACCACGCCCGCCGGCCACTCGTGCTGGTGGGACAAGGCGTGGAGCTGGCGGGCGCGCAGGAGGAGCTGCGCGCCTTCATCGAGAAGGCCGACATGCCCGCCGCCCGCACCCTGCTGGGACTTTCGGCACTGCCCACCGACCACCCGCTGAACAAGGGTATGCTGGGCATGCACGGCAACCTGGGGCCCAACGTCAACACCAATAAGTGCGACGTGCTCATCGCCGTGGGCATGCGCTTCGACGACCGCGTGACGGGCAGCCTCGCCACCTACGCCAAGCAAGCCAAGATCATCCATTTCGACATCGACCCCGCCGAGGTGAACAAGAACGTCAAGGTAGACGTGGCCGTGCTGGGCGACTGCAAGCGGACACTGGCCGAGGTCACCCGCCTGCTCGACGAGAACCACCACACCGAATGGCTCGACAGCTTCGCGGAGTACGAGGCGTTGGAAGAAGAGCGGGTGATCCGTCCCGAGCTATACCCCGCAGGCAAGGAGCTGAGCATGGGCGAAGTGGTACGGGCGGTGAGCGACGCCACGAACGGCGACGCCATCCTCGTCACCGACGTGGGGCAGAACCAGATGATGGGCGCCCGCTACTTCCGCTTCACGCGGGAGCGAGGCTTCGTCAGCTCGGGCGGACTGGGCACCATGGGCTTCTGCCTCCCCGCCGCCATAGGCGCCACGTTTGGCGACACGAGCCGCACCGTCTGCGCCGTGATGGGCGACGGCGGCCTGCAGATGTGCATCCAGGAGCTGGGCACCATCATGGAGCGCCGCTCGCCGGTGAAGATCATCTGCCTCAACAACAACTACCTCGGCAACGTCCGCCAGTGGCAGGCCATGTTCTTCGGACACCGATACTCGTTCACCCCCATGCTCAACCCCGACTACACGAAGATCGCCGAAGGCTACGGCATACCCTCGCGCCGCGTCGCCGACCGCGAGGAGCTGGCCGCCGCCATCGACGAGATGCTGGCCACCGACGGTCCTTTCCTGCTCGAGGCCTGCGTGGAGGAGGAGGGCAACGTGATGCCCATGGTGCCGCCCGGCGGCTCGGTGAACCAGATGCTGCTGGAATGTTAACCCTTTAAACGCAAGAAGACAATGGATAATAAGACATTATACACCCTCATCGTTCACTCCGAGAACTTCGCCGGCCTGCTCAACCAGGTGACCGCCGTGTTCACCCGCCGGCAAATCAACATAGAGAGCCTGAACGTATCGGCATCCTCCATCAAGGGGGTGCACAAGTACACCATCACCGCCTGGACGGATGCCGACACCATCGAGAAAGTGGTGCGGCAGATCGAGAAGAAGATCGACGTCATACAGGCGCAGTACTTCACCGACGACGAAATCTACTCGCACGAGATCTCCATCTTCAAGGTCTCCACGCCCAAGTTCCAGAACGGACCCGAGCCGTCCAAGGTCGTGCGGAAGTACGGCGCGCGCATCGTGGAGATGAACCCCGTGTTCTCCATCGTCGAGAAGAACGGGACGAGCGAGGAGATCACCGCCCTCTACGGCGAGCTGCGCGCGCTCGACTGCGTGCTGCAATCCGTCCGCTCCGGACGGGTGGCCATCACCACCAGCCGCTTCGAACGGGTCAACGAGTTCCTCAACGACAGGGAGGAAAAGTATAGGAAGAGTAGGCTGGATGGTCAGAGTAGTTGTTAACTTGACGTTGATCAAAGCATAATTTCTCCTCATGTGTACGATGCGGAAGACAAAATATTCTAAAAGTAACGAGCCTTTGCCCGCAAGCTATGCGCCGAGTGCCCTGAAAGGGCCAAGATGTGGCTGTAAGCCTTTGCCTGAAAGGTTCTTAACCCAGCCCCACGCAGAGCGAGGAACGAGCGACACGTGGGGTTCACAAAGAGTATATAACGTCTCGCCCTGTAAGGGCAGCTTATCTCTTCGCCGCAAATCCGGAGGGATAAGCTGGGCTTACAGCCCGCAACGTCACACATCCGCGGAAAACCCAACGTGCCGCTCGTTCCTCGCTCTACGTTGGGCTGGGTTAAGAGCCTTTCAGGCAAAGGCTTACAGCCACACTTTAGCCCTTTCAGGGCACTCAGATAGAGATTTTCGTAAGCAAAGGATTTATCGATTAACCAACGTCGGGTTAACAACTACCCGACTACTCCAACTACTAATAACCAACGATTATGAACGATAATAAGATAGGAACTTATGAGTTCGTGGCCGAGCCGTTCCACGTGGACTTCAGCGGCCAGCTGACGATGAGCGTGCTGGGCAACCATTTCCTGAATTGCGCCGGCTTCCATGCCTCGGAGCGAGGCTTCGGCATGGGCACGCTGAACGAGGCCAACTACACCTGGGTGCTCTCGCGCCTGGCCGTGGAGCTGGACGACATGCCCCGGCAAGACGAACGCTTCGCCGTGCGAACCTGGGTGGAGAACGTCTACCGCCTCTTCACCGACCGTAACTTCGCCGTCGTCGACCACGAAGGGCGGACGATAGGCTACTCCCGCTCCATCTGGGCGATGATCGACATGGACACCCGCAAGCCGGCCGACCTGCTGGCGCTGCACGGCGGAAGCATCGTGGACTACGTCTGCGACGAGCCGTGCCCCATCGAAAAGCCCTCGCGCATCAAGGTGTCCGGCGGCGAGCTGGTAGCCTCGCTCAAGGCCAAGTACAGCGACATCGACCTCAACGGGCACGTCAATAGCGTGCGCTACATCGAGCACGTGCTCGACCTCTTCCCCTTGGACACCTACAAGCAACAGCGCGTACGCCGCTTCGAGATGGCCTACGTGGCCGAGAGCTACTTCGGCGACACCCTCTCGTTCTACCGCGAGCGGGTGGCCGACGACGAATACCACGTCGAGGTGCGCAAGCAGGGCGACGAAGTGGTCTGCCGCTCGCGAATCGTATTTGAAAAGAAACAATAACCCTAATAAGCAAAAAGAAGAATAATGGCACAATTGAATTTTGGCGGAACCATCGAGAACGTGGTGACCCGCGAAGAGTTTCCGCTGGCGAAAGCTCTTGAAGTATTGAAGAACGAGACCATCGCCGTGATCGGTTACGGCGTGCAGGGTCCGGGACAGTCGTTGAACCTGCGCGACAACGGGTTCAACGTCATCGTGGGGCAACGTCCGGGGCGGACGTACGACAAGGCCGTGGCCGACGGCTGGGTACCGGGCGAAACGCTGTTCGGCATCGAGGAGGCTTGCGCCAGGGGCACCATCGTGATGTGTCTCCTCTCCGACGCCGCCGTGATCTCCGTATGGCCCGCCATCAAGCCCCACCTCACCGAGGGCAAGGCGCTCTATTTCTCGCATGGCTTCGCCATCACGTGGAACGACCGCACCGGCGTGGTGCCTCCCGCCAACGTCGACGTCATCATGGTGGCGCCCAAGGGTTCGGGCACCTCGCTCCGCACCATGTTCCTCGAGGGCAGGGGCCTCAACTCCTCGTACGCCGTCTACCAGGACTATACGGGCAAGGCGCTGGAGCGCACCATCGCGCTGGGCATCGGCGTAGGCTCGGGCTACCTGTTCGAGACCACCTTCCAGCGTGAGGCGACCTCCGACCTCACGGGCGAGCGCGGCTCACTGATGGGCGCCATCCAAGGCCTGCTGCTGGCACAGTACGAGGTGCTGCGCGAGAACGGGCACACCCCCTCCGAGGCCTTCAACGAGACGGTGGAGGAACTCACGCAGTCGCTCATGCCCCTGTTCGCCAAGAACGGCATGGACTGGATGTACGCCAACTGCTCCACCACCGCGCAGCGCGGCGCGCTGGACTGGATGGGACCGTTCCACGACGCCATCAAGCCCGTGGTGCGCGAGCTGTACGAGAGCGTGCGCTCGGGCCAAGAGGCGCAAATCTCCATCGACAGCAACTCACGCCCCGACTACCGCGAGAAGCTGGGCGAGGAACTTCGCCAGCTACGCGAGAGCGAGATGTGGCAAGCCGCCGTCACCGTGCGGCAGCTACGTCCCGAGAACGAATAAGGGCGGGGAGCGCAAAGACACGCGTACATAAAGGCAATAGGCTTCGGGGCCGTATTTTGTAATACGGTCCCGAATGTCTATCTTCGCGCATCGTAAATCGACTATATTTAAAAAAGAAACATACATCATGGCCAAACAACTGAAGCCCGAGACGCTCTGCGTGCAAGCGGGGTGGACGCCTACGAAAGGCGAACCGCGCGTATTGCCCATCTACCAAAGCACCACGTTCAAGTACGACACCAGCGAGCAGATGGCGCGCCTCTTCGACCTCGAGGAGAGCGGCTACTTCTACACCCGCCTGCAAAACCCCACCAACGACGCCGTGGCCGCCAAGATCGCCGCCCTCGAGGGCGGCGTGGCCGGCATGCTGACCTCCAGCGGACAGGCCGCCAACTTCTACGCCATCTTCAACATCTGCCAGGCGGGCGACCACTTCGTCTGCTCGTCAGCCATCTACGGCGGCACGTTCAACCTCTTCGGCGTGACGATGAAGAAGCTCGGCATCGACGTCACCTTCGTCAGCCCCGACGCCAGCGAAGAGGAGCTATCGGCTGCCTTCCGCCCCGAGACCAAGGCGCTCTTCGGCGAGACCGTCTCGAACCCCTCGCTCGAGGTGCTCGACATCGAGAAGTTCGCCCGCGTGGCGCACGCCCATGGCGTACCCCTCATCGTGGACAACACCTTCCCCACGCCCATCAACTGCCGTCCCTTCGAGTGGGGCGCCGACATCGTGACGCACTCCACCACCAAGTACATGGATGGGCACGCCGTCAGCGTAGGCGGCTGCGTGGTGGACAGCGGCAACTTCGACTGGGAAGCGCACGCCGGGAAATTCCCCGGACTATGCACGCCCGACGAGTCGTACCATGGCCTCACCTACACCAAGGCGTTCGGCAAGATGGCCTACATCACCAAGGCCACGGCGCAGCTGATGCGCGACCTCGGCAGCATACAAAGCCCCATGAACGCCTTCCTGCTCAACCTCGGCCTGGAGACGCTCCACCTACGCGTGCCGCGCCACTGCGCCAACGCCCAACGGGTGGCCGAGTACCTGGCCGCGCATCCGAGCGAGGTGGCATGGGTCAACTACTGCGGGCTACCCGGCAACAAATACTACGACCTGGCGCAAAAGTACATGCCCCACGGATCGTGCGGCGTCATCGCCTTCGGGCTGAAGGGCGGGCGCGAGCGCTCCATCAAGTTCATGGATGCCCTGAAATTCGTCGCCATCGTGACCCATGTGGCCGACGCGCGCAGCTGCGTGCTGCACCCCGCCAGCCACACCCACCGGCAGATGACCGACGAGCAACTGCTCGAAGCCGGCGTACGTCCCGACCTCATCCGCCTGTCAGTAGGTATCGAGAGCGCCGACGACATCATCGACGACATCGAGCAAGCGCTGGAATCATGAAACGTCCACTCTCCAAATCACAATGCGTATGCGTCAGCCTGCTCTGGCTGGCGCTCTGCTACCTCGTGCTCACCAACGCCAAAAGCGTGGACGGCATGACCGTCGTCACCATCCTCATCTCGGGCGCTATCGTCTTCATCCCGGTGTATAAGTCGCTTAAACAAGGGAAGAAAGATTAATAATTGTCCTTTCCCGCATTTTTTTCGTTAGGGGGCTTGCTTATTTAGCTTTTTATCCTTACTTTAGCGGCGAATCTCTCCCCCCTCTCCCTGACAAGCAGAAGCCGTGAGGTATTGTCATAGAGTTACTTAGTCGCTTATTTTCTTATTTATTCATTTTTATAAACCACTGAAGCAAAGCATAGCCCCGCTCATCTTTGTGGACGACCAAACAAAAAGATCTTTTTATGGAAAAAAGAAAACTTACCGCCGCTAACGGTCGGCCAGTCGCCGACAACCAGAACACCCAAACCGCCGGCCAGCGCGGACCAGCCATGTTGCAAGACCCCTGGCTCATCGAGAAGCTGGCGCACTTCGACTGCGAAGTGATTCCCGAACGACGGATGCACGCCAAGGGATCGGGAGCCTTCGGAACGTTCACCGTCACCCACGACATCAGCAAGTACACCCGCGCCGCCATCTTCAACGAGGTGGGCAAGCAGACCGAGTGCTTCGTCCGCTTCTCGACCGTGGCCGGAGAGCGAGGCGCCGCCGACGCCGAACGCGACATCCGCGGCTTCGCCATGAAATTCTACACCGAGGAGGGCAACTGGGACCTGGTGGGCAACAACACCCCCGTCTTCTTCCTCCGCGACGGACTCAAGTTCCCCGACCTGAACCACGCCATCAAGCGCGACCCCAAGACCAACTTGCGCAGCCCCAACAGCAACTGGGACTTCTGGACGCTGCTGCCCGAGGCGCTGCACCAGGTCACCATCACCATGAGTCCCCGAGGCATACCCTACTCCTACCGCCACATGCACGGCTACGGAAGCCATACCTACAGCTTCTACGACGCGCAGAACCGCCGCGTCTGGGTGAAATTCCACCTGCACACGCAGCAAGGCATCAAGTGCCTCACCGACCAGGAGGCGGAAGCCATCATCGCCAAGGACCGCGAATCGCACCAACGCGACCTGTTCGACAGCATCGAGCGGGGCGACTTTCCCCGCTGGACGTTCTACATCCAGCTCATGACCGAGGAGCAAGCCGACAGCTATCGCATCAACCCCTTCGACCTCACCAAGGTATGGTCGCAGAAGGAGTTCCCGCTACAGCCGGTGGGCGTGCTCGAGCTGAACCGCAACCCCGAGAACTACTTCGCCGACGTGGAGCAAGCCGCCTTCAACCCCATCAACGCGATCGAGGGTATAGGCTTCTCGCCCGACAAGATGCTGCAAGCCCGCCTCTTCTCCTACGGCGACGCGCAACGCTATCGCCTGGGCGTCAACCTGGAGCAGATTCCCGTCAACAAGCCCCGCTGCCCCTTCCACTCCTACCACCGCGACGGAGCCATGCGCGTGGACGGCAACTACGGCTCCACCAAGGGATACGAACCCAACAGCTACGGCGTATGGCAAGATTCGCCCGAGACGAAGGAGCCACCCCTCAAGATCCATGGCGACGTGTACAACTACAACGAGCGTGAATACGACGACGATTATTACACCCAGCCCGGCGACCTGTGGCGCCTCATGCCCGCCGAGGAGCAGCAGCTCACCTGCGAGAACACCGCCCGGGCCATGGCCGACTCGGAGCTGTTCGTCAAGCAACGCCACGCCCGCAACTGCTACAAGGCCGACCCCGCCTACGGCGCGGGAGTGGCCAAAGCCTTGGGTATCGACCTCGAGGAGGCGCTGAAGGCCGTATTGCCCGAAGACCGCTAAGGCCTAAAGCATTGTCCAAGTGGCACGGATTACGCGGATTTCACCGTCCCGCAAACGCGGAAACTGTGAAATCCGTGAAATCCGTGCCTTTTATTTGGAATTAAACGTTACCTTTGCCTCATAACCAATTAAACAACGAACATCATGTTTGCCAAAGAAACGTATGTGCGGCGCCGCGCGCTGCTAAAACAGAGAGTAGGCACAGGCGTGCTGCTCTTCATCGGTAACGACGAGCTGGGACTGAACTACGCGGACAACACGTTCCGCTACCGCCAGGATTCCACCTTCCTCTATTATTTCGGCATCTCGGCCGCCGGGCTGGCCGCCATCATCGACATCGACGAAGGGCGGGAGATGATCTTCGGCGACGAGCTGTCCATGGACGATATCGTGTGGATGGGGCCCCAGCCCACCCTGCTCCAACGGGGCGATGAGGTGGGCGTCACCACCATCCTTCCCGCCGCCGGCATCACGGATTACCTCGCCCTGTGCGTACGGCAAGGACGGGCGATACACTACCTGCCCCCCTACCGCCCCGAGCACAAGCTCAAGCTGATGGACTGGCTGGGCGTGGCACCCGCCCGGCAGCAGGCGTCGGTACCCTTCATCCGCGCCGTGGTGGCGCAACGCGGCCATAAGTCGGACGAGGAGATCGCCGAGATCGAACGGGCGTGCGACGTCACGGCCGACATGCACATCGCCGCCACGCGCTTCATCCGTCCCGGCATGTACGAGTACGAGGTGGTGGCCGAGATGAACCACGTGGCCGAGACGCAGAACTGCGAACTCTCGTTCGCCACCATAGCCAGCATCAACGGCCAGACACTCCACAACCACTATCACGGCAACCTCATCAAGCCGGGCGACCTCTTCCTCATCGACGCCGGAGCCGAGGTGGAGTCGGGATATGCCGGCGACATGTCGTCGACCGTACCTGCCGACAAGACATTCACCGCCCGCCAGCGCGAGGTGTACGAGATACAGAACGCCATGCACCTCGAATCGGTGAAGGCGCTCCGCCCGGGCATACCCTATATGGAGGTGTACGAGTTGTCGGCACGCGTGATGGTCGACGGCATGAAAGCCCTCGGGCTGATGAAGGGCGACACCGGCGAAGCCGTACGCCAAGGGGCGCACGCCCTGTTCTATCCCCACGGGCTGGGACACGCCATGGGCCTCGACGTGCACGACATGGAGAGCCTTGGCGAGCTATGGGTAGGCTACGACGGACAGCCCCGCAGCACGCAGTTCGGACGGAAGTCGCAACGCCTCGCCATCCCGCTCGAGCCGGGATTCGTGCTCACCGTGGAGCCGGGCATCTACTTCATCCCCGAGCTGATCGACCAATGGAAGGCGGAGAAGAAGTTCGCCGACTTCATCAACTACGACAAGGTGGAGACGTACAAGGACTTCGGCGGCATCCGCAATGAAGAAGATTACCTCATCACCGACACCGGCGCGCGCCGGCTGGGAAAGAAAATCCCCCTCACGCCCGAAGAGGTGGAGGCGCTGCGCGGATAGCCGGACGGACGCTATTCCACCACGTTGCCGATCGCATACAACGGGTAGACCCGTATATTCCCGTATTGCCCGAAGTTCTCCAGACTGGTGCGGATTCCTACGGAGAGACGCTTCTTTTCCATGAAGAGACGGAGGCTTTGCATGGAACCCCTAGTTCCCGATTTCACTTCAATGGGGACGATGCTCCGACGCCGGGTGACTACATAGTCCACCTCGGCGTTGGAGTTTTTTTCCTCCCTCCGCCAGTAGTAAAGTTCCTGTCGTTCGAAACAAGAAGCGGCTTTGAGTAGTTCGCATCCCACGAACACCTCCGCGATAGCCCCTTTGTTGATGACGTTGAAGTCTTCGGTCAGCAAGATGTCGGCCATGTCTAATCGCAGGATACGTTGCAGCAGTCCGGTATCGAACAGTATCATTCGCTGACGCTTCCGGTCGACCTCTGCCCCAAGGGGAATGCCGTTGGCCGCCGTATGCGTTACAGGGTAAACCAGCCCCGCGAGTATCAGCGCGTTCAACGCTTTCTTTACCGACTCCATACGACCTCCGGCGCTGGCTTTGCTGTACACAAACTTGGCATGCCCTTGTTCGGCCACGGCCAGCATCACTTCGTCGAGGCGTTCCTCGGGCAGGAAACGCCTGTATTTCACGAAATCGGCCCTGAACGACACGAGCAGGTCGTCCAGCACTCGTTGCGCGGCCAACAGACTGCCACTCTCCATATACGTCTTTACGGCTTCGGGCATTCCACCCACGATGAGAAAAGCGCGTAAGTATCCAAGGGCTTTCTGGTGGACGGCATCGAACAGCGGATGTCCAGCATCGGCCCGGGCGATGGCATTGGCCAATAAGTTTTCGCCCGCAGCCCACAGGTACTCCATAAAGCTAAAGGGATATACGAAAATGGAACGAATCCGACCTACTCCGAACGTCGGCAGCTCCTCAAGGGCGAACTCGAGGAGCGATCCGGCGGCAATGACGTGCAGCTGGGGATGCTTCTCGTAAAAATAGCGCAACTGATTGATGGCCGCCGGACAAGCTTGTATCTCATCCAAGAAGAGCAGTGTGCTCCCCGCCACGATAGGGGTCCTGAATATCAGTTCCAGCTGGCTACAGATCTCTTGTGGCGAATGTCCCAATGCAAACAAGGAGTGAAGCTCGGGGTGCTCGTTTAGGTCGACTTCCACATAATGCTTGAAATTCTTTCCCAATTGACGCACTACCGTTGTCTTCCCTACTTGCCGCGCTCCTCGCAACAACAGGGGTTTTCTGCCCGCCTCCTTGCTCCATTCCTCAAGGGCTATATACACTTTCCGGGGGTAGTATTTACTGTCCATAACGGCTTGCTCTTAATAAATAAGGGGCAAAGATAGGCTATAAACCGGGAAAATACAAGGCAATAAAACGAATTAATCCGAAGAAATCAGGGGCAATGAGTTTTTTCGTGTAGTTTGCACGGGACGAGAAGCCCGGGCTTTTTACTCCATGCGCGAAACATGGTTACAAAAGCCCGGGCTTCCCGTTTTATGCGGAACGCTTAGTCAATACTTGAAGCTGCTGCCTCCCAGGAATTCGCGCAGGAGGGAGGTGGGGGGGATCTCCTTGTCCTGTATGGGCACGAAATACTTGATGAACTTGAGCAGGCGGTAGGCTTCGCTGTACTCGGGAGCGTTGCGTGGCACGCCCATCAGTATCGGCTCCGCGTGGAAGCGGAGAACGGCCAGTTCGAAAAGCAGGGCGGAGTTGAACATCACGTCGGCATTCTCCTGGAAGGGGAAGATCCACTTCTCCTCGCCCGCCCGTACGCTGGGCCAGCGCGAGATGGTCTCTCGCGCCGAGTATCCGCGGTAGTTGAAGTCGCGGATGATGCGGCGCAGCAGGCGGTTGTCGGTAGTGGGTATCCAGTTGTGGTCGTCGAGCGAGATGGTGGTGAGCGCCGAGACGTAGATCTTGAACTTCTGGCTGTCGGGGATCTGTGGCGTCAGCTCGGGATTGAGGGCGTGTATGCCTTCGAGGATGAGTATGGTGTTGTCGTCGATGCGGAGCTTGTCGCCCTTGTACTCCTTTCGCCCGAGGGTGAAGTTGAATCGTGGCAGCTCCACCTCCTCGCCGCCCAGCAGAGCCTGTAGCTGCCGGTTGAAGAGGTCGAGGTCGAGGGCGTATAGCGATTCGTAGTCGTAGTTGCCGTCGGCGTCGCGCGGGGTCTGCTCGCGGTCCACGAAGTAGTTGTCTATCGAGATGGGGTAAGGTTTCAGCCCGTTGGTCATCAGCTGTATGGAGAGGCGTTTGCTGAAGGTGGTCTTGCCCGACGACGAAGGCCCGGCGATGAGCGCCAGCCGCGTGTGCTGTCCGCCATCCTCCGAGCAGCGGCGATAGATGGTATCGGCTATCTGCGCGATTTTCTTCTCCTGCAGGGCTTCGGCGACGTTGATCAGCTCGGTGGCGTGTCCGGCCTGGCAGGCCAGGTTGAGGTCGCCCACGTTGCTCAGCCCCATGATGTTGCTCCAGTTGAGGTACTCCTTGAAGACGTCGAGCATCTTCTCTTGCTTCACCACCTCCTCCAGCTCGTTGGGATTCTCGCGGCTGGGGATGCGCAGGAGCAGGCCGTCGTAGTACTTCACTATGTCGAAGAGGTAGAGGTACCCCGTGCGGGGCACGAGGTTTCCGTAGTAATAATCCACGGTGTCGCCCAACGTGTAATAATAGGTATATAGCGATCCGGAGGTCTCGAGCAGCTTCACCTTGTCGTCCATGCCCCGTTCGCCAAAGATGCGCACGGCCTCGGCGGTGAGGCATTCGGTACGTCGGTAGGGGAGGTTCTTGGCGATGATCTCCCGCATGCGTTGCTTGACGCGCGCCACGTCGTCAAGTTCGAGGGGGCGTCCGACGCGCAGGTTGCAGAAGTATCCCTTGGAGACGGGATGCTCGACAAACAGCTTGCCGTCGGGGAAGAGTTCGGTAACGGCCTTGAACAGCACGAAACAGAGCGAGCGCACGTAGGTGCGCATGCCCGACGGGTCGCGTACGTCGAGGAACTCCACATCCTTGTTATTGAACACCTTGAAGGTCAGCCCTTCCGTCCGGTTGTTTACCTTTGCGCTCACCACCTGGTAGGGAAAGTCGAGGTTAAAACCGCGATAAATTTCCAAAAGAGAGCTTCCGATAGGGAATTCTTTGGAAATATTGCTATTTTTGCACCGAATTTGCACCGAATGATTCATAGACCAAAATATTTGTTTATTAGTTTCCTTGATTTACAGGCTACGAAGATACGCTCTTTCTGATAAAAAACAAGCATGTATTATATATATTGTAGATGGAATATACATTTTTAAATTTTTTAATGCTCATCGGCTCGTTAGGCATCTTCCTATACGGCATGAAGATCATGAGCGAAGCGCTTCAAAAGATAGCGGGTGACCGTTTGCGGAGCGTCCTGACGGCGATGACCACCAACCGGGTGACGGGAGTGCTCACCGGCATGTTCATCACCGCCCTTATCCAATCTTCGTCAGCCACCACGGTGATGGTGGTCAGTTTCGTCAACGCCGGTCTGCTCACGCTCACCGAATCCATCAGCGTCATCATGGGTGCCAACATCGGCACCACCGTCACCGCCTGGATCATCTCCATCTTCGGCTTCAGGGTCGACATGGGCGCCCTGGCCCTGCCCCTGATCGCCATCGCCCTCCCCTTCATCTTCTCGGGGAAAAGCAAGCGCAAGTCCATCGGCGAGTTCATCTTCGGCTTCGCGTTCCTCTTCTACGGGCTGATGCTCCTCAAGCAGAACGCCCCCAACTTGGAGAAGAACCCCGACATGCTGGCCTTCGTGCAAAACTACACCGACATGGGCTTCGGTTCCATCCTCCTGTTCCTGCTCATCGGCACCGTGCTCACCATGATCGTCCAGGCCTCGGCCGCCACCATGGCCATCACGCTCATCATGTGCGCCAACGGATGGATCAGCCTCGAGCTGGGCGCCGCGCTGGTGCTGGGCGAGAACATAGGCACCACCATCACGGCCAACCTGGCGGCGCTGACGGCCAACACCCAAGCCAAGCGAGCGGCCTTGGCGCACCTGGTGTTCAACGTGTTCGGCGTCATCTGGGTGCTCATCCTCTTCCATCCCTTCATGCAGTTCGTCAACTGGATTGTCGACACCTTCTTCTACAGCAGCGACCCGCAGGTGCTCATCTCCTATAAGCTGTCGGCCTTCCACTCCGCCTTCAACATCTGCAACGTCTGCATACTCATCTGGGCGGTGAAGCTCATCGAGCGCACCGTCTGCGCCATCATCCATCCCAAGGAGGAAGACGAGGAGCCGCGCCTGCGCTACATCACCGCCGGCCTGCTCTCCACCTCCGAGCTGTCCATCCTGCAGGCACGCAAGGAGATCCACCTCTTCGCCGAGCGCACCCACCGCATGTTCGGCATGGTACAGGACCTGCTGCACACCGAGAAGGACGACGACTTCAACAAGCTCTTCAGCCGGGTGGAGAAGTACGAGAACATCAGTGACAACATGGAGCTGGAGATAGCCAACTACCTCAACCAGGTGTCCGAGGGGAGGCTAAGCTCGGAGAGCAAGTTGCAGATACGCGCCATGCTCCGCGAGGTGACCGAGATCGAGAGCATCGGCGACAGCTGCTACAACCTGGCGCGCACCATCAATCGCAAGCGGCAGGCCAACGTGGACTTCACCGAGAAGCAGTACGACCACATCCATTTCATGATGAAGCTCACCAACGACGCCCTGGCGCAGATGATCGCCGTGGTCGAGAAGACCGAGCGGCAGAACATCGACATCAACAAGTCGTTCAACATCGAGAGCGAGATCAACAACTACCGCAACCAGCTCAAGAACCAGAACATCCTCGACGTCAACAACAAGGAGTACGACTACCAGATGGGCGTCTACTACATGGACAT